>NZ_JAFCTN010000002.1:0-127624 GCF_049896045.1 Pseudomonas sp. PWP3-1b2
CGCGAAGGCGGTGGGTCAGTGATGGATTTGGTGGCTGATACACCGCATTCGCGAGCAAGCCCGCTCCCACAGGTGGATCTCCATTTTGTCTGGGAGAACGCAATCTGCTCCAGAAAAAACAGCGCCTTTGATTCAACCCCGCAGGTCGGCTACCAGGCCGCCGTGCTGTAGATTTTGATCTTGATCCGAGGCGCCCGTTAACCACGTATGTACCCCGACAAAACGCCACCGCAGACAACCCAGCCCACACTACTCAGCATCCCCCCACCTCATCCGAAACAACGCCCCGCCCCACTCCGAATCCAGCACCTCCACCTGCCCGCACTCTGACACGGGTCGGCCTGCTGCTTAAGCTGATTCAGCTCACGCTGATAAATTCTCAGTGTGGATGCGCGGATTGAAGTGCGGGCATTATAGGTGGCAAGCTGCGCGGCAGAAGCGCCTGGCGATTACGGGACGACGAGGCTTCATGCTTTTAAGCGTTTTTAACAAATACCCCGCACTCTTTAACGCCATTCACAGGGAGCTGTATGCGTAAGGATTACCTGGCGTTCTTTGTTTCGCTGTTCCTGTCACGGCTGGCCGATCAGATTCTGTTGTTTATCGTGCCGTTAATCGTGTTTCAAACCACCCAGAGCGTCTCGTGGGCGGGGCTGGCATTTTTTGTCGAGTCGCTGCCGCGCTACCTGGCCTTTCCGGTGTGCGGCGCCTTGTGCGACAAGTTCTCGCCGGTGCGCATCCTGCATATCAGCCAAGTGTATCGGGCGCTGGCCTGCGTAGTGGCAGTGGCACTGTATGGGCTGTTCGACGGTATTTACTGGATCGTCGCGCTGTCGGCGCTGTGCGGGGTGTTGACCACTCAGGGCATCATGGCGCGGGAGGTGTTACTGCCGCATATTTTCAAGCAGTACACCTACGCCAAAACCCTGTCCTATTCACAAATCGCCGACCAGAGCGGGCTGGTGCTCGGGCCATTGGTGGCCGCATTGATGCTGGAGGTATGGGCCTGGCACTTAGTGGTGCTGGGCGTGGCCGGGCTGTTTGTGCTGGCAGACGTGGCAATGCGGGTTTGGCAGCGCACGGGCGCTGTGGAGCTGGAAAGCTTTGAGCAACATCGCGACATTTGGTGGCAACCGCTGCGCATCGCATTCGGGCATATCCGCACGCTGGTGGAATTGAAGCGGATCATTACGCTGGCGGTTGGGGTAAACCTGATCATCGGCGTGACGCTGGCCACCTCTGCCGCGCTGGTGACGGGCCACTTCGCGGCGGGCAAGGACACCTATGCCGTGCTGCAAGCGGCGGGCGCGGCGGTGACCATCGCGATTCTGTTTTACCTGGCACGGGCCGCGTTGCCGCTGAAACTACTGGGCGGGCTGTCGTACGTGATGATCGGCGCAGGCGCGTTGATCACCGCGATCAGCCCTAACCTGTGGGCTTACACCCTTGGTTTCCTGCTGATCACCGGTTTCGACAAGATGTTCAATGTCTACCTGCGCAGCACCCGTCAACGGGTGATTCCGGTGCAGGACTTTGGCAAGACCGTGGGCGTGATCACACTGCTCAACAACCTGTCCCAACCGTTGGCGGGGCTGCTGATTTCCGTGTTGGCGGCGCCCTTGGGCACGCAAACGGTGATCCTGCTGTTAACCGGGATCACCGCGCTGATCGGCATAGCCGTCGCCTCAGGCTGGCACGCCACTGTGAAAGCGGAACTCGATATCGGGTGATTCGATCAGTTCCCTCTCAGCCGTCCTCACCCGCTCGATGACCTGGGCGATGTCCTTGGCGTCGCCGTATTGGTACGCCAGCTTCAAATACCCCTGGAAGTGCCGCGCTTCACTCTTGAGCAACCCGAAGTAGAACTTGCCGAGTTCTTCGTCCAGATGCGGCACCAGCGCCTCGAAACGCTCGCAACTGCGCGCTTCGATAAAGGCGCCGACCACCAGCGTGTCCACCAGTTTGACCGGTTCATGGGTGCGCACCACCTTGCGCAAACCCGAGGCATAACGCCCGGCATGCAATTGGCGCAGTTCGACCTTGCGCTTTTTCATCAGGCGCATGACCTGTTCGTGGTGCACCAATTCCTCACGGGCCAGACGCGACATCATGCTGATCAGGTCGACATGGCCGTGGTACTTGGCCATCAGGCTCATGGCGGTGCTGGCGGCTTTGAATTCGCAGTTCTTGTGGTCGATCAGCAGGGTGTCCTGATCGGCCAACGCGGCCTGAACCCAGGCGTCAGGGGTGCGGCAACCGAGGAATTCGTGGATTTCGGGCAGGTTCATCGGGCTCACGGGCAAAAGCATCACAAAAGGGCGCCGATTATACCGACCGCGCCGCAGACCACCAGCCACCGGCCTTGATGTGTATCAACATGACGTACGCTCGCCAGCAACTATAGTTGTTCCACGCCCCGTCTTTATCTGGAGAACCCGAGCATGCAAGCCATTCGCAGCATTTTGGTGGTCATTGAGCCCGAGCATGCGCAAAGCCTGGCCTTAAAGCGCGCCAAGCTGATCGCCGGGGTCACCGGTGCGCACCTGCATTTGCTGGTGTGCGATAAAAAGCATGAACACTCGGCATTGCTGAGCCTGCTTAAATCCGGTTTGCAGGAAGACGGCTACAGCGTGACCACCGAGCAGGCGTGGAATGACAGCCTGCATGAAACCATCATCGACGTGCAGCAGGCCGAAGGCTGCGGCCTTGTCGTCAAACAGCACTTCCCCGACAGCCCCCTGAAAAAAGCCCTGCTGACGCCGGCGGACTGGAAACTGCTGCGCTATTGCCCTACCCCGGTGCTGCTGGTGAAAACCGCGACACCCTGGGCCGGCAAGGTGGTACTGGCGGCCATTGACGTGGGCAATACCGACCACGAACACCAGGCATTGCACAACACCATCGTGGATCACGGCTTCGACATCGCGCGCCTGGCCAAGGCACAGTTGCACGTGATCAGCGCGCACCCGTCGCCCATGCTGTCGGTAGCAGACCCGACCTTTCAACTCAAGGAAACCATTGAAGGGCGCTATCGCGAGCAGTGCAAGACGTTCCAGGCTGAATTCGATGTGGATGACGCACACCTGCATATCGAAGAAGGCCCGGCGGATGTATTGATTCCGTTTGCCGCACATAAATGGGAGGCGGCCGTGACAGTTATCGGCACAGTGGCGCGCACCGGGATTTCAGGGGCGTTGATTGGCAATACGGCTGAAGTGGTGCTGGATGAGGTCGAAGGTGATGTGCTGGTGCTCAAGCCGCAGGAGCTGATGGATCACCTGGAAGAGCTGGCGACCAAGGCCTGATGCAGACCTTTCAAACAATGAAGATCAAAAGGTGGGAGCTGGCTTGCCTGCGATAGCGGTGGACCAGCAAACACTGTATCGACTGACAGGCCGCCATCGCAGGCAAGCCAGCTCCCACATTGACCGGTGCAGTCAGGGAGCAAGTGCATCGCGCAAGAACCCCGGTGCGATGTAGCGCTGGTAATGCGCCTCGGACAGAATAAAAAACTCCCGATCAATCGCATCCCGCAACTCCGGCAACGCCCAACCGCGAAACTCCGGCAATAACACCATGCCATACGCCTCCAGGTTGGAAATCACCCGCGCGCCCCGGGCGATCAACTGGTAGGCCCAGCAGTACTCGGACTGGTGCGGCACAAAGCGAATCTTGCGTTGCTCCAGTTGGCCGCGCAGGGTCCTGGGGTCGAACACTTCCACTTTTCCCGCCATTACCTGCACCAACAGCTGCTCAAGCCGCAGCCAGACCGCGCGCTTTTCTTCTTCGTTATAGCCGTTCCACTGGATCACTTCGTGGTGGAAGCGCTTGCAGCCGCGGCACACGAGATCGCCGTAAACCGTGGAGCACAGGCCGACGCAGGGGGTCTTGATGGTGTGGTTGGACATGGGCGACAACACGCAATGTGGCGAAACAGTGCGCCATGTTAGCCCTTTGTCTAACCTTCATCACCCTGCAAACTTGGCTTGGCAACTTACCTTTAGATTTTTTTTGCCGTAGAATCATCCGGCCTTGTAAGGCGCCAATAATCCATTGGAAGCTGTTTTCAAAGCGTCACGAGCACAGTCGTTCCTTCAGAGCGGTGTTGGCGACGGTTATTTACCCTGTAAGTAGCCAGCGCCAACCCTCATCAGCTCCGCTCTGCAGGCGTAAAACTTTGAAAGCAGCTTCTGTGAGAAATGCCGGCAGCGCTGGCTTTGCGGCCCAAAAAGCCCCCGAGCGCACGCGTGCCGATCATTTCTGGATGAGCGTCCCGTGGGACCACTGATGAGGGTAATAACTGTGCTTGAAGCCTACCGCAAACATATCGAAGAGCGCGCAGCACTGGGTATCGTTCCCCAGCCGCTTAACGCCGAACAAACCGCAGGCCTGGTCGAGCTGCTGAAAAATCCCCCGGCTGGCGAAGAAGAATTCCTCGTTGACCTGATCACCAACCGCATTCCACCAGGCGTTGACGAAGCTGCCTACGTCAAGGCCGGTTTCCTGTCTGCCCTGGCCAAGGGCGAAGCCACTTCCCCCCTGATCGACAAGAAGCGCGCTGTTGAACTGCTTGGCACCATGCAAGGCGGCTACAACATCGTGACCCTGGTCGAGCTGCTGGACGACGCCACGCTGGCGCCGGTTGCTGCCGCCCAACTCAAGCACACCCTGCTGATGTTCGATGCGTTCCACGACGTGGCCGAGAAAGCCCGCAACGGCAACGAGCACGCCAAAGGCGTGATCCAGTCCTGGGCTGACGGCGAGTGGTTCCGCAACCGCCCTGTCCTGGCTGACAAAATCAGCCTGCGCGTGTTCAAGGTCACCGGCGAAACCAACACTGACGACCTGTCCCCTGCCCCGGACGCCTGGTCCCGCCCTGACATCCCGCTGCACGCCCTGGCCATGCTGAAAATGGCGCGTGAAGGCATTGTGCCGGACGAGCAAGGCAAAACCGGCCCGATGAAGCAGATCGAAGAGATGCGCGGCCAGGGTTTCCCGATCGCCTACGTCGGTGACGTGGTCGGTACCGGTTCGTCGCGTAAATCGGCAACCAACTCCGTGCTGTGGTTCTTCGGCGACGACGTTCCTTACGTGCCGAACAAGCGCGCTGGCGGCTTCTGCTTCGGCAGCAAGATCGCTCCAATCTTCTACAACACCATGGAAGATGCCGGCGCACTGCCGATCGAATTCGACGTGACCGACATGAATATGGGCGACGTGATCGACCTGTATCCACATGCGGGCAAAGTCTGCAAACACGGCACCGACGACGTCATCACCACCTTCGAAATGAAGACCCCGGTGCTGTTGGACGAAGTGCGCGCCGGCGGCCGTATTCCGCTGATCATCGGTCGTGGCTTGACCGACAAGGCACGTGCTGAGCTGGGCCTGGGCCCTACCGACCTGTTCAAACTGCCTGAAGCCCCAGTCGATACCGGCAAGGGTTTCACCCTGGCACAGAAAATGGTCGGCAAGGCGTGCGGCCTGCCAGAAGGCAAAGGCGTTCGCCCTGGCACCTACTGCGAACCGAAGATGACCACCGTGGGCTCCCAGGACACCACCGGTCCTATGACCCGTGATGAACTGAAAGACCTGGCGTGCCTGGGCTTCTCGACCGATCTGGTAATGCAGTCGTTCTGCCATACCGCGGCTTATCCAAAGCCGATCGACGTGACCACCCACCACACCCTGCCTGACTTCATCATGACCCGTGGCGGTGTATCGCTGCGTCCAGGCGACGGCATCATCCACAGCTGGCTGAACCGTATGCTGCTGCCGGACACCGTCGGTACCGGTGGTGACTCCCACACCCGTTTCCCGATGGGCATCTCGTTCCCGGCCGGTTCCGGTCTGGTCGCGTTTGCCGCAGCCACTGGCGTCATGCCACTGGACATGCCGGAATCGATCCTGGTGCGCTTCAAAGGCAAAATGAAACCTGGCATCACCCTGCGTGACCTGGTTCATGCCATTCCTTACTACGCGATCCAGTCGGGCTTGCTGACAGTCGAGAAGAAAGGCAAGAAGAACGCTTTCTCCGGCCGCATCCTGGAAATCGAAGGCCTGAACGACCTGACGCTGGAACAAGCTTTCGAGCTGTCCGACGCCTCGGCTGAACGTTCGGCTGCCGGTTGCACCATCAAGCTGTCGAAAGAGTCGATCACCGAATACCTGAACTCCAACATCACCCTGCTGCGCTGGATGATCGGTGAAGGTTACGGCGACCCACGCACCCTGGAACGTCGCGCCCAAGCGATGGAAGCCTGGGTTGCCAACCCAGAGCTGATGGAAGCCGATGCCGACGCGGAATACGCCGAAATCATCGAGATCGACCTGGCCGACATCAACGAGCCGATCCTCTGCGCACCCAACGACCCGGACGACGCCCGTCTGTTGTCCAGCGTTGCCGGTGAGAAGATCGACGAAGTGTTCATCGGTTCGTGCATGACCAACATCGGTCACTTCCGCGCTGCCGGTAAACTGCTGGAACAGGTCAAGGGTCAGCTGCCAACCCGTCTGTGGCTGTCGCCGCCGACCAAGATGGACGCTCACCAATTGACCGAAGAAGGCTACTACGGCATCTACGGCAAGGCTGGCGCGCGCATGGAAATGCCGGGCTGCTCGCTGTGCATGGGTAACCAGGCACGTGTAGAGCCGAATTCGACCGTTGTGTCGACGTCGACCCGTAACTTCCCGAACCGCCTGGGTGACGGCGCCAACGTCTACCTGGCCTCGGCTGAGCTGGCGGCAGTCGCTTCCACGCTGGGTCGCTTGCCGACTGTCGAAGAGTACATGGGTTACGCAGCGAAACTGGACACCATGGCCAGTGACGTTTACCGCTACCTGAACTTCGACCAGATCGCCGAGTTCCGCAAAATCGCAGCAAGCGCCAACATCCCGGTGATTCAAGCCTAAGGTGTTGATGTGAAAAAACGCCGCGTATCGCACGATACGCGGCGTTTTTTTATGCCTGGAATACAGTATTAGCAACACCACAAAACAACTGTGGGAGCAGGTAAGCCAGCTCCCACAGTTTAGATCTGCACAGTCACATAGACCGCATCAGGCTCAAGCAATCAGCGAATACACCAACGCCGTAATCGCCACCAAGCCAACAGCAGTCACAAACACGTTAGACGCCTGCCCACGGTACTTGGCCATGGCTGGCACCTTGCGGATCGCGTACATCGGCATCAGAAACAGAATCGACGCAATCACCGGGCCGCCCAGGGTCTCGATCATGCCGAGAATGCTTGGGTTAAGCGTGGCGACCAGCCAGCACACCACCAACATGAACGCAGCGGTCATGCGGTCCAGAGACTTGGCGGCTGGGCGGCGACCGGTTTTCAGCACCAGGCCTTTAAGGCCTTCGCTGGCGCCGATGTAGTGGCCCAGAAACGACTTGGCAATCGCCACGAACGCAATCAACGGCGCGGCGAAGGCGATGGTCGGGTTGTCGAAATGGTTGGCCAGGTACGACAGGATCGACAGGTTCTGCGCTTTCGCTTCCGCCAGCTGTGCCGGCGACAAGGTCAGCACGCAGCTGAACACAAAGAACAGCACCATCACCACCATCAACAGGTGCGCGCGGGACAGAATCTGCGAGCTGCGCTCATCGGCGTTCGCGCCGTACTGGCGCTTCTGGTCAACCGCAAAGGCCGAGATGATCGGCGAATGGTTGAACGAGAACACCATCACCGGAATCGCCAGCCACAGCGTGCTGAGCAACGCCGACGGCGCCGGCACCTCACGCGCGGTGCTGAGAATGCCACCGGTCCAGTGCGGGATCAGGTACACCGCCAGGAACAGCAACGCGACGATAAACGGATACACCATCAGGCTCATGGCCCTGACGATCACTTGCTCGCCACACCGCACCACGGCCAGCAAGCCGAGGATCAGCACAAACGCCAGGATCGCCCGCGGCGGCGGCATGATGTGCAGTTGGTGTTCCATAAAGCTGCCGACCGTGTTGGTCAGCGCCACGCTGTAGATCAGCAGGATCGGGAAGATTGCGAAGAAGTAGAGCAAGGTAATCAGCGCGCCGGCCTTGATGCCGAAGTGTTCCTCGACCACGTCGGTGATGTCGGAACCTTCGCGGCCAGACAGTACGAAACGGGTCAGGCCACGGTGGGCGAAGAACGTCATCGGGAACGCCAGCAGCGCCAGGATCACCAGCGGCCAAAAGCCCCCGAGGCCCGCATTGATTGGCAAAAACAACGTACCGGCGCCAATGGCGGTGCCGAACAGACCGAGCATCCAGGTGGTGTCCTGGCGGCTCCAGCTTGCGAGGGTTGCAGGTGTCGTCTCATAGCGTTCGTCGACGCTATTGGCCTGATCATTCATCCGGTCGGATCTCCGCATTGACACGGCCGGGACGAGTCAGAAAACCTGACAGGCAGCGCCCCAGCCATAGAAGGGGCCGAATTGTCCGGGATTCTTGTGAATAAGCAAAGACTTAGCTGAGGAACGGCACCTAAACCGTGGCGCGCGGCGGTAGCTTGTCAGATGAATTCCTTGAGGCCGCACGAAACGCTTTTGCCCGAAACCAATTCAGATGCCTTCGTTGACAGCCAAGCGCCCGTGCCAGCATGATCGGGCCATGAACCTTATTCAGCGCCGCCTCACCCGCACCACCACGACCGCCACTGGCGGGTCGCGTGGTTGCCGTGGGTGCATGAACTAGATACACCCAGTAAACAACCAACGGCCCCGCCAGCAATGGACGGGGCTTTTTTATTGCTCCGCCACCTGGCAATCACAAGGAGCAACACCATGAACACCGCCCTGCTGATCATCGATATGCAAATCGGCCTGTTTGATGGCCCGGATAAACCGTTCGAACGCGAACGTGTGCTGGGCACCATCAATGCACTTATCAGGCGCGCTCGCACCGCCGATGCGCCTGTCTTCGTCGCACGCCACACCGGCCCGGCAGGTTCCCCAATCGAAGCCGGCAGCCCGCTCTGGCAGCTGTGGCCGGCTCTGGATGTCGACGTAACCCGCGACCACGTGTTCAATAAAACCCGGCCGAGCTGTTTCCTGGGTACAGACCTGGCGCAACACCTCGCAGCAGCGAAGGTCGATGAGCTGGTGGTTGCAGGGATGAAAACCCAGTTTTGTGTCGACACAACCTGCCGCGTGGCGGTGGAGCTGGGTTTCTCGGTTGTACTGCCGCAAGACGCCCACACCTGCATGGACACTGCGGCGCTCAAGGCCGAGGCGATCATCGAGCATCACAACACCACCCTGGCCGGGGCATTTGTTAAGCGGGTGAAAGCACAGGATATTCAGTTCTAGCGCCCCTTGTGCGGGTTTTTTCTGATGGAACAAAACGTACCGTCTTACAAATCCCGCATACTCCTCCTCTCAAACCCTTCAGGAAGAGCCTCCCGATGTCCACCACTGTTCTGGTCCTGGTTGAAACCATCAACGAATACCTGCAAATCATCGAGAGCAATGACTTTCACGTGATTCTGGCGCCGACGCCCGCCGAGCGCGCTCAGGCGATCAAGGCCCACGGTGGGCAGATCAAGGCGGTGCTGACCCGTGGCCCGCTGGGCCTGTACGCCGAGGAAATCGCAGCGTTACCGCTGCTGGAAATCATCTGCGTGATTGGTGCCGGCTATGAACATGTGGACCTGCAGGCCGCCAGCAATCGCGGGATTGTGGTGACCAACGGCGCCGGGGTGAACGCGCCGTCAGTGGCCGACCACGCCATGGCGTTGCTGTTGTCGCTGGTACGGGGCATTCCCCAGACGGATGCCGCCGTGCGGCGCAGCGAATGGCCGAAGGTGATGCGCCCTTCCCTGGGCGGCAAACAGCTGGGCATTCTCGGGCTGGGCGCTGTGGGCATGGAAATCGCCAGGCGCGCGTCGCTCGGCTTCGGCATGGAAGTCAGTTATCACAACCGCCAGCCCCGCGATGATGTGGACTACACCTATTGCGCCACCGCCGTGGAACTGGCGCGCACTTCGGACTTCCTGATCCTGGCCACGCCCGGTGGCGCGAGCACCCGCCACCTGATTGATCGGCACGCGCTCGACGCGCTGGGACCCAACGGTTACCTGGTCAACATCGGCCGCGGCAGTGTGGTGGTTACGGCAGACCTGGTGGCCGCTCTGGAGCAGCGGCGTATCGGCGGCGCGGCGCTGGACGTGTTCGATGACGAGCCCAAAGTGCCCGACGCGCTGAAAAAACTCGGCAACACCGTACTCACCTCCCACGTGGCCGGCCTATCGCCGGAAGCGGCTCACGACACCGTGCAGCGCGTAGCCGACAACCTGGTCGAATACTTCGCCGGCCGCCCGGTACTGACACCGGTGACGCTGCCGCCGCGCAACGCATAGCAAACCCCCAGCCTGACCTGATGCGCACCTTTAGACTTGAGCGCATCAGGCCCACTGATCATCGTCCAACACGCTAACCTATTAAGCCGCCCCGGCCTTGTCGCTTGGCAGCGGTGCGCATTAGATTAGCCAATAGTCCAAGGCCTTTAGAATAAGCAGAAGGGATAAGCATGGCGCTGAACGACCAATCGACCCAGATTCGCCCCGGCGAAGAACTCGATGCCAACCTGATCGATCCGTACCTCAAGGCCCATATTCCAGGCCTGAGCGGCGCGGTCAAAATCAGCCAGTTCCCCGGCGGCGCGTCGAACCTGACCTATCTGCTGGAATACCCGGGCCAGGAATTCGTGCTGCGCCGTCCCCCGTTTGGTCACAAGGCCAAATCCGCCCATGACATGGGTCGCGAGTATCGCATTCTCAATCAGCTCAAGGACGGCTTTCCGTATTGCCCCAAGGCTTACGTGCACTGCACCGACGACTCGGTGATCGGCGCTGAGTTTTACGTGATGGAGCGGGTCAACGGGATCATCCTGCGCTCCGACCTGCCAGACGAACTCGGCCTCGACGCCACACAGACCGAAGCGTTGTGCAAAAGCTTTATCGACAAGTTTGTCGAGCTGCACCAGGTTGACTACAGCGCCTGCGGCCTGGCCGACCTGGGCAAACCGGAAGGCTACGTGGAGCGCCAGATTCGCGGCTGGAGCGACCGTTACGAGAAAGCCCTGACCCCCGATGCCCCGAGCTGGGAAGCCGTACGTGCCTGGCTCAATGACAAGATGCCGGCCGACCATCCGACCTCCAGCATCGTGCACAACGACTACCGCTTCGACAACGTGATCCTCGACCCCCACAACCCGATGCAGATCATCGGTGTATTGGACTGGGAACTGACCACCCTCGGCGACCCGCTGATGGACCTCGGCAACACCCTCGCCTACTGGATCGAAGCCGCAGACCCGGCACCAGTGCAACTGATGCGCCGCCAGCCGAGCAACGCGCCCGGCATGCTCACGCGCCGCCAGTTCGTTGATTACTACGCACAGCGCCGCGGCATCCAGATCGACAATTTCGACTTCTACTACACCTACGGCCTGTTCCGCCTGGCCGGCATCGTGCAGCAGATCTACTACCGCTTTTTCCATGGCCAGACCCAGGACAAACGCTTTGCGCAGTTCATCCACATGAACACGCTGCTGGAGCAAATGAGCCTGAAGGTCATCAGCACATCCGCGCTCTGATTGCCCCCAACAAGGAACCCTTATGTCCAAGACAGACCTGTTTGACCTCGACGGCAAAATCGCCTTTGTGTCCGGCGCAAGCCGTGGGATCGGTGAAGCCATCGCCAAGTTGCTGGCCCAGCAAGGCGCCCACGTCATCGTGTCCAGCCGCAAGCTCGAAGGCTGCCAGCACGTGGCCGATGCGATCATTGCCGCCGGTGGCAAGGCAACCGCCGTGGCCTGCCATATCGGTGAAATGGAGCAGATCACCCAGGTGTTCGCCAGCATCCGTGAACAGTTCGGCCGCCTGGACATTCTGGTCAACAATGCCGCGACCAACCCACAGTTCTGCAACGTACTGGACACCGACCTCGGCGCGTTCCAGAAGACCGTCGATGTGAACATTCGCGGCTACTTCTTCATGTCGGTAGAAGCCGGCAAGCTGATGCGCGACAACGGCGGCGGCAGCATCATCAACGTGGCCTCGATCAACGGGATTTCCCCCGGCGTGTTCCAGGGCATCTATTCAGTGACCAAGGCCGCCGTCATCAACATGACCAAGGTCTTCGCCAAGGAATGCGCCGCATTCGGCATTCGTTGCAACGCCCTGCTGCCAGGCCTGACCGACACCAAGTTCGCCTCGGCGCTGGTGAAGAATGACGCCATCCTGAAAATGGCCCTGGCGCAGATCCCGCTCAAGCGCGTGGCCGACCCAAGCGAAATGGCCGGCGCGGTGCTGTTCCTCGCCAGTGAAGCGTCCAGCTACACCACCGGCGTGTCGCTGAATGTGGACGGCGGTTTCCTGTCCTGATCACGCACTCGGCGGTTGTACTCGATCAAAACTGTGGAAGCGGGCTTGCTCGCGAAGGCGGTGGGTCAGTGATGAATCTGGTGGCTGATACACCGCATTCGCGAGCAAGCCCGCTCCCACAGTTGATCTTCATACATCAGGAAGAATGCAATCTGCCTTGGCAAAAACAGCGCTTTTGATTCAACCACTCAGGTCGGCTACTAGGCCGCCGTGCTTTAGATTTTGATCTTGATCTGAGGCGCCCGTTAACCACGATGGCCGCACGCAGGCTTGAATCCGTGGGTAACCCGGCAGGACGCCGGGTTAGCCGCGCTGGGCCAAGGATGGCCCATCGCGGCGGCCCACGGATTCAAGCCGGAGTGCGGGCACACCGAGCCTAAGCGAGGTGCCGAGTGGTGGGGCGAGGACTTTTTGGTTACTTTTGGGTCCTTCCAAAAGTGACCCGCTGTAAGAGCGGAACCGATATCAGCCATCACCCAAATAACGGATATGCACCCAAAAACCCCAAGCCAATCAACGCAACCAATTAGTCCGCGCCAACTCAATCACCTCATCCCCGCGCCCGCTCATCACCGCCTTAAGCATATACAGGCTAAACCCCTTGGCCTGTTCCAGCTTGATGGTCGGTGGCATCACCAGTTCCTGAGTCGCCGTCACCACGTCCACCAGCACCGGTCCATCATGGGCCAGCGCCCGGCGCAAGGCCGGCTCCAGGTCCTCAGACTGCTCCACACGAATCCCCAAAATACCCATGGCATTAGACATGGCCGCAAAGTCCGGATTCTTCAGCTCCGTGCCAGTGTCCAGATACCCAGCCGCCTTCATTTCCATCGCCACAAACCCCAGTGACGAGTTATCAAACACAATTACTTTCACCGGCAATTTCAACTGCGCCAGCGAGATGAAATCCCCCATCAACATGGCGAAACCACCATCGCCAGACATCGAGATCACCTGCCGCCCAGGGAAAGCCGCCTGAGCACCGATAGCCTGGGGCATGGCGTTGGCCATCGAGCCATGGTTAAACGAGCCGATCAAACGGCGCTTGCCGTTCATCTTCAAATAGCGCGCCGCCCAAACAGTTGGCGAGCCCACGTCAGCGGTAAAAATCGCATCATCATCCGCCAGCTCACTGAGCAACCGCGCCACGTATTGCGGATGGATCGGGCGATCAGCCTTGGACGGCTGCGCCAGATCATCCAGGCCCTGGCGGGCTTTCTCGTAATGCTTCAACGAGGTTTCGAGAAAGCTGCGATCAGTCTTGCGCGTCAGGCGGGGCAACAGCGCGTCAATGGTCTCGCCGACATCAGCCGCAATGCCCAAATCCAGAGTAGCGCGACGCCCCAATGCCTGCGGGTTGCGGTCGACCTGGATGATTTTCGCGTCAGTGGGGTAAAACTGGCGATACGGGAAGTCAGTGCCAAGCATGATCAGCGTGTCGCAATCGAGCATGGCGTGGTAACCCGAGCTGAAGCCGATCAGGCCGGTCATGCCCACATCAAACGGGTTGTCCCATTCCACATGCTCCTTGCCGCGCAACGCGTGCACCACCGGCGCGCCCAGTGCGTCAGCCAGGGCCACAACTTGGTCATGGGCACCGGCACAGCCGCTGCCGCACAACAGGGTAACTTTCTCGCTGCTTTGCAAAATGTCGGTGAGCTGTTGCAGGTCTGGTTCGGCTGGCAAGGTGCGCGGAGCGTGCAGGGCGGGCCATGGCTTGAGCTTGTCTTCGACTTCCAGCAGTGACACGTCGCCGGGAATCACCACCACGGCCACGCCACGGTTAAGGATCGCCGAGCGCATGGCACGGTGCAGTACTTGAGGCATCTGCGCGGGGTTGGTTACCAGCTCGATAAAATGGCTGCACTCCTTGAACAGCTCCTGGGGATGGGTTTCCTGAAAGTAGTTCAGGCCGATCTCGGAGGAGGGGATTTGCGCAGCAATCGCCAGTACCGGCACGTGGTTGCGATGGCAGTCGAACAGGCCATTGATCAAGTGCAGGTTGCCCGGCCCGCAGCTGCCGGCGCACACGGTCAACTCACCCGTGGCGGCGGCTTCTGCGCCGGCGGCAAAGGCGGCGACTTCTTCGTGGCGCACATGCATCCACTCGATGCTGTCCATGGTGCGCAGGGCGTCGGTCAGGCCGTTGAGGCTGTCGCCGGTCAGGCCCCAGATACGCTTGATGCCCGCCTGTTCAAGGGTGGTCGCCAGTTGCTGGGCCAGGTTGATTTTCGCCATGAAGAACTCCAATCGTCAGTGAGGTTAAAAACTGCTGATCACTAGAGGACAGTTTGATCACGGCGAATGCTCACCCTTTTAATGTGAAGATTGAGTCATGGCGGCGCGGTATTGACGGGTGCGCCGGGCGATAAACCATTGGTCACGCAGCAGTGCCAGCCATGGCGCGACCTTGGGTTGAGGCAGGCGGCCATTGCTCAGGCGACGCATCTGGTAACGCACCACGGCAAGGATGGCCAGTGCCGCCAGTGGCTTGCGCTGCCAACTGATGGGTTTGAGTTGCGGGTTGAGGTCGCGGCCTTCGCGCCAGTGTTTGATCAGTTGCGGTTCCAGGGTCAGGGCCGTGGCGATACCGGCCATGGCGATGCCACTGTCCAGCACCTGCTGCACGACGGGCAGGCGGCGAATGCCTCCGGTGACCATCAATGGCATTTTGGCGATGGTTGCCAACTCCTTGGCGAACTCCAGAAAGTACGCCTCGCGCGCCAGAGTCCGACCATCCCGCGCTTCGCCCTGCATGGCCGGTGCTTCGTAGCTGCCGCCGGACAACTCCAGCAAGTCGATGGGCAGCGGGTTGAGCAACTCGACCACAGCGCGAGCATCGGCGGCGTCGAAGCCGCCGCGCTGGAAGTCGGCCGAGTTGAGCTTCACCGACACGCAAAATGACGGGCTGACGCTGGCGCGCACGGCGTGAATCACGTCCAGCAACAAGCGCGCACGGTTTTGCAGCGAACCACCCCAGCGGTCAGTGCGTCTGTTGCTCAGCGGCGAAAGAAACTGGCTCAACAAATACCCATGCGCCCCGTGGATCTGCACCCCGGTAAAGCCGGCTTTCTCTGCGAGCCGGGCGCTGGTGGCGAAGCGCTTGATCACGTCCTGAATCTCGTCTTCGGTCATTGCCTTGGGCTTGGCAAACATCCTTGAGAAACCACCAAGGTCCAGCGCAACGGCGGAAGGCGCCAAGGCAGGCTGCTGCAAATTACCCGGCGTCTGACGCCCCGGATGATTAAGCTGAACCCAAAAGTGCACACCCTTGGCACGGGCGACATCGGCCCATTCGCGGAAGCTGTCCAGGTGGGTTTCGTCTTCCAGGGCCACGCCTCCCGGGCCGGTCATGGCGTGGCGGTCGATCATCACGTTGCCGGTCAGCAGCAAGCCGGGTTCGCCGTCTGCCCAGGTCTTGTACAGCTGTTTCAATTCATGGGACGGTGCCTGGTGTGCGTCGGCCATGTTCTCTTCCATCGCCGCCTTGGCGATGCGGTTGGAGAGTACTTGGCCATTGGGCAGTTGCAAGACTTCAAAGGGTGACATGGGTTGACTCCTGAGCGGGGGAGGCGTCAGGCTAAGCTTAAAGTTAACTTTAATGTCAAGTGGGTCGTTGCGATGAATATTGGTGAGCTGGCAAAGCAGAGCGGGCTGGCGGCGTCGCGTATCCGGTTTTATGAAGCCGAAGGGTTGATCAGCCAGGTGGGGCGCCAGGCCAATGGCTATCGACGCTACTCAGACGAGGCGCTGCAGACCCTGCAATTGATTCAAAGCGCGCAGCAGGCCGGCTTTACTTTGCAGGAACTCAAGGCGCTGATGCCGGCGCCGGGCGAGCACAAGCGCGACGAATTGATCGAGGCGCTGGAACGCAAGGTGCAGCAAATCGAAGGCATGCAGGCGAAGTTGGCCCACAGCAAGGCGCAATTGCTCAGCGTGATTGAGGCGGTGCGGGCGCACCCGGCTGATGTGCCGTGCTCCATGGGGCAAAAGCAGATGCTGGCATCCATCAACATCAACTCATAAAAAAGCCCTGGCATGCCTGTCAGGTCGTTCAATTAAGCAATGAAACGGTGAACGCACTACCTGTGGCGAGCGGGCTTGCCCCGCGTTGGGCTGCGCAGCAGCCCCTAATTTCGGTGAGTCAGTGACTCTTTCTCGCCTGATTTTGGGGCTGCTGCGCAGCCCAACGCGGGGCAAGCCCGCTCGCCACAACGGCATTGCATAAGGCTTAGCGACGACGGAACAGTGGCAGCGGTTCATCCGTGGCAGCCTGGTACGTCACCGAGAAATCCTTGAGGCTTTCCAGCGCTTCATACGGGTCTTTGTCGGCGCGCAAGGCGAAGGCATCGAACCCGCAGCGACGCAGGTAGAACAGCTGGTCGCGCAGTACGTCGCCAATCGCCCGCAGCTCGCCTTTGTAGCCATAGCGGTCACGCAGCAAGCGGGCGTTGGAGTAGTTGCGGCCGTCGGTGAAGGCCGGGAAGTTCAGGGCGATGACCTGGAAGTGTTCCACGTCATCACCGATTTCTTCGGCTTCTTCGTCGGCGTCCAGCCACACGCCCAGGCCGCCATCGCGGGCCTTCAGGGCGTGGCCGTGTTCGCGCCACAGGGCCAGGGGCACGATCAGGTCGTCGCAGTTGGAGATGCCATCGAAGCTCGCGTCCTTGGGCAGCAAGTGCCAGGTTTCGTCGAGGACTTCGTTATTCTTAATGATTCGCTGCATAGACGCGCTCCTTGAACAGGTCGATGCCGATGCGCTGGTAAGTGTCGATGAAACGCTCATCTTCGGTGCGCTGCTCGACGTACACGTCGATCAGTTTGCCGATCACTTCAGGCATGGCTTCCTGGGCGAAGGACGGGCCGAGGATCTTGCCCAGGCTCGCATCGCGGCTGGCACTGCCACCCAGGGACACTTGGTAGAATTCTTCGCCTTTCTTGTCCACGCCCAGGATGCCGATATGGCCGACGTGGTGGTGACCGCAGGCGTTCATGCAACCGGAGATGTTCAGGTCCAGCTCGCCGATGTCGAACAGGTAATCCAGGTCGTCGAAGCGGCGCTGGATCGACTCGGCAATCGGGATGGACTTGGCGTTGGCCAGGGAGCAGAAATCGCCGCCCGGGCAGCAGATGATATCGGTCAACAGGCCGATGTTCGGCGTGGCGAAACCGCCTTCGCGCAGTTCGCCCCACAGGGTGAACAGTTGGCTTTGCTCAACGTCCGCGAGAATAATGTTCTGTTCGTGGGAGGTGCGCAGTTGGCCGAAGCTGTAGCGGTCGGCCAGGTCGGCGACGGCGTCGAGCTGTTTGTCGGTGATATCGCCCGGTGCAACACCGGTAGGTTTCAGCGACAGGGTCACCGCCACATAACCCGACTGTTTGTGCGCCAGGGTGTTGCGCGAACGCCAACGGGCAAAGCCTGGGTGTTGCTGGTCGAGCGCTGCTAACTCGGCGTCCTGATTTGTCAGGGCCTTGTACTCGGGATCAACGAAGTGCTTCGCCACGCGATGTACTTCGGCTTCGGTCAGGGTGGTCTGGCCGCCGCGCAGGTGTTCCATTTCAGCGTCGACTTTCTGGGCAAATACCTCAGGGGTCAGCGCCTTGACCAGGATCTTGATCCGGGCCTTGTACTTGTTGTCACGACGGCCATAGCGGTTGTAAACCCGCAGGATCGCGTCGAGGTAGCTCAACAGGTCCTGCCACGGCAGGAACTCGTTGATAAACGCGCCGACCACCGGCGTACGGCCAAGGCCACCGCCGACGAGAACACGGAAGCCCAGCTCGCCCGCCGCGTTGTGCACCGGCTCAAGGCCAATGTCGTGCACTTCGATGGCTGCACGGTCCGAGGTCGAGCCGTTGATGGCGATCTTGAACTTGCGCGGCAGGTAGGCGAATTCCGGGTGGAAGGTGGTCCACTGACGGACGATTTCGCACCATGGGCGTGGGTCGATCAACTCGTCGGCAGCAACGCCGGCAAATTGGTCGGTGGTCACGTTGCGCAGGCAGTTACCGCTGGTCTGAATCGCGTGCATCTGCACGGTCGCCAACTCAGCCAGGATATCCGGCACATCTTCCAGCGCCGGCCAGTTGAACTGGACGTTCTGGCGGGTACTGATGTGGGCGTAGCCTTTGTCGAAGTCGCGGGCAATCTTGGCCATCATGCGCGTCTGGCGCGATGTCAGTTGGCCGTAAGGTACGGCCACCCGCAGCATCGGCGCAAAGCGCTGAACATACAGGCCATTTTGCAGGCGCAGAGGGCGGAACTCTTCTTCGCTCAGTTCGCCTTCCAGATAGCGTCGGGTCTGATCACGGAACTGCTTGACGCGGTCCTCGATGATGCGCTGATCGTATTCGTCGTATACGTACATATAGGTCCTGTTCTCGGCAAATCTGCGCGCACGGCCGCGCACTCCCAACGGAGCCGGCGCACGATACCAGTTTGCGTTTATGCGCAAAAGTGATGTTTGAGTATATGCAAAGAACCAAATCGACTAATGAGACTGATTATCTTGATATCCACATTTGTCATAGGGGCAAGTGTGAACTTTACTGTGGTCGAGTCTTAATGCAATCACCTATAAAACCGACAAGAGGCGATGCGATGAGCAATTCGACAAAAATCCGTAAACCCGACAGCACTGTGGATGCCTGGGCCATTTTGTTCCTGATAATCCTGGTCGTTGGCACTGCTGTGTTCTGGGTCGGCCACCAGTAAAGCGTGTGTATTGAGCCTCGATTGACTGTCCCATTGCCATTATCATGGCGGTCAACGTTCAAGGCTTGAACAAACATGTTGAAGGTTCTGATTACGTGTATGTGGTTGCTGGGATCGACGTACGGGGCAATGGCTCACGCGACGTCGGTGGTGTTTCTCAACCCTGGCATGTCGACTGAAACCTTCTGGGTCAGCTACGCGCAATTCATGCAGGCCGGCGCCAAGGACCTCGGCCTGGATTTGCGCGTGCGCTATTCGGAGCGCGACGTGCAAAACACCCTGGCTCAGGCCCGCGAAGCGCTGCAAGGCGCCGATCGGCCGGATTACCTGGTGCTGGTGAACGAGCAGTACGTCGCGCCGCAGATCCTGCGCATGGCCGAGGGCAGCGGGGTCAAGTTGCTGATGGTGAATAACGCGCTGACCCCTGACCAAATGCAGATGCTCGATGCACGCGATGATGCCAAATGGATGGGCAGCCTGGTCCCCGATGATGAGCAGGCGGGCTACCTGATGCTCACCGACCTGGTCCGCCAGCATGGCCCGGTGGCTCCCGGCGAATCCCTCGACTTGCTGGCATTCTCCGGCTTCAAAAACACCCCGGCTGCGCAACTGCGTGAACAAGGCTTGCGCCGTGCGTTGGCCGAGCACCCCGAGGTGCGCCTGCGCCAGTTGGTCTACGGCGAATGGAGCCGGCCGCGCGCCTTCGAGCAGGCCCTGCAACTGTTCAAGCGCTACCCGCAAACGGCGCTGGTGTGGTCGGCCAATGATGAGATGGCGTTGGGTGCGATGCAGGCGTTGCAGGACAGCGGGCGAGTGCCGGGAAAGGACGCTTTGTTCAGTGCGGTCAACAGCTCGCCGCAGATCTTGAAAGCGCGGCTTGAGGGGCGGCTGGCGACGTTGGTCGCCGGGCATTTCACCTTGGGCGGGTGGGCGATGGTGCTGATCAATGATGATGCCAAGGGCGTGGATATCGGCGCTCACGGTGGGCGTGACCGTCAGGAAGCGTTGTTCCAGTTGATCGACGCCAGGCAGGCCCGCCGGTTGTTGGGGCCGATGCCGGCGGTGGATTTCCGAGCGCTGTCGGCGGTGGGCAAGCCTGCGTCCTATCGCTATCCGTTTAGCCTGCAACTGCTGCTGCGGTAGCTAAACGCCAGCAAGCAACAACACAAGTTTGACGATGCCGAACAGGGCCAGCGCAAACACTGCGGTGAACAGAATACCCAACACTACAAAATGGCTGGGCTTGCCATGGGAGAAGTCGCGGGCGCGATTTTTCCCGCTCTGCACGCCAAAGGCCGCCGCCATCACACTGTGCAGCATTTGCCAGAAGGTCGGCGGCTTGTTGTCGAGTGGATCGTCCATAACACCCTCGTCAGGCAGACTGTTCTACTGAGCATAGACGCCCTGTACCTATGCACCACCGGCCAAGGGGTTGAGGGTGGTGTGCTGTCACTTCATTTAACAGGAGTGACAACATGCCCGATTTACCGCCCCGTCCCGACGCTGGCAGGCCGCCCGCGGCGACCCTGAGTATTCATGGCGATTTTCTCGAAAAGGCCGTACCCCAGTGGTTGGTCGACGCGACACCGGCTCGTCGGATGGCGCTTAAAGAAGCCGCACCAGTGCTGCCGGCGTGGTACACGAACGCATCGCCCGAACAACGCAAGAGCTACGACGCAAGCCTCAAGGCCAGTGTGACGGCCCAGGTCCAACTGGACGCCACCATGAAGACGTTCCTGGACATCGATGCGTTCGCGCGACCGCTACTGCTCAAGGCCTTGAACGACCAGTATCACGTGCAAGTCGATGTCGACAAGACGTTGCTCTGCCTGCGGCGCCCGCTGGCGCTTAGTGCGCTGCAAGTGGAGATATCGTCTTTCGAGTTTCTGAAGCTGCCGATGCTGCAAGCGGCCTTGCATAACTTCGAGGCCTGGGAGTGCAAGCCGGGTGCTTACCACAAGACCTCGGGTTATGTGCTGGAAACCGCCACTGCCGGCACCTACACGCCAACGACCGTTAACCTGACGGTCAGCCAGTTTATGTCGTTGTGCCGCAGCCTCGACATCGGCGCGCAGTACCAGAGCTACCTGAACTCATTCTTTGAACCGGTGGACACGAGCCCTGAACCGGCCCTTCGCCAACACTTTATTGCCAGCCAAAACGCGACCATGAAGGCCGCCGCCGACCTCGCCGTATTGGCCGGGGATATTGAACCTGCGGATCACGCGATGATTCTTTCGGTGATCAGCGGCAACGTTTATCCCATGCTCGGCAGCAAACGGGTCTGGCCGCTCGACATGGGCCTGATGAAAAAAAGACTGGTGGGCTGCGTCTATTTTGCGATCGGTGACAGGCACAGTGACGAATTGATTCTGTATATACCTCACGATCCGGCTCACCCACTCAAGCGCTATACCCGGCAACAAATGTGCGACGAGCTTAAGCGCCTGTTCACCGCTCGTGATGGGATGGCGGCTGGCGACCCCGCACCGACGGCCTATCAAAGGTTTTTCAGCCAGTTCCTGCCTTACGACCAGCAACCCTACTATTTCAGCCAGTTCACCCAAAGGTCTGCTGATTCTCCGAGCAATCCGTTGGCCTCGCCGTGGCGAACGTTCGTGGAAACCTTCCTCGGACTCTCCGTGTTCACCCAAATCAAAGAACTACCGCCTGAAAAAAACCTGAAGCTGGAGCCGGTAGACGACCCTTATATTGCGCCCGGTAACCTGATGCCCTTTCGCGGTAGAGGCACCTTTTCCGGCCTTCTTGACCTGTGGCCCTTCCTCTACGAAAAACACCGCGACAAGGTGCTGGCCGATGCCCGCGCCCATGCCGTGCCCACCGCTGAAGTCGACACCAAGGCGCGGGAGGCCAAACTGGCGCACGTGCTGGAACTGGGCATGCTGGCGTTTAACCTGGTCTCTATGTTCGTGCCGGTACTGGGCGAGGTAATGATGGGGTTGATGGTTGAGCAATTGCTGGCCGAAACCCTCGAAGGCGCGGCTGAATGGGCCGAGGGCGATAAACGTGCGGCCAAAGCGCATTTGGTGGACGTGGCAGAGAACCTGGCACAGATCGCTGTGATGGCCGGAGTAGGGGCGCTGGCGAGCAGGTTCAGAGCGGTCAAGCCGGAGCCGGTGCTCGAAGGCCTCAGCCCCGTTACCCTGCCCAACGGCGAAACCCGCCTGTGGAAGGCGGATCTGAAGGGTTATGAAAGTACCGTCACGCTGGATGCCAGCCCAGGCGCCAATGCCCTGGGTCAACACACACTCGATGGAAAGACCTACATCCGCCAGGGTCAGGCGGTCTACGAGACGTTCTACGATGACTCGATCAACACGTGGAGGATCAAGCATCCGACTGATGCCCAAGCCTACCAACCTGTTCTAGGCAGCAACGGTCGTGGCGCATGGCGCCACACCCTGGAACGCCCGCTGGAGTGGGACCGCCTGACCCTGTTGCGGCGAATGGGGCACGACACCGAGGCGTTTTCCGATGCCGAGTTGATCACCGTGGCGGATGTCAGCGGCGTCAGCGACAACGCCCTGCGCAAAATGCACGTGGACCATGCAGCGCCGCCCCCTGAGCTGCTGGATGCGATGCGCCTGTTCAAGGCCGACGCGGGCGTCGAGCAGGTGATTGCGCAGTTGCGTGGCACACAACCGATCAATGAGCGGTATTTATACGTGCTGCCCCTGGTGACCGAGATGCCACGCTGGCCAAACACGCGGGTGCTGGAGGTATTCAAGGGGTCTGGATTGTCGGGGGAGTCAGTCAAATACGGCGCAGGGCGCTTGTCGCGTGGTGCCGTCGCCAAGCCCCCCATCAAGGTAAGCCGCGCCGATGCCTTGGGCGGGCAACTGCCTGCGGTGATCCTGGCGGCATTGGACGATTCGGAGGTTACCCGCCTGCTGGGCGGCGAGGGCGCGCGCGTGAAGCACTTGAGGCCGCACGAGTTTGCCAAGCAAATCGCCGAGTATGCCCAGACCCGCAAACCCGCTATTTTCGACAGCATTTACGCGGGTACCGAACCGGACAATACCCAGGTCAAGCTCCTGCAGCGTACCTGCCCTGGGCTCAGTGAAGCCGCGGCCCAGGAAACACTGGCCAACGCTTCGCTGGATGACCTCAAGCGTTTGGAGGCGACTCGTCGGGTGCCTCTGCCGATGCTGGAGGAGGCCCGTTGGTATGCACGCCAGGGTCGACAGACCCGTGCGTATGCGGGCTTGCGCAGCGATACCATGGCCTCGGCGGACAGTCGACGGCTGGCGCTGCATACCCTGGAAAAACTACCCGGTTGGCCGGACACCTTGCGTTTGGAGGTTCGCCAGGGCAGTGACAGCGGCACGCTGCTGGACAGCATTGGCCCGGACACGGCACGGCACAAGAAGTACCTGGTGAAAAAAGGCCCGCGCTTTCAGGCGTTCAATGAACGCGGCGAGGAACTCAACAGCTTGCCCAAGGAGGGCGATAACTTTTATGCCTCGTTGATGCATGCCCTGCCCGATGAAGCACGGCAGGCGCTGGGTGTGCCGCACGTGAGTCAGAGCGCTCAACTGCGAGCCAACATCATCGAGTGTGCCGAGCTTAATCGCAGTCAAACCCCACAGCTGCTGGAGGCGCAGCGCAAAGGGTTCAAGCCGCCGGTACGGGTCAACGGCAAGCTGGTGGGTTATTACGCCAGTGGTCGCGGGGAAGGCCTGAGCCCGAGCCTGAGTACGCGTGCCCGTGATGTCTACCCCGAAATGTCCGACAGTGAGGCCGACGGGTTTATCCTCCAATTACGTCGCACGTACCCTACTGATAGAGCCATCTACAACCACTTGCACAACCTGAGCCGTGAATACCAGGCACTGGAGTCGACGCTCAATGATTGGGTGAGACAACCCGCTGGTGCGCAACCCGATCCCTTCAGCAGGCAATCAACCAGCAGACGGCAAGCCGCGACGGCGCTCAAGCTGGCATGGCAGCGCGCCCCCTTGGTTGGGCGAGTACCCGCGGCGGCAAGTCTCAAGCTTGTGATAGGGGACACTCTGCCACCGCTGACGGCCGATTTTTCTCATATACGCGAATTGTCCATCAGCGGGCGCGGCATGAACGACACCAATGCCGATGCATTTCTGGCACGCTTCCCGGAGGTTGAGAAGCTGACGATAGAGCAGGTAAACCCGCTGGAGTCATTGGCGCAAATCAACCGCCGCTGTCTCACCACCTTGCCGCAGTCGGTGAAGGCGATGCGGGCGCTCAAACGGCTGAAGTTCCATCTTGATGAATACGCGACGGTCGCGGATTTCAGTTCAAGCCTGCGCGAATTGACAGCCCTTGAGGAATTGCACGTCGACTATACCGGGCGCGATCATACGGACATGCGCATGCTGGATTTTTCCGCGCTGGTGAACCTTAAAAAACTCAAGGTTGAAGCACACACAGTGCTGTGGGAATGGCCGTCCAGCGTTGAACAGCTGCCCGTGCTGGAGCGTCTTGACCTTGCGAGTACCAACATCAGCGCGCTCCCCGAGCGCCTCTTCGTCGGCCATGAGAGGTTGCTGTCCGGTTTGTCGCTGAACTGGTCGAGATTTTCCCGCGACGCGTTCAAGCCCGTGTATGCGTGTGCGAGCCTTCCCTCGACATCGGCAGGCCATTTGATCGACCTGGACCTGATGGTGCGTGACTATGCCAAGGGCGAACTGCAGTCACTGTATAACCATCACCCGATTGCGCAGGTGCTGCATGAAAGGATCCTCACGGATTTCCCTACCCCGCAAACGCGCTTCGCGGCGATCGAGGCGCTCAGCGCAGAACACGCGGCACTTTTCGACAGGTTCTACGAACCCGCGCTCCCCAACTTCAGGTTCAGGCTCCTGCGGTCCACCTGGCACACCACCGAAAGGTCGAGCGTTATCCATGCGCTGAAGGCCAGTTGGGGCCGTGCTGCGGCCAAACGCTATGGCGTGGACCTTGATGAGTCGGTGCTGCAACTGCCGTCGCCGGAATCCAAAGGGTTTGTGGCGCGTCTTCCGGATAACCGGGTCAAGCTTCCCGAGTTGCCGGCCGGGTCTTTTTCCCACGTAAAAACGCTGCGCATGAACTGGGCAGGCGAAACCCTTGAGCAGACTCGCGGGTTCCTGCGTGCCTTCTCTGATGTGCGATCCCTTGAGCTCAACGAGGTGAGCTTGACCGAGTGGCCTGTTCACGCTGCCGATTTTCCGGCCTTGACGTCGCTCAACCTGTCCCGCAACCGCCTGGTCGTTACCCCGCAGGTTCAGGCGCAACTTAACGGCTTGAGCAACCTTGAACAGTTGGACCTGAGCCATAACCCGCTGGGCGTGGTGGATGTGAGCGCGCTCACTCGCCTTGAAACGCTGAACTTGAAAGCGACCGACCTGACGGCCTGGCCAGCGGGCGCCGAGCATTTGCCGCAACTGGAATGGGTCGACATCCGGGACAACAATCTGCTGACGATACCGGCGCAGGTGCTGAGCAACGATGAGGCGCTGATGAAGGTCAACACGCTCGGCAACCCGTGGCTGAGGGGTGATGTAGATATACGAGCGGCGCGCAAGCGGGTCGAGGCTGCCAAGGGGTTGCCGGAAGGGACACTGCAGCGGTTTGAGCAGGAGCCCGTCCCCGACACGTTCCCACCACTGGATACCGCTCGTTCACTTGCGCGCACGCTGTTACCGCTGCCCGAGCCCCTCGTTGAACTGCAAGGGCCGGCAGGCTTTGTCAAACGCTTGCAGCGCTTGAACCCGGCGGTCACTGATGAACAGGCGCTGCAACGGATTGAACAACTGCGCAGCGGTGGAATGAGCGATGCCCAAATCAATACGCAATTGAGCGCATGGCACCAGGATTTCGAGACGCTCACGCGCCAGCTCAACGGCTGGCTCTATACCCGCGAGCCCCAAGGCCCAGGCGTGCATGCTTCGGCTGCCACGCGCAGGACCGTCGCCGCCACTATCCGTGAATGCTGGCAAGGCGGGCTGTTGCCCGAGGCGCGCCAGGAGCTGAATCTGCAGGGCCTGCAAACTGGCGATTTGCCTGCGCTGAACGTGCAATTTCCGAGGACGCACACGCTGGATCTGAGCGGTGCGCGCATTTCCGTCCAAGGCTCCAATGGCTTTCTTGAGTGTTTTTCCCAACTGCGCACCCTGGTGCTGAGCGGCAACGGCCTGACCGGCGTTCCCGACGCAGTGCTGCGCATGCCCCGGCTTGAGCGGCTGGAGCTTGCGAGCAACCAGCTCTCCGACACCCAGGCGCTGTACCAACACCCCAACCTCGCAGGCCTGGTCTGGCTGGATGTGAGTCACAACAACCTGAGTCAATTCGTCGGCACGGGCTTCAACCAACTGCAAACCCTGAACTTGAGCTACAACAGGATCGCGTTTTGGCCCGAAGGCGTATTGGAGGCCCAACACCTGCGCACCCTGGACCTCAGCGGCAACGAGCTGACCGATTTCCCGGACCGCTTGCTCGATGGTACCCATGAGGAACTGGTGGCGGGCGTCGACCTTTCGGAAAACGCCGACCTGACGCTTCATAGCTTCGAGCAGATAAGTCGCTACAGCCCGAATGGGACCACAGCGCCGTTGATGGGGTTTTCGCAGAATGAGATTCGTCAAAGGATTGCCGCGTTTGAAGAGGCCGAAGCGGGCAGTGAAGCCACTTCCCGGGAGGATTCAAGCGATGAATCCGCCAGCGATTCTGAGACTGATGTGGAGGAAGCCTATGAACCCCTTGAACTCATTATTGATCCAGATGGGGACGCGGGGGAGGCGGCGTTAACCCCTTGGCTGGTGAATACGCCGGCTGCGCTGCAGGCGGCCAGGCGCGTGGAGTGGGGGCAGTTGGCGCAGGAGTCAGGTCATGAAGCATTTTTTCACCTGTTGGCGCGACTGCAAGATACGGCTGAATTCAGGTTTACCCGTGCCGATCTCACCCGGCGGGTCTGGGACGTGATTGAGTCCGCCGCCTACCGTGCAGAACAGCGCGAGGTGTTATTCGCCGCCGCGCAAACCCATAACACGTGCATCGACGGACGCACGCTGACCTTCAGCAATATGGAGGTGCTGGTTTACGAAGAGCGTGAACTGCTGGGCGTACCGGCCGATGATTTACGCCAGCGAGGCCAGCGCTTGTTGAACTTGTCCCGGCGCCTGTTCCGGCTGGACCGGGTCGACACGTTGTCGGAAATCCATGGCAGTCGCGCCGTGGACAGCGCCGAGCGGCGGCTGCAGTACCGCATCGGCATGCGCAACGTCTGGCCCGATGGGCTGGAGCTGCCGGGGCAGCCTTCGTACATGACGTATGCCCGGCCGATCGAGGGGCAACGATTGATCGAGGCGCGCGACAGCGTGCTTGCCGCGGAGGCCAGTGACGCGTTCTATGAAAGCCTGATTTCCCGCGATTACTGGATCAACTATCTGAAAGGGCGGTATCCCGAAGTGTTCGAGGCATTGGAGACGAATGCGCTGAGCAGACAAGAGGCGCTGGAGGACGAACACAGCGACCGGGTAGCGGGCACTGCGAGTCAGGAGCGATACGAAGTGGCCCTTAACCTGTTGGAGGTCGAGTTGGGCAGTACGCGGGCGCAGAGGCTGATGGGGCTGTCGCGCCAGGAGGTACTCGTCTTGACGCCCGAGACCCAGGCAGGGCCGCCGGCAGCGCCGCAGCCTGGCCCGTCAACCCGCCAATAGCCCAACGCCCCGCATTCCGGCGCTGTCAGGCGCCGAGATGAGGGGTGGCAGAGCGAAGGTTCAGTTGTCATAACCCAGGTTCGGCGCCAACCAGCGCTCGGTGATGCTCAGGTCCTGGCCCTTGCGCGAGGTATAGCTTTGCACCTGGTCCTTGTCGACCTTGCCCACGGCAAAGTACTGCGCCTGCGGGTGGGCAAAGTACCAGCCACTGACCGCCGCCGCCGGGAACATCGCGTAATGCTCGGTGAGGAACACGCCGCTGCGCCCGGCGTGCATCTCGCGGGCCTCTGGGTCCAGCAGTTGGAACAACTGGGCTTTTTCAGTGTGGTCCGGGCACGCCGGGTAGCCAGGGGCAGGGCGGATGCCGCTGTATTGCTCTTTGATCAGCGCCTCGTTGTCCAGCTGTTCGTCCTTGGCGTAGCCCCAGTGTTCTTTGCGCACTTGCTGGTGCAGCCATTCGGCGCAGGCTTCGGCCAGGCGGTCGGCGAGAGCCTTGACCATGATCGAGTTGTAATCGTCGCCAGCGTCCTGATATGCCTTGGCGACTTCCTCGGCACCGATGCCGGCGGTGGTGATGAAGCCACCGATGTAGTCGGTCACGCCGCTGTCCTTGGGCGCGACGAAGTCGGCCAGGGAGAAGTTTGGCTTGCCATCGGTCTTGATGATTTGCTGGCGCAGGTGATGCAGTTTGGCGATCGGTTGGCCGTCGTCACCGTAGACTTCCAGGTCATCGTCCTGCACCTGGTTGGTCGGCCAGAAGCCGAACACCGCGCGGGCGCTGATGAGTTTTTCGTCGATCAGTTTCTTGAGCATTTCCTGAGCGTCGGCGTACAGCGCGGTGGCGGCTTCACCTACAACTTCGTCAGTCAGGATGCGCGGGAATTTGCCTGCCAGGTCCCAGGAAATAAAGAACGGCGTCCAGTCGATGTAGTCGGCCAGGACGTTGAGGTCGATATTGTCCAGCACCCTGGCGCCGGTAAACGTCGGCGTCACCGGAGTGTAAGCGCTCCAGTCGAACTGCGGCTTCTTGGCAATCGCCGCCGGATAGCTCAGGCGTTCGGTGCGGGCGCTACGGTTCGAGGTGCGCTCACGCACGTCGATATACTCCAGGCGAGTCTTCTCGACAAACCCGGCCTTCAATTCCCTGGACAGCAACTGCGTGGCCACGCCGACCGCGCGCGAGGCGTCGGTCACGTAGATCACCGCGTCGTTGCTGTACTTGGGCTCGATCTTCACCGCCGTGTGCGCTTTGGAGGTGGTCGCGCCGCCGATCATCAGCGGCAAATGGAAGTTCTGGCGCTGCATCTCGCGGGCCACGTGCACCATTTCGTCGAGGGACGGCGTGATCAGGCCGGACAGCCCGATAATGTCGCACTTCTGCTCCCTGGCCACTTGCAGGATCTTCTCTGCCGGCACCATCACGCCGAGGTCGACGATGTCATAGCCGTTGCAACCGAGCACCACGCCGACAATGTTCTTGCCGATGTCGTGCACGTCGCCTTTCACTGTGGCCATCAGGATCTTGCCCTTGGCTTCCGGCTTGTCGCCTTTTTCCAGCTCGATGAACGGGATCAAGTGGGCCACGGCCTGCTTCATTACACGGGCGGATTTCACCACCTGGGGCAGGAACATTTTACCGGCGCCGAACAGGTCGCCGACGATGTTCATGCCGGACATCAGCGGGCCTTCGATTACCTCGATCGGGCGCGCGAAGGATTGGCGCGACAGCTCAGTGTCTTCAACGATGTGCGTGGTGATGCCCTTAACCAGTGCATGCTCCAGGCGCTTGTTGACGTCCCAGCCGCGCCACTCTTCGGTCTCGGCTTCCTTGACGCTGCCGTCGCCCTTGTACTTGTCGGCGATGGCGAGGAGGGCGTCGGTGCCTTCCGGGGTGCGGTTGAGCACCACATCTTCCACGGCGTCGCGCAGCTCGGCGGGAATCTGGTCGTAGATCTCCAGCTGGCCGGCGTTGACGATGCCCATGGTCAAGCCGTTGCGGATCGCATACAGCAGGAACACCGAGTGAATCGCCTCACGCACCGGGTTATTGCCGCGGAACGAGAACGACACGTTGGACACGCCGCCGGAGGTCAGCGCGTACGGCAGTTCGTCGCGGATGTAGGCGCAGGCGTTGATGAAGTCGACGGCATAGTTGTTGTGCTCTTCTATACCGGTGGCGACCGCGAAGATATTCGGGTCGAAGATGATGTCTTCCGGCGGGAAGCCGACCTCATTGACCAGGATGTCGTAGGAGCGTTTGCAGATTTCTTTCTTGCGCGCTTCCGTGTCGGCCTGGCCGGCTTCGTCGAACGCCATCACCACCACCGCCGCGCCGTAGCGCTTGCACAGTTTGGCGTGGTGAATGAACTGCTCGACGCCTTCCTTCATGCTGATGGAGTTGACGATGCCCTTGCCCTGGATGCACTTGAGGCCGGCCTCGATCACTTCCCACTTGGAGGAGTCGATCATGATCGGCACGCGGGAGATGTCCGGCTCGCCGGCAATCAGATTGAGGAAGGTCACCATGGCCTTCTTCGAATCGAGCATCCCTTCGTCCATGTTGATGTCGATCACCTGGGCGCCGGCTTCCACCTGCTGCAGGGCGACTTCCAGGGCTTCGGTGTAGTTGTCTTCGCGGATCAGCCGGGCGAATTTGGCGGAACCGGTGATGTTGGTGCGCTCGCCGACGTTGACGAACAGCGAGCTGCGATCAATCGTGAACGGCTCCAGGCCCGACAGGCGGCACGCCTTGGGAATGTCCGGGATCGCGCGCGGCGCATACCCGGCCACGGCCTTGGCGATGGCTTCAATGTGGCCCGGCGTGGTACCGCAGCAGCCGCCGACAATATTCAGGAAGCCGCTTTGGGCGAATTCTTCGATGACCTTGGCAGTTTCCGACGGCAGTTCGTCGTACTCACCGAATTCATTGGGCAAACCGGCGTTCGGGTGCGCAGAAACGTGGGTGTTGGCCTTGTTCGACAGTTCTTCCAGGTACGGGCGCAGCTCGCTGGCACCCAGGGCGCAGTTCAGGCCCACGGAAATCGGCTTGGCATGGCTAACCGAGTTCCAGAACGCTTCGGTGGTCTGGCCCGACAGGGTGCGGCCGGAGGCATCGGTGATGGTGCCGGAGATCATGATCGGCAGTTCGAAGCCCAGCTCTTCATACACGCCTTGCACGGCAAAGATCGCGGCCTTGGCGTTGAGGGTGTCGAAGATGGTTTCGATCAGGATCAGGTCGGCGCCGCCCTCGATCAGGCCTTTGGTGGCTTCGGTGTAGTTTTCCACCAGCTCGTCAAAGGTCACGTTGCGGTAGCCGGGGTTGTTCACGTCCGGCGACAGCGAGCAGGTGCGGCTGGTCGGGCCGAGCACGCCAGCGACGAAACGCGGCTTGGCCGGGTTCTCCAGTGTCTTGGCGTCCGCAACCTTGCGTGCGAGGCGTGCGCCTTCGACGTTCAATTCGTAGGCCAGTTCTTCCATGCCGTAATCGGCCATGGACACACGGGTGGCGTTGAAGGTGTTGGTTTCGAGGATGTCGGCGCCGGCATCCAGGTAGGCTTTTTCGATGCCGCCGATCACGTCAGGGCGGGTGATCACCAGCAGGTCGTTATTGCCCTTGACGTCGCTGGGCCAGTCGGCAAAGCGTTTGCCACGGTAGTCCTGTTCTTCCAGCTTGTAGCTTTGGATCATCGTGCCCATACCGCCGTCGAGGATCAGGATGCGTTCCTTGAGGGCTTGATGAAGGGCGTGCAGACGAGCGCTACGATCGGACATGGGACTACTCTGGTCAGGCATTTCGGAGGGCATGAATCATAGCAAACCTGTGCCAAATTAGAGCATGTACAGGTTTTGCATGAATATCGCTCATGTTGCTGGAGCGACTTGCCGCGACAAGCGCAACAACTGTTGGGCGCAGACCTTTCGGCTGGGCCGGCATTTGGGGCTCTTGCCAAAGTAACCCGCTGGAAGAGCCGAACCGATAGCAGGTCTAACGCACCTACGTATGTGCACCCCAAAATAACCCGACAAAAACACTAGGACTTTGTACCTGCGCAACAATTTGGCGTAAACTCCCGCCAAGCCTGTGAGGAGTTTCCATGACTGCCATAACCATTACCGACGCCGCCCACGATTACCTGGCTGACCTGCTGTCCAAGCAGAACACCCCGGGTATCGGCATCCGCGTCTTTATCACCCAGCCCGGCACCCAGTACGCAGAGACCTGTATCGCCTACTGCAAACCCGGCGAAGAAAAACCTGAAGACACCGCCCTGGGGCTGAAAAGCTTCACCGCGTATATCGACAACTTCAGTGAAGCCTTCCTCGACGACGCCGTCGTCGACTACGCCACCGATCGCATGGGCGGCCAGTTGACCATCAAGGCCCCCAACGCCAAGGTGCCGAACGTCAACGCTGACAGCCCGGTCAACGAGCGCATCAATTACTACCTGCAAACCGAGATCAACCCGGGGCTGGCCAGCCACGGCGGTCAGGTCAGCTTGATCGACGTCGTGGATGACGGCATCGCCGTGCTCAAGTTCGGCGGCGGCTGCCAGGGCTGTGGTCAGGCGGACGTGACCTTGCGTGAAGGCATCGAGCGTACCCTGCTCGAGCGCATCCCGGAGCTCAAGGGCGTACGCGATGTGACTGACCACACGCAGAAAGAAAACGCCTACTACTGAGTAAGGTGTTCACTGCGAACATAAAAAACGGCGCCCCGTGAGCGCCGTTTTTTTATGCCTTAAATTCAATGCCTTACACAATCTATCTAACAAAACAGTTCAACTGTGGGAGCTGGCTTGCCTGCAATAGCGTTTTACCCATAATTGAATTATGAGCTGATACACCGCCATCGCGGGCAAGCCCGGCTCCCACAGTTTTTTGCATTCAGGCCAGTGCTTATTCAGGGGCGATAAAGGTGAGCATGGCCTGCGCGGTACAGCGAGGACTCGCTGAAACTGTCGTCTGCCAGCACCCGGCCAACGATGATCAACGCCGTGCGCCGAAACCCTTTCGCCGCCACCTTCGCCGCGATATCCGTCAAGGTGCCGACCGCCCAGTCCTGATCCGGCCAGGTCGCGCGGTGCACCACGGCCATCGGGCAATCCGCGCCGTAATGCGGCAGCAGCTCAGCGACGATCTTTTCCAAATGGTTAACGCCCAAATGAATCGCCATGGTGGTGCCGTGACGCGCCAGGCTGTCGAAATCCTCACCTGCCGGCATGCTTGTCTTATCGGCATAGCGCGTCAGGATCACGCTTTGGGCAATGTCGGGCAGCGTCAACTCGGCCTCCAGCAGCGCCGCGCAGGCTGCCACCGCCGTAACGCCCGGGATGATCTGGAACGGGATGCCCAGCGCCCGCAGGTGGCGAATCTGTTCACCAATCGCGCCATACAGACTTGGGTCGCCGGAGTGCACGCGCGCCACGTCCTGACCGTTGGCGTGAGCCGCCTTGATCAGCTCAATGATCTGTTCCAGATGCAGTTCGGCGCTGTTGACCACGTGTTGCGCCTGATGACCTTCCAGCACCGCCGCTGGCACCAGTGAGCCGGCATAAATGATCACCGGGCAGCTGCGGATCAGCCGCTGGCCTTTGACGGTGATCAATTCCGGATCGCCGGGGCCGGCGCCGATGAAGTAGACGGTCATGGGGGTTTCCTGTCGAAAAACGGGCGAGCATGAAAAGTACTCATGATCGGGCGCACTGATTATCGGGATTTTAGCCTGCGCAAGCCAATGCAAAGGTGGCCTGGGCGGTTTTTTTGCGGGTGATCAGCAGCCGCGAAGGGGCGTTGCAGAGGTGTTCAGCCAAGGCCAGGGCCGCGCTTTCGGCGATGCCGTAACAGCCGGTGTGGGCAAACGCCACGTCGGATATGTGGCTCAGGCGGCCCTTATAGGGCGCCAGTTGTTCTGCGCTGAAACATTGAAAGGGCAGGCTCAGGTGTTCGGCCAGAGCGAGTAACCCCGGCTCATTGTGTTTGCGATCAATGCTGGCCAGGGCGGTAATGCGCCAGCGTTCAATGCCGCCCTCGGCGAGGGCGGCGTCAAACAGCGCCAGCAGGGTGTGAACGTCACAACCCCGTTGGCAGCCCAGGCCGACCACCAGGGTCATGCCGAGTATTGACCGTCGCGGTTGCGGCGAAACAGCCAGGCGCTGATCAAGCCCAGGGCCAGCCAGAACGCCACGTTGGTCAATTGCGAGGCAATCTTGAACTGCGCTTGCAGTGCCTCTGGAGCCAGCATCGAATGCACCTGCGGCTGCGGCGCGCCGATCACATGCGGCACCGCCAGGATCGCCACGCCCAACACTTTCAACAGCCAGCCGCGGCCAAACACCAGCAATGCGATACCGGCAGCCGTGGACGCGGCGGTGCCGATCCACCAGACCTGGCGCTGTGCCAAATCAGCAGCGGCGGTACCCGGCAACTCAGGCGGCAGGCCCAGCGTGGGCGCCAATACAAAGGTCGCGTAACCCGCCAAGCCCCACAACAGGCCCTGGGCCGCGCGGGTTGGCGCGCGCAAGGTGTAAAGGCCAGCCAGCATCAGCGCAAAACCCACGGCAACCACCAAGTTGCCGCCGGTGGTCGACAGCACGCGCTGCCAGCCGTCTTCCGGCTCCCAGGCTTGGGCGTCGTGAGTGTGCGCCGCCGCGCCAGAGGCATGTTCATGCGCCGCCGGAGCCTTTTCAAAGGTCTCCGCCTGCAAAATCAAAGGGGCGACCCAGAAGCTTTGCAGCAGGGTCAGCAAGAGGGCGGCGAGCAGGCCGGTAAAACCTGCGGTCTGGGCAATGCGCTTGATCATGTCGGCAGGCCTCAGTGGCACGGGAACGCGGCGCTGTGGCGAGTATCGTGGGCGGCGTTGTGCACCGCTTCGATGTGCGAGAAACCGGCGAAATACACCAGGCACGCGCCGAGGATCGACGCGCCAATGGCGGCGGTCAGGCGTTGGCTCAAGGTGGCGGTGCTGCTGGCGGTGTGCGAGGTGCTACTGATGATCGACATGGCGCGTCCCTTCTGGGTTTCAGGGTGACGCAGGCGCATAAAACCCCGCGAGCCGGGCACGCAGGGTTCGAACAGCGCCCGCCCACCGCGGGTTTGTTATCTGATTTTTCGGGCCGGTCTCCGGGCTTGCGAGGGGCGCTCTGCGGGAGAGTCAGCCTGAAAACGTCGCCTTCCCATACCCGAGGGTACAGTGGATATGACGTTTCGCTCGCTTACCGTTGCGGGGGCAGCACCGGACTGTCATGTGAACATGAGTCACCGGTTTCCCGTTTCACCCTGTGAAGGGCACCCGAAACAAGGCGGGTAGGAAAGCATGCAGAGCGGCGGTAGTCAAACTCACCGAGCACCTGTAGCCTTGCACCTTCGAGGTTCTTCGACCGAGGTCGAAGCTAAGAAGGGAACACGGTTCAAGCCGTGGCTGCCCCCGCAACTGTGAAGGGTTTAGCTGACTGCCACGCCACTGCCACTACGGCGGGAAGGCGCAGCCGGCGCCGGTCGAGAGACCCGCAAGCCCCAAGCCAGGAGACCTGCCTCGTGACCGATTTTCTACTTTAACCGGGCGGGGTGATCCGGTGACGAAATCAGCTGCTGCGCGCTGTCGCAGGGCCTATCGTCCCGTATGCCCGCCCCACAGGGCATCCGATGAAAACACTGGCCAAACTCCCCGTCACCATCGTTACCGGCTTTCTCGGCTCGGGTAAAACCACCTTGTTGCGCCACATGCTCGACAACGCTCAGGGCCGTCGCATTGCCGTGATCGTCAACGAGTTCGGCGAGCTGGGCATCGACGGTGAAATCCTCAAGCAGTGCTCCATCGGTTGCACCGAAGAAGAAGCCAACGGCCGCGTCTACGAACTGGCCAACGGCTGCCTGTGCTGCACCGTGCAGGAAGAGTTCTTCCCGGTGATGCGCGAGTTGGTGGCGCGTCGCGGTGACCTCGACCACATCCTCATCGAGACCTCGGGCCTGGCCCTGCCAAAACCCTTGGTGCAAGCCTTCCAGTGGCCGGAAATTCGCAGCGCCTGCACCGTTGACGCGGTGATTACCGTGGTCGACAGCCCGGCCGTGGCCGCTGGCACGTTCGCCGCGTTCCCGGACCAAGTAGACGCTCAGCGCAAACTTGACCCGAACCTGGACCACGAATCGCCGCTGCACGAGCTGTTCGCCGACCAACTGGCGAGCGCCGACTTGGTCATCCTCAACAAATCCGACCTGATCAGCCCGCAAGACCTGGCCCGCGTGCGCCTGGAAGTCGCTGAAGAATTGCCGCCGGCGGTGAAAATCATCGAAGCGAGCAGTGGTCGCGTGCCGCTGGACGTGTTGATCGGCCTGGGCGCGGGCTCCGAGGAACACATCGACGCTCGCCACAGCCATCACGATCATCACCACGAAGGTGAAGACGATCACGACCACGACGCGTTTGACTCGATCTCCATCGACTTGCCGCAAGCTGACGAGTCGCTGCTGCTCGACGCCTTGACCCAACTGGTGGTGCAGCACGGCATCCTGCGCGTCAAAGGCTTCGCGGCGATCCCGAACAAGCCGATGCGCCTGTTGATTCAGGGCGTGGGCACGCGCTTCGACAAGCATTTCGACCGCGCCTGGGGCGCTGACGAAGCGCGCATCACGCGTCTGGTGCTGATCGGCCAAGAGCTGGATGCGGTGGGCCTTGAAGCGCAATTGCGCGCCGCCCTCAGCGTTTAACCCATGCACCTGCTCAGGACTCAGCCCGGTGGTTTTGTCGCGGACGACAATATTGCCGACCTCGGCCAAACCCCCGCTGAACTGGTGATCCTGTGCAGCGGTGATTCGAGCCTGGCGCTGCTCGCCGAAGCGGCGCAGCAGTTGCCCGATGACTACCCCAGTCTGCGCCTGGCCAACCCGATGCAGGTGCAGAATCACGCCTCGGTCGACCTGTACGTCGATGAGGTGCTGCGCCACGCCAGGGTCATCCTGATTTCGCTGCATGGCGGCATCGGTTATTGGCGTTACGGCATTGAGCGGCTGGTGGAGTTAGCCGAGCGCGGCGTGCAGTTGATCCTCGTGCCGGGGTGTGATCGCCCGGACCCGGAACTCAGCGCTTTGAGCACAGTGGGTGTGGCTGAGCGCGACCGCCTGTGGCACTTCCTGCGCCAGGGCGGCATGGGCAATGCTCTGGATTTTTATCGCTGCCTGGCCAGTGAGTACCTGGGTCGCGACTATGCCTGGGCCGAACCGCGCACCCTGCCGCGCACGGCGATTTATCACCCGCGCGAAGCCGACGCTCGCTTGAATGACTGGCAAGCGGATTGGAACCCCGAGTTCCCGGTGGCGGCAGTGCTGTTCTACCGCTCGCATTTGCAGGCGGCCAATACCGGCTTTATCGACGTGTTTTGCCAGCGCTTGCAGGCGGCGGGCCTTAACCCGTTGCCCATCGCGGTGGCGAGTTTAAAAGAGCCCGGTTGCCTCACGGTGGTCGAGGACCTGCTGGATGACGTGCAGGCAGCGGTGATTCTGAACACCACTGGCTTCGCCCAGTCCAGCCCCGAAGCGCCGCATGTGCGCCCGTTTCGTCGCAATATTCCGGTGATCCAGGCCATCTGCGCCCAAGACAATGAGCCCGGCTGGAAGGCCAGTGCGCAAGGCCTCGGCCCGCGTGACTTGGCGATGCACATTGCCTTGCCGGAGCTGGACGGGCGCATCATCAGCCGGCCGATCAGCTTCAAGGACCTGGCCTGGCGCAGTGAGCGTAGCCAGTCGGACGTGGTGTGCTATCGCGCTGCGCCCGAGCGTATGGATTTTGTTGCCGAACTGGCGCGGCGTTGGGTCGAGCTGGCGCGGGTGCCGAATGCCGACAAACGCATCGCGCTGATCCTCGCCAACTACCCGACTCGCGACGGTCGCATCGGCAACGGTGTGGGCCTGGATACGCCGGCGGCGGCGCTGAATATCCTGCGTGCGCTGCAGGCTGAAGGTTATCCGGTGCCCGATGTTTTACCGGGCAGCGGCACCGCGTTGATCCACGACTTGCTCGGCGGCGTGACCAATGACCTGGACAGCCTCGACTTGCGTCCGTGCCACCAAAGCCTGGGCCTGGACGATTACCAGGCGATGTTCAATCGCTTGCCTGAAACCAATCGCCAAGCGGTGATAGCGCGCTGGGGCAACCCGCAAAACGACCCTATGTGCCGCGATGGCCGCATGATGATCGCCGGCCTGCGCCTGGGCCTGACCTTTGTCGGCATTCAACCGGCGCGGGGTTATCAGGTGGACCACAGCGCGGTGTATCACGACCCGGACCTGGTGCCACCCCACGGCTATCTGGCGTTTTACTTCTGGTTGCGCCACACCTACGGCGCCCACGGCGTGATTCACGTGGGCAAGCACGGCAACCTGGAATGGCTGCCGGGCAAGGGCGTGGGGCTGTCGGAAAACTGCTGGCCCGACGCGCTGCTGGGGCCTTTGCCGAATATCTATCCGTTTATCGTCAACGACCCGGGCGAGGGCGCCCAGGCCAAGCGCCGCACTCAGGCGGTGATCATCGACCACCTGATGCCGCCGCTCACCCGCGCCGAAACCTATGGCCCGCTGCGCGATCTTGAGCTGTTGGCCGACGAATATTACGAGGCGCAGTTGCTCGACCCGCGACGTGCCCTTGAGCTGCAGAAAAACATCCTCAAGCTGGTGCGCGAAACCCGCATCGACGCAGAGCTTGAAATGGACAGCGACGCCGACGCCGCCATCTGGCTGCCGCGCCTCGACACCTATTTGTGTGATTTGAAGGAATCGCAGATCCGCGACGGGCTGCATATTTTCGGCGAGTCGCCCGAAGGCCGCTTGCGCATCGACACCTTGCTCGCCTTGCTGCGCATCCCCCGTGGCGACGGGCGTGGCCCGCAATCGAGTTTGCTGCGGGTGTTGGCCAGGGCATTCCAGCTGGGTTTTGATCCGCTGGACTGTGCGCTGGCCGAGCCCTGGACCGGGCGCCGCCCCGAGGTACTGCAACAGATTGACGCGCAGTTGTGGCGCACCGCCGGTGATACCCGCGAGCGCCTGGAATTGTACGCCGCGCGTTTGATTGAGCAGGCGCTGGAAGGGCCGCTTGAGCAGTTGGAAGAACCCGGTTGGGAAGACGTGAAGGCGGTGATCGAAAGCCTGCGCATCGTCGTCGCGCCGCGTCTGGATGCCTGCGGCCCGGCAGAAATGCAAGGGTTGCTGGATGCCCTGAGCGGGCGTTTTGTACCGGCCGGGCCGAGCGGCGCACCGAGTCGCGGTCGCCTGGATGTGCTGCCTACCGGGCGCAATTTTTTCAGCGTGGATGTGCGCAACCTGCCCACCACCACCGCGTGGCGGATCGGTTTCCAGTCAGCCAATTTGATTCTCGAACGGCATTTGCAGGACCACGGCGACCACTTGCGCCAACTCGGTTTGTCGGTTTGGGGCACCGCCACCATGCGCACCGGCGGCGATGATATCGCCCAGGCCATGGCGCTGATGGGCGTACGCCCGGTGTGGGCGACGGGCAGCCAGCGGGTGGATGATTTTGAAATCCTGCCGATCAGCTTGCTCGACCGCCCGCGTGTTGACGTGACGCTGCGGGTGTCCGGGTTCTTCCGCGATGCGTTCGCCAACCTGATCCGCCTGTTTGATGCGGCTGTGCAGGCGGTGGCCGCGCTGGATGAGCCGGACGACATGAACCCGCTGGCGGCCAAAGTGCGCAGCGAGCGTGAGGCGTTGCTCGCGTCTGGCCTGGATGAAGAGGCGGCGGCGAAACAGGCTGGCTGGCGCATTTTCGGCGCCAAGCCCGGCGCGTATGGCGCAGGTGTGCAGGGCGCAATTGACGGTCGCCTGTGGCAAAGCCGCGAAGACTTGGCCGAGGTGTACCTGAACTGGGGCGGTTATGCCTATGGCGGGTCGGATGAAGGCACCGCCGCCCGCGAACAGTTCGCGCAGCGCCTGAGTCAGGTGCAGGCCGTGTTGCAGAACCAGGACAACCGCGAGCATGACCTGCTCGACTCCAATGACTATTACCAATTCCAGGGCGGTATGCTCGCCGCCGTGGAAACCCTGAGCGGCGACAAGGCCGCCAGCTACCATGGCGACCATAGCCAGCCGGACCTGCCTAAAATCCGCACGCTGAAGGAAGAGTTGAACCGGGTGATCCGTTCCCGCGCCGCCAACCCCAAGTGGATCGAGGGCGTGAAGCGTCATGGCTATAAAGGCGCGTTCGAGATGGCGGCGACGGTGGACAACCTGTTCGCCTTCGACGCCACCACCGCGCTGATCGATGATCACCAATACGCGTTGCTTGCCGACGCGTATTTGCTTGACCCTGATACCCGGGACTTTGTGCAGCAGCACAACCCCGACGCCCTGCGCGACATGACCGAGCGCATGCTCGAAGCCCAACAGCGCGGCATGTGGCAGGAACCGGGCGCTTATAAGGAAGCCCTGGAAAACCTGTTGCTGGACATAGAAGAAGACAGCTGAGATGCCGCGCTTGGCGTGTTGTTGGCGGGCGGATACGTCTGTCGGGCTGGGCAGGCACACTGTGGCGAGCGGGCTTGTTGTGGCGAGCGGGCTTGCCCCGCGTTGGGCTGCGCAGCAGCCCCAGAACCAGGCGCGGATGAGTACCTGCCAGACCGCGTTGCCTGGATTGGGGCGGCTTCGCCACCCAACGCGGGGCAAGCCCGCTCGCCACAGCAAGCCTGCTTGCCACAACAAGCCCGTTTGCTATGGCAAGCCCGTTTGCCACAGTAGGCCCGTTTGCCACGGGGCATTTCCAGAATGATGAAGTTGACCGAGGGCTCGCATGACTGATATCCCGCATTTTCCGCTGTCCGCCGTGGTCGGCGCTGACGAATTGAAACTGGCGCTGTGCCTGACCGCCATCGACCCGAAGATCGGTGGTGTGTTGATCGAGGGCCCGCGCGGGATGGCCAAATCCACGCTTGCGCGCGGCCTGGCAGATCTGCTGGCGAGTGGCCAGTTTGTCACCTTGCCATTGGGCGCCACCGAAGAGCGCCTGGTGGGCACGCTGGATCTGGACGCGGCACTGGGCGAAGGTCGCGCGCAGTTTTCCCCCGGTGTATTAGCCAAGGCGGACGGCGGCGTGCTGTACGTCGATGAAGTCAACTTGCTGGCCGATCACCTGGTTGACCTGCTGCTGGACGTGGCCGCCAGCGGCACCAACCTGATCGAGCGTGACGGCATCTCCCATCGGCATTCCGCGCGTTTCGTGCTGATCGGCACCATGAACCCGGAGGAGGGCGAGTTGCGCCCGCAACTGCTCGACCGCTTCGGCTTCAACGTGGCGCTGAGCGGGCAGACCCTGCCGACCGAGCGCGGGCAGATCATCCGCCGTCGCCTGGATTTCGACAGCGACCCCGCCGGGTTTTGCACACAGTGGGCCGAGCCCCAGGCAGCCTTGCGCGAGCGCTGCACCCAGGCGCGGGCGCGACTCGACAGCATTGAATTGGATGACGACGCCTTGGCGCAGATCACCGAGCGCTGCTTTGCTGCCGGTGTCGATGGCTTGCGCGCAGACTTGGTCTGGTTGCGCGGTGCCAGGGCGCATGCGGCGTGGCGTGGCGCAGCTGCCATTGCCGAAGAAGATATCGAGGCCGTGGCTGAATTTGCCCTGCGCCACCGCCGTCAGGAGCAATCTGCGCCGGCCAGCCCTGCTGAACAAGGGCAGGCGCCAAAGCCTTCCGACACCTCACCCGGTCAGGGCCAATGGGGCGATATGCCTGCGCAGGCGTCTGCCATGGGCGCACGCCGGGATGTGCCCTCCTGGCCAAAAAAGCCTTAGGCATCCGCCCTCGACCTGACTCGGGGGCGGATGCCCGGCCCAAGGCGGGTCGAGTGGACAGGGGCCGCCATGGCAAGGCGCGCGGCACACACTACGGCTCGATCAATTGGCCGGGCACCTTGCTCGGCGGTCGGCCGCAGTGCCGTGAGGACGTGCTCTATCACCTGCGCAGTCGTTCGGCCCATGAGCTGTGGCTGGTTATTGTCGACGCGTCCGCTTCCACTCGGCGGCATCGCGCGTTAACCGATGCCAAGGGGTTATTGGCTCAACTGTTTGATGACGCGTATCGGCAACGGGCGCGCATGGCGTTGTTGACGGCCAGCGGGCTGTCACCGAAGTGGCAGGTGCAAGGCCTGAAAGCTGCAAAAGGTTTGGCGCAGTGGTTGAAGCAGCTGGGGGCGGGCGGCGGTACGCCGTTACTGGCTGCGCTGAATGAAGCCAGGCAATGGCTGGCGGTGCGGCGCAAGCGGTATCCCTCGGAACCGCAGCGGTTGCTGGTGATAACCGATGGGCGATTGAAGGACATTGCCGGGTTGCCATTACTGGAGTGCCCGGGGTTGCTGGTGGATATCGAGCGTGGGCCGATCAGGATGGGTAGGGCTGAAGACCTGGCGGTTGGGTTGCAGCTGGATTATCGGCATATCGACAGCTTGTAGTGCTTGGGCTCTCGCTATCGCAGGCAAGGCAGCTCCCACATTTTGACCGCGCCGCCTGCCAAATGTGGGAGCTGGCTTGCCTGCGATGGGGCCCTCACTATCGCCCGACATCTCAGCCAGCCCCCGGCACATTCGGCCAAAGGTCTGCCACCAGAAACAGCCGCTCGGCTTCCTCCCAATCCTCACCCACCTGAACCAGGCGCACCAGCAACTGCGCCGGCGCCATCGGGTCCAGTTCGCTCAGCCAGGCGTGCATCTGTTCTTCGCTCCAAACGTCACTCGCCGCGTAATGTGCCGGCGCCAGCCACGCATGCCGTGGCAGAGGTTGCCAGCGGCCCGGTGGACGCACGCAGACAAAGTCCCGCCAATCACGCTGATGCAACCAGCGCCCGCGCAAATGCTGCGGATGGGCGCCACGGGGTGATTCAGCTTCGCCAGGCCACGGGTAGAGCAAATACCCACCCAGCCACAAATGCGCATCGAACTGCTGAATATCCAGCGCCGCCAGCACTTCGCGGCTTTCCGGCCGTGCCGAAATCGGCAATTGATGTTGGGCCAGGTGTGCCAGTTTACGGTCGAGCCGATCATGGCAACCCGGGCCGAGCCATTGCGAACTGTCCTTGCCGTCTCCGTCTTGCGGCCCCAGATAAAGCTTGATCGCCAGTTCCAGGTGATGCACCCCATCGCGGTCGCGCAGCAGCATGTCGAGTTCGCCCAACGTATGCCCGGCGCGGCGGATCGGCAGGTTGGCGGCCAGCAACTCCACGCCCGGTGCGTGCTTGACGGCGAACTGCCACAGGCGTTCGTAATACAGGCCCAGGCGCCGCGTGCGGGCCTGGCTCAGCCACTGCTGCAAAGGGCGGCTGTCGTGGTCAAGTGAGCGTAACCAGTGTTCGAGACGCTCGGGCGCCTGCACCCAGTCGCTGCCGGCCAGCGGGTGGCGCTGGGGCCACGGCGTCTGTTCGAGCATCGGCGGGGCAAGCATGACCCACGCCAGGTCACGCACCTCGGGGTGGCGCAGTTGGCGGGGCAGGGTGTGTAAATCGGGGAACACAGTCATGTGTCCGAGCATAGCTGTTTAACCGTCCTGTCGGTGGCTGAGAACCATTGTCATCAAGGTCTGACGGCGACAAAGGGTTTTGCCTGACGCGGCCTTTCGCCCATAATCGTTCTTTTTTGCGTCACCCTAAATCCCGCAGGAGCCCCATGGAGCAATTTCGCAATATCGGCATTATCGGTCGCCTGGGCAGTACCCAGGTGCTGGACACCGTCCGCCGGCTGAAAAAATTCCTGGTGGAGCGTCACCTGCATGTGATCCTCGAAGACACCATCGCCGAAATCCTGCCGGGCCATGGCCTGCAAACCTCGTCGCGCAAAATGCTCGGTGAAGTGTGTGACATGGTGATTGTGGTCGGCGGCGACGGCAGCCTGCTGGGCGCGGCACGGGCGCTGGCGCGGCATAACGTGCCGGTGCTGGGGATCAACCGGGGCAGCCTGGGGTTTCTGACCGACATACGCCCCGACGAGCTGGAAGTCGAAGTGGCCAAGGTGCTCGACGGCCATTACCTGGTGGAAAACCGCTTCCTGCTGCAGGCCGAAGTGCGCCGCCACGGCGAAGCCATCGGCCAGGGCGATGCATTGAATGATGTGGTGCTGCACCCCGGTAAGTCCACGCGCATGATCGAATTCGAGCTGTATATCGACGGCCAGTTCGTGTGCAGCCAGAAGGCCGACGGCCTGATCGTCGCCACGCCGACCGGCTCCACCGCGTACGCGCTGTCGGCGGGCGGCCCGATCATGCATCCCAAGCTGGATGCCATTGTGATCGTGCCGATGTACCCCCATATGTTGTCCAGCCGCCCCATTGTGGTAGACGGCAACAGTGAGCTGAAAATCGTGGTGTCCAAAGACATGCAGATTTACCCGCAAGTCTCCTGCGACGGGCAGAACCATTTCACCTGCGCCCCCGGTGACACCATCACCGTGAGCAAAAAGGCGCAGAAGCTGCGGCTGATCCACCCGCTGGACCACAACTACTACGAAGTGTGCCGCACCAAGTTGGGCTGGGGCAGCCGCTTGGGGGGTGGAGGCGACTGATGCTCGATCCCGCGCGTAGCTACGACCTGATTGGTGACGTGCACGGTTGCGCTCATACCCTTGAGCACTTGCTCGAACAGTTGGGTTACCACAAGATCGGTGGCACCTGGCGCCACCCTTCACGCATGGCGGTGTTCCTGGGCGATATCATCGACCGCGGGCCGCGCATTCGCGAGGCGCTGCATATCGTCCACGATATGGCCGAGGCCGGTCAGGCGCTGTGCATCATGGGCAACCATGAGTTCAACGCGCTGGGCTGGACCACGCCTGCGCCGCCGGGCAGTGGCAAGCAGTTCGTGCGCGAGCACAACCCACGGCATGCGCGCTTGATCCAGGAAACCCTGAGCCAGTTCGAGCAGCACCCGGCCGACTGGCACGACTTCCTCGGCTGGTTCTATGACATGCCGCTGTTTGTCGACGCCGGGCGTTTCCGCGTGGTGCATGCGTGCTGGGACGACGGCTTTATCCAGCCGCTGCGCGCGACCTTTGCGGACGGCTGCATCGACCAGCACTTCCTGCAAGCCGCGGCCGTGCCGGGCAGTTTTGCCTGCAACGCGTTCGACCGCCTGCTGCGCGGCACCGACATGCGCCTGCCGGATGGCCTGACGCTGACCGGCGGCGATGGCCTGACACGTTCGTTCTTCCGCACCAAATTCTGGGAAGACGACCCGAAAACCTACGGCGATATTGTGTTCCAGCCCGACGCCTTGCCGGAGCCGGTGGCGCGCACGCCGTTGTCGTCCACCGAAAAGAATTCCCTGCTGCGCTATGGCGTAGATGAACCGTTGTTGTTCGTCGGCCATTATTGGCGCAGCGGCAAACCGGCGCCGATCCGCGATAACCTCGCGTGCCTGGATTACAGCGCAGTGCTGTACGGCAAGCTGGTGGCGTACCGACTGGATCAGGAAACCCGCCTCGATCCGCGTAAATTTGTATGGGTCGACGTTGAGCGGCCCGAGGTTATTACACCTGAGGTCATGAAATGAGCACCGTGGCTGTATTGCGCTTGCCCCTGAGCGTCGACCTGGCGGGTTTCGTCAAATTGTTGCAACGCATGCAAGTGCCCCATCGGGTCAGTGAAGAAGCGGGCGAGCAAGTGCTGTGGGTGCCTGAAACCATCAGCGACGACGTGCGCGTGTTGTACCAGCGTTTTCCGGCTGGCGACCCCGACCAGCAGCTGGATATTCCCGAACAGACGCCCGTCACTCGGCCGAGCTTTGTGCAGCAAGTGCGCCACAGCCCGGTGACGGCGTTGGTGTTGCTGGCGAGCATCATTGTCGGCGCGGTGACGTTGCTGGGTGAAAACCTGCAAACCATGGCCTGGCTGACCTTTTTGCCGTTCCATGTGTCGGGCGAGTACATCCAGTTCACGCCGCTCGCCGATAGCCTGACGTCGGGGCAGTGGTGGCGGTTGGTCACGCCGATGCTGATTCACTTCGGCATCCTGCACCTGGCCATGAACGGCATGTGGTACTGGGAACTGGGCCGGCGCATCGAAGTGCGCCAGGGCAGCATTAATCTGCTCGGCCTGACCCTGTTGTTCAGCCTGGTTTCCAACTATTCGCAGTACGCCTATAGCGGCCCGAGCCTGTTTGGCGGCCTGTCGGGCGTGTTGTACGGCCTGCTCGGGCATTGCTGGATCTTTCAATTACTCTCGCCAAACCCGGCCTATCGCCTGCCCCGTGGTGTGCTGGCGATGATGCTGATTTGGCTGGTGCTGTGCATGTCGGGGCTGATCTCGATGATCGGTTTCGGCGAAATCGCCAACGCGGCTCATGTGAGCGGCCTGGTCATCGGTTGCCTGACGGGTTTGCTGGGCGGGCTGTACAACCGCCGCAAAGCTTCTATTTGATAAGGAAGAGCCTCATGTCCTCTTTTGCTGAAATGATCGAAAACATCACCCCGGACATCTACGAGAGCCTCAAGCTCGCCGTGGAAATCGGCAAGTGGTCCGATGGCCGCAAGCTCACTGCCGAGCAGCGCAAGCTGTCCCTGCAAGCGATGATCGCCTGGGAACTGCAGAACCTGCCGGAAGACCAGCGCACCGGTTACATGGGCCCGCAGGAATGTGCGTCGAAATCGGCACCGGTACCCAACATCCTGTTCAAGTCGGATGCGATCCATTGATTGAGATTGGTCGCGGTGCAGTCAACAAAATGTCGGCGCAACTCGGTGAGCCGACCGTTCAATACGCGTTTCGCCTGGGCGATACCGAGGTGCCGGTCAACCCGTTGATCGGTACCCATGTGCGCCTGGAGTTCCTCGGTGCCATCCATTGCAGCCATTGCGGCCGCAAGACCAAAACCAGTTTCAGCCAGGGTTATTGCTACCCATGCATGACCAAGCTGGCCCAGTGTGACCTGTGCATCATGAGCCCGGAGCGCTGCCACTACGACGCTGGCACCTGCCGCGATCCGGGCTGGGGCGAAAAATTCTGCATGACCGACCACGTGGTCTACCTGGCGAATTCGTCAGGGGTGAAGGTCGGTATTACCCGTGCGTCCCAGTTGCCAACGCGGTGGCTCGATCAGGGCGCCAGCCAGGCGCTGCCGATCATGCGCGTCGCGACGCGTCAGCAGTCCGGCTTCGTCGAAGACCTGTTCCGCAGCCAGGTGGCCGACAAGACCAACTGGCGCGCGTTGCTCAAGGGCGATGCTCAATCCGTCGACCTCAAGCAGGTGCGTGATCAACTGTTCGCCTCGTGCGCTGAAGGGTTATTGAGTTTGCAGGAACGCTTTGGCCTACAGGCCATCCAAACGATTGCCGACATTGAACCGATCGAAATTCGCTACCCGGTAGAGCAATATCCCACAAAGATAGTCAGCTTCAACCTGGACAAGAACCCGATTGCCGAAGGCACGCTGCTGGGGATCAAAGGCCAATACCTGATCTTCGACACCGGCGTTATCAATATTCGTAAATACACGGCCTACCAGCTCGCCGTGCATCAGTAAAAGGACGAAGACATGCGCACCGAACAGCCGAAGATGATTTACCTGAAGGACTATCAGGCGCCGGACTACCTGATCGAAGAGACGCACCTGACCTTCGAGCTGTTCGAGGACCACAGCCTGGTCCACGCGCAGTTGGTGATGCGCCGCAACCACGAGCGCGGCGTCGGCTTGCCGCCGTTGGTGCTGGATGGCCAGCAGTTGGAGCTGTTGAGCATCAACCTCGCCGATCAGGAACTGACGGATGCGGATTATCAGCTGACTGAAAATCACCTCACGGTGCACCCAAAAAGTGAGACTTTCACCCTCGACACTACGGTGAAAATCCACCCGGAAACCAACACTGCGCTGGAAGGCCTGTACAAATCCGGTGGCATGTTCTGCACCCAGTGCGAGGCCGAGGGCTTTCGCAAGATCACCTATTACCTCGACCGCCCGGACGTGATGAGCACCTTCACCACCACGGTGATCGCCGAGCAACACCGCTACCCGGTACTGCTGAGCAACGGCAACCCGATCGCCAGCGGCCCCGGTGAAGACGGCCGCCATTGGGCGACCTGGGAAGACCCGTTCAAGAAGCCGGCGTACCTGTTCGCGCTGGTGGCCGGTGATTTGTGGTGCGTTGAAGACACCTTCACCACCATGACCGAGCGCGATGTGGCGCTGCGCATTTATGTCGAGCCGGAAAATATCGACAAGTGCCAGCACGCCATGAACAGCCTGAAAAAGTCCATGCGCTGGGACGAAGAAACCTACGGCCGCGAGTACGACCTCGACATCTTCATGATCGTCGCCGTGAACGACTTCAACATGGGCGCCATGGAAAACAAGGGCCTGAACATCTTCAATTCCAGCGCCGTGCTGGCCCGCGCCGAAACCGCCACCGACGCCGCGCACCAGCGGGTCGAGGCAATTGTTGCCCACGAATACTTCCACAACTGGTCGGGCAACCGCGTGACCTGCCGCGACTGGTTCCAGCTGTCGCTCAAGGAAGGTTTCACCGTGTACCGTGATTCCGGCTTCTCCGCCGACATGAACTCGGCCACGGTCAAGCGCATCCAGGACGTGGCGTACCTGCGTACCCATCAGTTCGCCGAAGATGCCGGCCCGATGGCCCACGCGGTGCGCCCGGACAGCTTTATCGAGATCTCCAACTTCTACACCCTGACCGTGTACGAAAAGGGCTCGGAAGTGGTCGGCATGATCCACACCTTGCTCGGTGCCGAAGGTTTCCGTAAAGGCAGCGACCTGTATTTCGACCGCCATGACGGCCAGGCCGTGACCTGTGATGACTTCATCAAGGCCATGGAAGACGCCAACGGCGCCGACCTGACTCAATTCAAGCGCTGGTACAGCCAGGCCGGTACGCCGCGTCTGGCCGTCAGCGAGTCCTACGACGCCGCCGCCAACACCTACAGCCTGACCTTCCGCCAGAGCTGCCCGGAAACGCCGGACAAGGTGGAAAAACTGCCGTTCGTGATCCCGGTGGAAGTGGGCCTGCTGGACACGAAGGGCGCCGGTATTGCCTTGCGCCTCGCTGGTGAGGCCGCCGCTGGCGGCACGTCCCGCGTGATTTCGGTCACCGAAGCCGAGCAGACGTTCACCTTTGTCGATATCGCTGAGCAGCCGTTGCCTTCGCTGCTGCGCGGTTTCTCGGCGCCGGTGAAACTGAGCTTCCCGTACAACCGCGATCAACTGATGTTCCTCATGCAGCACGACAGCGACGGCTTTAACCGTTGGGATGCCGGCCAGCAACTGGCGGTGCAAGTGTTTCAGGAGTTGATCGGCCAACACCAAGCGGGCCAGCCGCTGAAGCTGGATCAGCGCTTGATCAGCGCATTGCGCAGCGTGCTGAGCGACGAAAGCCTGGATCAGGCCATGGTCGCCGAAATGCTCTCGTTGCCGGGTGAAGCCTACCTCACGGAAATCAGTGAAGTGGCGGACGTCGACGCCATCCACGCCGCCCGCGAGTTTGCCCGCAAGAAGCTGGCGGAAAACCTGCACGAAGAGCTGTGGTTGCGCTACCAGGCCAATCGCGACTTGTCCAAGCAAACGCCTTACGTGGCAGCGGCTGAGCATTTTGCCCGTCGCGCGCTGCAAAACATTGCGCTGTCCTACCTGATGCTCAGCGGCAAGCCTGAAGTGCTCGCAGCCACACTTGATCAGTTCGACAGCAGCGACAACATGACCGAACGCCTTACCGCGCTGGCCGTGCTGGTCAACTCGCCCTTCGAGGCAGAAAAGGCCCAGGCGCTGGCGGTGTTTGCCGAGAACTTCAAGGACAACCCGTTGGTCATGGACCAGTGGTTCAGCGTGCAGGCCGGCAGCACCTTGCCGGGTGGGCTGGAGCGGGTCAAAGCGTTGATGGAACACCCTGCGTTCAACATCAAGAACCCGAACAAGGTGCGTGCACTGGTCGGCGCGTTTGCCGGGCAGAACCTGATCAACTTCCACGCGGCGGATGGCTCGGGTTATCGCTTCCTGGCGGATCTGGTGATTCAGTTGAACGGGTTTAACCCGCAGATCGCCTCCCGCCAACTGGCGCCACTGACCCGCTGGCGTAAATACGACAGCGCGCGCCAGGCGCTGATGAAAGCCGAGCTGGAGCGCATTCGCGCCTCCGGTGAGCTGTCGAGCGATGTGTTCGAGGTGGTCAGCAAGAGCCTTGCTTAAGGTGTGCGAATGAAAAAAACGGCTAGTTCAGGCTAACGCCCATCACACCAGGGCGAACGCCGTACTTGTGGCGAGGGAGCTTGCTCCCGCTGGACGGCGTAGCAGTCCCTTTTTTGGGGCCGCTGCGCGACCCAGCGGGAGCAAGCTCCCTCGCCACATAGTCTGTTAACTCCTGACAAAACTGACACGTTCCTGGCTTGGCAGGGCAGCACAAATCACCCAAAAAGGAGTTTGTCATGTCCGTCCCGGAACTGGCCCCGGCCATCGTCGCCCATAGCCTGAACGAGCAGGGCAAGATTTCACGGCTGGATATCTCGCTGTAAGTCATACTGGCGCGCATGACTTTTGACTCGCCTCTCGCTGCCTACACACATGCCATCGCCGGGCAGGGCTTCGTGCCCGACGACGCCCAGCGCCGCGCGGTTGACGCCCTGCAATCCTGCCACGAGGCCTTGCACGCAGGCCGCTCGCCGATGCAGGGGGTTTATTTGTGGGGGCCGGTGGGCCGTGGCAAAACCTGGCTGATGGACCAGTTCTATAAGAGCCTGCGCGTGCCAGCGCGGCGCCAGCACTTTCATCACTTCATGGGCTGGGTGCATCAGCGCTCGTTTCAGCTCACCGGTACCCAGGACCCTTTGCAGGCATTGGCCCGTGAGCTGAGCAGGGAAGTGCGGGTGCTGTGTTTTGACGAACTGTTCGTCAATGACATCGGCGACGCAATCATTCTTGGCCGCCTGTTCCAGGTGATGTTCGAGGAGGGCGTGGTGATGGTGTGTACCTCCAATCAACCGCCCGACCAGCTTTACGCCGGCGGGTTTAATCGCGAGCGCTTTCTGCCGGGTATCGAGGCGATCAACAGGCATATGCAGGTGGTGGCAGTGGACGGCGATGAAGATCACCGCCTGCATCCGGGCACTGGCGTGCAGCGCTATTGGGTCGCGCAGCCGGAAGCGCTTGCCGCTGTATTCAAGCAGTTTAGCGAAGGGCAGGCAGTGAGCAGCGGGCCGGTGAGCGTCGGCTACCGTTCGATTGAGGCGGTGCAATCAAGCGAGACGGTGCTTTGGTGCCGCTACGCCGATCTGTGTGAGCAGCCCTTGGCGGCGATGGACTTCATGCTGCTGTGTGACCGTTTCAAGGCGATTCTGCTGAGTGACGTGCCCAACCTTAGCGCCCAAAAGCGCCCGGCGCGCATTGCCCGTGGTACCGAGGATGCCGCCCAGCGTGTGGTGGCAGGGGATCGTGAGCTACCGGAACTGTCGGTGCACGATGACAGCGTGCGACGGTTCATTGCATTGGTGGATGAGTGTTACGACCGCAAGGTGCCCTTGTTCATCGATGCCCAGGTCGCGCTGGAACATCTCTACACCGAAGGCTACCTGGAGTTTGCGTTTCGTCGCACCCTGAGCCGCCTGCAAGAAATGCAATTGCAGCGTTTCGGCGCTTAGAAAAAATCCCGCATTCTTCGTACTTTCTGACGGGCATCTGTCGTTAATCTCCTTCATCTGCTGTGGGCTCCCCGCTTACAATCGCTCCCTCAAAGGGAGACGAACCCCTTGTTGTCGTTATCGAGGAAGGACATGGACACCCCTGAAATTCTGGTGCTGCAAGCCAGCTACACCAACGCTGTGCACGCCGAGGCCATTGGCCTGGTACTCAATCATTACGCTGAAGACCCGATGGGCGGCGGCCATACATTGCCCGCCGACCTGTTGCAGCAACTGCCTGCAGAACTGGCCAAGCGCCCTCACGCGTTCAGCGTACTGGCCTTCGTCGGCGGTGAGCCGGCGGGCTTGGTTAATTGCTTTGAAGGATTTTCGACATTCGCCTGCCGCCCGCTGGTCAACGTCCACGACGTGGCGGTGATTAACCGGTTTCGTGGCTTGGGGTTAAGTCAGAAAATGCTGCAAAAGGTCGAGGAAATTGCCCGTCAGCGCGGTTGCTGCAAGATTACCCTGGAAGTGCTTGAGGGTAATGCGGTGGCGCAGTCGGCGTATCGCAAGTTTGGTTTTGATGATTCGATGTTTGATCCGGCCCATGGCCGCATGTTGTTTTGGAGCAAGCCACTGTAATAAACGGCAGGCATAAAAAAGGCGCCATTACATGGCGCCAAGTTAACCTTTGCCAAAGGAGCGGAATGGCACAGGGTAATGCGGATTAAATCAACATTAAATAAAGATTAAATCAGCTGTTGGGTTGTTGCTCTGCACTTTTCTGTTCAACGGTATCGCCCTTAATGCTCTTGCCGTCGGCAACCGCAGTTTGTGGGTTAGTGCCGTGGGTCTTTTGCTGGATGAAGCTGAAGTCGTTGTAGAACTGCTTGGAGCGCTCTGAACCGCCTTCGGCGAAAGCAGCAGCGGAAGTCAGTGTCATAAGGCCGGCCAGCATCAAAGTCGAAAGTTTCATCGTATGTATTCCCATCAAAGTGTGATCAGTGTCTGCTCTCTCGGATCAGACTCGTGGGGCCGATTGTGTGGGGGTTGGATTAAGCCAGGCTTAACTGAGTCGCCAGGAAACTTAACAATTACGTTAAGTTTTCAGGCAACACAGCGTGGTGGTTAAAGCGTCCAGTCCAATGCAAGCGTGACAGAACGCGGGTCTCCCCAATACACGCCATTATAAAAGCCGACGCGCTCGTAATATTTTTTATCAAATAGATTATTGACGTTAACTGAAGCAGAAAGATGTTTGTCAAACTGGTAGCGCGACATCAGGTTGACCACGGTGTAGGCCTGTTGCGTAATCCGCGTACGTTCGGTGATCAGGTAGCCATCCTTGTCTCTGCTACCGGTGGGGCGATTGGCGAGTTCGTAGAAGTCGCTTTGCCAGTTCACTGCGCCGCCCACCGTCAACCCTCGCCATTCCCCGGGCAGTCGATAGGCCGTCGAGACCTTCAGCAGGTGTTGCGGCAGGTTTGTGTTATTGCGCTGTTTATCGCCATTCAGCGAGTGGGTATAGGTATAACCCGCAGTGAGGTTCCAGTCTGGCATCACCTCGCCCGACACCTCGGCCTCAAAGCCCTGCACCTTGTTTCCCTTACCGCCCGATGTGTAGAACTGCTCCCTGGTGATTGGGTCTGGCGGCGCCGAGTTGTCGAGTTCTGCGACGTTATCCTGAGTGCTCCAGAAGTACGCAGTGGCCAGGTTTAAACGCTCGTCGAGCAGGCTGCCCTTGAGGCCAATTTCATAGTTGCTGCCCACTACCGGCTCCAGGTATTTCTTGCCGGAATCACGCTGACTCTGTGGGTTGAAGATGTCGGTGTAGCTGGCATACACGGTGTATTGCGGGGTGATGTCGTAGAGCAGGCCGGCATAGGGGGTAAACATGTCGTTGTGGGTTTGACTGGATTTCACCGACTGAGTCAGCTGGTTACTGGCGTTGTAGCTCGGGGAGGTGCTTTGGATTTCCCAACTGCCATATCGGCTGCCCAGTACGGCGTGCAGGCGGTCGGTGAGGCTCAGGCGCGTGGCCAGGTAGCCGGCCTTCTGTTTTTTGCTGCCGTGCTCACCCTTGAGGCCAGTGGTGCGGTCGGCGAACTTGGGGATGCTGCCCATGTGTTGCCAGTCTTTGATGTCGGTGTAGCCCTTGGGAATTTCGTAGCGCTGGAAGGGTGAGGTGTCGCGCTGTTCGGATTCGCCATAGCCGACCATCAACTCATGCTCGCGCCCCAGCAGTTCATAGGTGCCTGCGAGGTTGAAATCCACCACATCCATTTTCGAGGTGCCGGTCATCTGGTTGGTCCACGCCGTCATGCCGCTGCCATCCGAATTTGGCGCGCCGGCGCCGCCGTAGTAGACCTTGCCGTCGGTGTCGCTTTGCCGGTGGGTGTAGGCGGCTTTCAAGCGCCAGTCCGCCGACAGCTTGTGATCGATCGAAGCGAACGTGGTCTGGTCTTTGAGCGGCCAGGAGCTCCAGTCAGCGGCCAGGTTGGCCGAGCGCGACAAGCGCGCCTTGCTGCCGTCGCTGTTCCAATAGGGCAGGGTGCCCCAGGAACTGCCCTGCACGTGCTTGTTCTGGTAATCAAACCCTACGGCGACCACGGTATCGTCTGTCAGGTCGCCTTCGAGAATGCCGTAGCCCACTTCCCGTTGCAGCGCATAGCTGTCACGGAACGATTTGCTGTCACGGTAAGCCAGCACCGTGCGCCCGCGCAGCCGGCCATCAAATGCCAGTGGGCCGCCGACGTCGACGTAGCTGTAGTAGTTGTCATGGCTGGCGCCACTCACGCCGGTCCGGGCCTGCCACTCGCTGGTCGGGCGCTTGCGGATCATGTTGACGGTGGCCGAGGGGTCGCCGGCACCCGTGGTCAGGCCGGTGGCGCCACGCACCACCTCGATGCGGTCGTAGATGATGGTGTCGGCGTCGGACTTCATGCGCCCGAAGGTGTTGAGCATGCCGTCGACCTGAAAGTTGTTGATCGAGTAGCCGCGCGAGGAATAACCCACCCGGTCCGAGTCCAGGTGCTGCACCGTTACGCCTGTGGTCTGGCGCAGGGCGTCAGTGAGGGTGTTGAGGTTGAAATCGTCCATCTGCTGGCGGGTGATTACCGAGATCGACTGCGGCGTTTCCTTGATGGACAAGTTCAGGCGAGTAGCGGTGCTCATCGCGCCTGTGGTGTAGGCACCGGTGTGTTCGGTATTGGAGCCCAAGCCTTGGGCTGTGATGCTGGTTGCGCCCAGTTCAAGGGCTTTGGCGGGGACTTGCTCGGGGTCGGTTTCGGCCAACAGCTCAGGGCTCAGCGCGGCGCTGAACAGGCCAAGGGTAAAGGTCATGGAACGGGTAAACGGCGCGAACATCGCTGCAAACTCCTTGTCGTCTTTGAGACCGCCCCGGAGAGGGGAGGCCATGGCTCAAAGACGAAAGGAGGTGCGGAACTTTAGGCTTAAACGAGAATGATTGTTATCTTTCTGTTACAGAGCCCAAAGGTTACTTGTTCACGATTTCGGCAGTGTCGGGTTTTTTCGGCTTGATCAGGCTGAAGTCAATCAGGCCCTTTTTCTGCGCGATATACGGATCGCCGATGATCAGCGGGCGCGGCGTGAAGCTGTCGCTGACTAGGCTCTTGGTACGGTCCAGCTCATCAAAACTCAACCCGGCGAGGTCGGCCCATGTGTGGATCAGCTGCGAGCTGCTGTAAGGCCGCTGCAGGGCGGTGGCGAAGCTCCAGTCGTGGGTTTCACGCCACTTCGGGGAGGCATAGGCCATGAACGGAATGGTGTACATCGGCGCCGTCGGCTTGCCTTCGTTACGGCCCAGGGTGCTATGGCCGACGGAGTCGTACACGTCTTCGCCGTGGTCCGACAGGTACATCAGGAAGCCGTTCGGGTCCGCCTTGGCGTAGTCCTTGATCAGGCTGGAAACCACAAAGTCGTTGTACAGCACGGCGTTGTCGTAGCTGTTATAGGTCGGCAGCTGTGCGTCGCTGATGCCGGCCGGAACGCCCTGGCGGTCGGTGAATTTGTCAAAGGTCGGCGGGTAGCGGTACTGGTAGCTCATGTGCGTGCCCAACAGGTGCACGACGATGAACTTGCGCTCGGTGGGGTCAGCCAGCGCCTTGGCAAACGGAGCCAGCACGTCGCCGTCGTATTGGCGAGCGTTCTGGTTACGGTTGTTGTTGAGGTACACCTGCTCGTCGGCCTGTTCGGAAAAGGTCGTCAGCATGGTGTTGCGCTTGGTCATGGTCTGCTGGTTGGTGATCCAGTAGGTCTTGTAGCCGGCCTGCTTCATGACGCTGACAATCGACGGCGTCTTGAGGTACAGGTCCGGGTTCTCTTCGTCGGCGAAGGTCAGCACCTGTTGCAACGCTTCGATGGTGTAGGGGCGCGGGGTGATGACGTTGTCGAACACCGCCAGTTGGTCACGCAGTTTGTCCAGTTCCGGCGTGGTATTGCGCGGGTAGCCATAAAGGCTCATGCGCTGACGGTTGGTGGACTCACCGATGACCAGCACCAGCGTGGAGGGCTGGCCCGCCATCGTGTCCTTGAGGTTTTTCAGGGGCGGGATCTGGCTGGCGCTGTTCAGCATGCCTTGCATGCTTTCCAGTTGTTCGGTGTAGCGGTGGTAAGCGACGATCATCTGCCATGGCACCGCAGGCTCGACGCGAGATTCGAAGCTTTCGATCCCGAGTTTCAAGGTCGGGTTGGTCGCAATCTGTTTCACCAGCGGGTAACCGACCACGGCCAATACGATGGCGGTCGCCGCCATCATCGATTGGCCTCGCGGCAGATACACCGGGCGCAGGCGGGTCCACAGGAAAACCGCCATGGCCGTGTGGGCGAGAAACGCCAGCACGATCCACCAGGCGAAGTACTGGGTGGCGTACTCGCCGGCTTCAGAGATGTTCGACTCGAACATAATGAAGATGACGCTCTGCGAGAATTCCTGCTGGTAGATGAAGAAATAACCCAGGCTGGCCATGGAGCACGCCCACAGCACTACGCCGATCAAGCCGGCGAGCAAGCGCGTACGGCGCGGGAACAGCAGCATGGGCGCCAGCCACAACGCGCTGAGGAAGAAGGCCTGGCGGAAGCCACTGAAGCCGGACGTGCCGGTCAGCAGGATGAGCAGTTGGGTGATGCCCGAGAAATACCAGAAAAACAGAAACAGCCAACCAAGGCCTGCCCAATCAAAACCTTTCGCAGACTTGGTGCTGCGTTTAAACATCGCCATCCAGTACTCCAACCCGATAATTGCTCAGTCGCCGCACAGGAATGCGCGCAACAGCAGGCCACCGCGCATGGGCAGCCCTATTCTCGGCGGGAGTATCGTGAGGAAGATGTGAAAACTTTGTGAGTTTATTCTAAAGGGTTCGTTCAGCTCGGGTTCAGCAAAGGCTGGGCTGGGTACCGGACACCTGATTGACCTGGGCTTGCAGGTGTGAACGCAGGCGCAGGACTTCCTGCTGCAACTGATCGCGTTCGACTTTCAATTGGTGCCATTCATCACGGCGGACGGTGACGTAGAGGGTCTGGGGCGGGCGGGTCATCGGTGATGTGCTCATTGCTTACCTCGCAAATAGCCGGTAGATCGCGGTGCCAGAACGCTTGAGTCGAGGTCCTCGGCAACAGTCGGAGCGATTCTGAATTCTTTTTGTGGGCAAGGGAACTTTTTTATTTTTGATGGTCGTTGTGACTTTTCCGGCAGTGATGGTGAAAGGGTGGCCTCTTTTTGTCATGAAACTCCACGGATCCGCTCTGGACTAACCCTCATTAGCCTCATTGCGCTATAAACTATGTCACACATTTATTAGCAGTTAGGAGCATCAGCACATGCAACTGGGGATTATCGGACTAGGCCGCATGGGCGGTAACATTGCGCGGCGCCTGATGCTCAATGGGCATACCACCGTTGTATACGACCGTAACGAAGCCTTCGTCAAAGGCCTGAGCGAAGAGGGCGCCACTGGCGTCGCCGACTTGAAGGCACTGGTTGCAGGGCTGCAAAAGCCTCGCGCCGTTTGGGTCATGCTGCCGGCTGGCGCGCCCACCGAAGACACCATCACTGAATTGAGTCACCTGCTGGAGGCCGACGACGTGATCATCGACGGCGGCAACAGCATGTATAAGGATGACATCCGTCGTGCCCAAGCCTTGTCGGAAAAAGGTCTGCACTACGTCGACGTCGGCACTTCCGGCGGCGTCTGGGGCCTGGAGCGCGGCTATTGCATGATGATCGGCGGTGACGTCGACGCCGTGCAGCGCCTCGACCCGATCTTCAAAAGCCTGGCACCGGGACTGGGCAACATCCCGCGCACCAAGGACCGTTCCGCCAGCGCTGATCCGCGCGCCGAGCACGGCTACATCCACGCAGGCCCGGCCGGTTCCGGGCACTTTGTGAAGATGATTCACAACGGTATCGAGTACGGCATGATGCAGGCCTTCGCCGAAGGTTTTGACATTCTCAAGACCAAGAACTCGGACAACTTGCCGGAACACGAGCGCTTCGACCTCAACGTCGCCGACATCGCTGAAGTCTGGCGCCGTGGCAGCGTGGTGTCGTCCTGGCTGCTGGACCTGACCGCGGACGCCCTGGCCACCGACCCGAAACTCGACGGCTACTCAGGTTCCGTGGCTGACAGTGGTGAAGGCCGCTGGACCATCGAAGCGGCCATGGAGCAAGCGGTGCCGGTGCCAGTGTTGTCCACGTCGTTGTTCGCGCGCTTCCGTTCGCGTCAGCAAAGCACCTACGGTGACAAAATGCTCTCTGCCATGCGCTTCGGCTTTGGCGGCCACGTGGAGACTTCCAAAAAATGACCGCCAACGGCAAGAAACCCCAAGCCGAACCCGCACCGCCCACCACGCTGTTTCTGTTTGGTGCCCACGGCGACCTGGTCAAGCGCCTGCTGATGCCGGCGCTGTACAACCTGAGTCGCGACGGGCTGCTGGGCGAAGGCCTGCGCATTGTCGGGGTTGATCACAACGCCATCAGCGACGCCGACTTTGCCAAGAAACTCGAGGACTTCATTCGCACCGAGGCCGCCAGCAAGGTCAAGGGCAATGGCGACAACGCCCTGGACCCTGAACTGTGGGCACAGTTGGCCAAAGGCATCAGCTACGTCGAGGGCGATTTCCTCGACGACAGCACCTACGCCGACATCGCCAGCAAGATTGCCGACAGCGGCACCGGCAACGCGGTGTTCTACCTGGCGACTGCACCGCGCTTCTTCAGTGAAGTGGTGGAGCGTCTGGGCAGCGCCGGCTTGCTGAATGAAACCGATGAGGGGTTCCGTCGTGTGGTCATCGAGAAGCCTTTCGGCTCCGACCTGGCCACCGCCGAAGCGCTGAACGCTTGCCTGCTTAAAGTGATGAGCGAAAAGCAGATCTATCGCATCGACCATTACCTGGGCAAGGAAACGGTGCAGAACATCCTGATCAGCCGTTTCTCCAACGTGCTGTTTGAGGCGTTCTGGAATAACCATTACATCGACCACGTGCAAATCACGGCGGCGGAAACCGTCGGTGTGGAAACGCGGGGTAATTTCTTCGAGAAGACCGGCACCCTGCGCGACATGGTGCCCAACCACCTGTTCCAGTTACTGGCGATGGTTGCCATGGAACCGCCGGCGGCGTTTGGCGCCGATGCGGTGCGCGGCGAGAAAGCCAAGGTGGTCGGCGCTATCCGTCCATGGTCTCTGGAGGATGCGCGGGCCAACTCCGTACGCGGCCAGTACACGGCGGGTAACATTGGCGGCAAGTCGCTGCCCGGCTACCGCGAAGAAGCGAACGTTGCGCCTGACAGCAGCACCGAAACCTTTGTCGCCCTCAAGGTGATGATCGATAACTGGCGCTGGGTCGGCGTACCGTTCTACCTGCGTACCGGCAAGCGCATGAGCATCCGCGACACTGAAATCGTGATCTGCTTCAAGCCTGCACCGTACGCGCAGTTTCGCGACACGGACGTGGATGAACTCAAACCCACCTACTTGAAAATCCAGATCCAGCCTAATGAAGGCATGTGGTTCGACCTGTTGGCCAAAAAGCCTGGGCCGACCCTGGAAATGGCCAATATCGAGCTGGGTTTTGACTATAAGGATTTCTTCGAGATGCAACCGTCGACGGGTTACGAAACCCTGATTTACGACTGCATGACCGGCGACCAGACCTTGTTCCAGCGTGCCGACAACATCGAAAACGGCTGGCGTGCCGTGCAGCCGTTCCTGGATGCCTGGAAGGAAGACGACGGTATTCAGGCCTACAAGGCCGGTGAAGACGGTCCTGCGGCTGCCGATGCGTTGCTGGCCCGCGATGGCCGAACCTGGCACAGCCTGGGATGAGTGATGCCGCGATTCACCCCATCCGTTTTGTATTAAGTGACATGGACGGGACGCTGCTGCGTCCCGACCACACGCCCAGCCAACGCACGATTGACGCGGTGCGTGCGTTGCGCGATGCCGGCGTGTTTTTCAGCCTCGCCAGCGGGCGACCGCCCCGGGCCATGATGCATATGGTCGAAGCGTTCGGTATTGATGTGCCGGTGGCCGGGTTTAACGGCGGTACGCTGGTCAATCCCGACGGCAGCGTGTTGTTGTCGCACCACCTGCCCGCAGAAGCGGCACTGGTGGCGCTGGCGCTGTTTTCGGCGCAGCCGGACGTGGAGGTTTGGGTGTTTGCCGACGGTGAATGGCTGCGCCGCGATCCGCCCGGGCCGATGGCTGCCGTTGAAGAGGCAGGCCTGGGCTATGGGCCACGGGTAGTGGAGAGTTTTGAGCCGTACCTGGACCGGGTCAACAAGATCGTCGCGGCCAGCCGCAACGCGCCGCTGCTGGTCGAGCTTGAGGCGCAGTTGCAACCCAAGGTGCAAGGGCTGGCCCACGTGTCGCGTTCGCAGCCAATTTACCTGGATGTGACCGCACTGCTGGCCAACAAGGGCGATGCCTTGAAAACCCTGGCTGAACATCTTGGGGTACCGTTGGAGCAGACCGTGGCCATCGGTGATGGCGGCAATGACCCGGCGATGTTTGAGGTGGCCGGGTTGTCGATTGCCATGGGCCAGGCGGAAGAGGCGGTTAAGCGTCAAGCAACCGTCGTCACTGGCAGCAACGTTGACGACGGCGCTGCCGAGGCGATTGAACGGTTTATTCTTACCGCGCAATAAGCGCCGCTCCGGCGTGAACTTCCGATCATTGTTTTAGCGTTCTGACAATGATCGGAAGTTGTTGCGTCTACTTACTTGGGCATTGCCCACGACTGCAACTGATGGCCTTCTTTGTCGAGCTCGGCGCGCGCTTGCAACAGCAAGTCTTCCAATTGGGCCGGGTCGGTATAAGTACTTGAGGACAGCTGTTTGCTGCCAATACGGGTATTGGTGCGGTCGATGACGCTCAGGCTCAGGGCGCCGTTGCCATCGTGCCAGGCCACGCACTGAAAGGGCTGAAAAGCACGGTCTGCGATCAAAAGAGCTTCGTTGATGCGGAGCGGGGCGTTCATGGGTTCGTCTCTCTCAATGCCCATTCAAGTGAAGTGCCGGCGGTTGGGCTGACCGTGCGGCGGGTTACTTGTACTGATGCACGATGGCAGGGTACGGGTCACATCCTGGAACAAGAATTTTCAACTTTCCCTGACGGGCGTCATGTAAGCAGCTGTTTTAAAAGCGCAATAGCGTTTTTGCTGCGGCGTCACTTTTTGCCTGCGTGAAAGGGTAGGTGGCTTTTTGCCAACACTTATAGCGAAACGTTACAAGGAGTGCGTCAATATTTTGCTAGTGTTGGTCGCAGCCCTCACAAATGGTTGTTTATAAGTAACTTTATCGATTTTGGCGCCAAGGAATAGACATGGTTGTTACACCTGTCCAAAGACGCTTGCTCGTTGTCGACCCGTGTGAAGACTGCCATGAGCTGCTGCCCGTCTTGCGCGCTGCCGGGTGGGAAGTGGACAGCTGTGCGCTGGGCGCCGTGGGCGACCGTTCATGTGATGTCGGTTTGCTGCGTTTGCAGCCTTATCACCTGGAACGCCCTGAGGCGGTCAAGGAGCTGATCAGCCGCAGTGGCACCGAATGGATCGCCGTGCTCTGCCAGGATGTGTTGCGCCTGCAGAATGTCGGTGATTTCGTCTGCGAATGGTTCTTCGACTTCCACACGCTGCCGTTTGATGTGGCGCGAGTGCAGGTCACCCTCGGGCGTGCGTTCGGCATGGCGCGCCTGCGAGGCAAAGGCCAGATGCTGGTCGACGAAGCCGGGCACGAGCTGCTCGGAGACAGCCGTCCAATCCGTGAGCTGCGTAAATTATTGGCCAAGCTCGCACCGACCGAATCCCCGGTGTTGATTCGCGGTGACAGCGGTACCGGTAAAGAGCTGGTGGCCAAGACCCTGCACCGCCAATCCCAGCGTCATGCCAAGCCCTTTGTGGCGATCAATTGCGGCGCGATCCCCGAACACTTGATCCAGTCCGAACTGTTCGGCCATGAAAAAGGCGCGTTCACCGGCGCCCATCAGCGCAAGGTTGGACGCATCGAGGCTGCCAACGGTGGCACGCTGTTTCTGGATGAAATCGGCGATCTGCCGATGGAGTTGCAAGCCAACCTGCTGCGTTTTCTGCAGGAAAAACAGATCGAACGCGTAGGTGGCAGCCAGCCGATCCCGGTGGACGTGCGAGTGCTGGCGGCGACCCACGTGGATCTGGAAGCGGCGGTGGCCAAGGGCGCTTTCCGAGAAGACTTGTATTACCGCCTGAACGTGCTGCAAGTGGTCACGGCGCCGCTGCGCGAGCGCCATGGCGACGTGGCGATGCTGGCCAACCATTTTTCGCGTTTTTACAGCCAGGAAACCGGCCGCCGCCCGCGCAGTTTCAGTGAGGATGCCCTGATCGCCATGGGCCAGCACCCGTGGCCCGGCAATGTGCGAGAGCTGGCCAACCGTGTGCGCCGCGGCCTGGTGCTGGCCGAGGGGCGGCAGATCGAAGCCGTTGATCTGGGGTTGCAAGGCCAAAAGCCAATCGCGCCACCGATGGCAACACTGGAGGACTACAAACACCGCGCCGAACGCCAGGCGCTGTGCGATGTGCTCAACCGCCACAGCGACAACCTGAGTGTTGCTGCCCGTGTGCTCGGCGTATCCCGGCCGACGTTCTACCGGTTGCTGCACAAACACCAGATCCGCTAGGGCGGGTGAACCTCATGGGACGCTCCGCGTCCCGCCATCACTAAAAGTAGTACGGGAATTTCAGGCTGAACGTAAAGTCCGGCGCATCATCGGTCATGCCAATCGACAGGTTGGGCACGATCGTCAGGTTATCCGACGCGGCTATGGTCATGCCCACGTTGAAGTAACCGGCGTTGGCATCGCTGGAGACCACCGATTGCCAATCCCCGCCGTTCTGCTTGATCCTGCTCTTGCGTTGCACCAGGTCGGAAACGGAGAACGACATGCTCATCTTCTCGTTCAACGCAAAGGCTACGCCCACGCCAAACTGGAAGCTGTCCCCAAGGCTGATTTTACCGGGGGTTTTCTGATTGACGTTGGGGCTGATGTCGTCGAACGACTCCTCGAAGTTATGCGTGTAGGACAGCGAACCGAACAGCACCGCCGGGTCGAAGGTCTTGACCAGAGAGATGCCCGGCGTCACCGACCACACGCCATTGCCCGTCGGCAGGCTTTCCGGCACGGCCAGGTTATTGTTGTTGGCTTGTTCGATCAGCTTGATGCCGTAGGGCTCCTCGCCAGTCGGCGCCTTGACCCGCACCGACACCACGGCGTCTGGCAGGTGGGCGCTTTCATCAAGGAACTTGTAGGCAATGCCGACGTTGACGTCGCCGATGGTGGGGTCGCGGGTGACTGAGCCTTCCGAGGTGGCGTTCGAGTCGCCGCCCGCGCCGCCTGATTGGTAAGTCGATTCGCGGTACACCACGGGCACGTTCAGGTCGAACTGCCAGCGATTATCGAGGTTGTAGCGCCCGGTCATGTCGAGGGTCCAGCTATCGGACTTGATCCGGTCCAGGTTCAGGTTGCCGAGGAAGATCGAATCCAGCGCCAGAAAGCCGTTGAGGGACAGCTGGCGCGCGTCGTAGCGGGCATAGGTAATGCCGGTTTCAACGCTGAACTTGCCGTTGCCGAAAAAGCCGCTGGCCTCGTTGTAGAGGTTGCTCACGCTTTGCGCCGGGGCCGAGTCATCCTTGAGGCTTTGCCCGTAGGAGCTGCCGCCTCCTGCACCGCCTGAAGCGGCCGCCGCGCCCACGCCCGTGGTGTTTGCGGCCACAGTGGCGCCGCCTTTCTGGAAGTCGGCAGGCGACTTGGCCAAGCGTTTGGGCGCCGGTGTTGCGGGCTGGTCTTCTACCTGTCGTACGCGCTGTTCCAATACGGCCAGTGCTTTTTGCTGCACTTCATAACGTTGCTTGAGTTCCAGCAGTTCCTGTTTCAAGGTCTCGATATCGGTATCCGGTGCGGCATAAAGAACGGATGCGGGCAGGAGCGTACTCAAACAAATCACGGCACGTAGCGATAACGATCGAGGCATGGAATAAGCCGTCCCTTTTTAATGCGTAGGTGTCGAGGCTCAGCGGAGTTCAATAACCAGCAGTGCGTAGGCCCTTGAGCTGGTCCAGATTGAGGTTCTGCGTGATGGTGTTAAGGCCGTTATTTCCCAGGACTACATTGAGTTGGGTCAGGTTGGAAATGGCATTCAAATCCCCTTTGATAATCGTGCCCTGGCTGACGGCGCCGCCGCCGATCTGCTGCAAAACGCTGCCTTGGTTGTTATTGGCCAGCAGCGCCATTTGCAACCCGCCGTTTTGCGCCGAAATCGTCACCTGGCCTGCCGCTGTGCCGCCGGTCACCGGCTGGCCAGCCATCAATGCCTGGCCGGATTGCACGTAGTTGGCGGGTGCCAGGCCGTTTTTGCTCACGTTGATGTCGACACCATTGGTGGCGCTGTTGCCATCGCCCGCCGCGCGGACGCTTTGCACCACACCCTGGCCGTTGCCCAGGCCGGAACCCCCGACCACGGTGCCCGTGCCATCAGGCTGCCGGGCCAGTCCGTTGCCATCGTGACCGGTTATCTGCACATAAAATTGCGGCGTGACGGTGCTTGAGCTGACCTGCATGTTGGCGGTGCCAGTGACGGTTGCGCCGGCGGCGTTCGTCCAGGTGGTGCTCATGACCAGGCCAAAGCTGACAATCCGCCCCGGCATTACATAGCGCCCGCGCAGGTCGGCCATTTCCGAGTCCTTGAGTTCGATCGGCTTGAACGCCGACGAGGCAAAGGCCGGCGCAGAGGCTGCCAGGCACAAGACCGTCAGCCAACGAAACGTGTTCATCGTGAGCTCCTGGAGCGTCCTGCCCCTTATTGCGCTTCTAGAAGAAGTCGCTCTGGATAAAACCGAAGTCCATCAATTCACTGTCGCGTACCGGGCTGAATTCGTTCAGTTGGCCCTTGGCGGTCAGCGGGTTGCGCGGGGTGAGCAGGGCGTTGGCTTTGTCGTAGCCTTCACCGATAACCGCGAACACGATGCCGTTCCAGCCTTTGACGAAATCGTCCCTGGCGTAGCGTTTGTTGCCCAGCACGGGATCGCCGATATACGCCCAGTCCTTGTCGGTACGTTGCAGCACGACAAAGTGCTTGTAGCCGCGAATGTCGAGCAGCACCACCACCGGCACTTTCACGGTAACCAGTACGTCCGGGGCGATCCGGTAGCCCTTGGCGCGCATGTTGATACTTTCCAGGTAGCGCTTCATGTCGAGCATGGAGAAGCCCTGGGTGCGTACCAGATCCTGGTCGGCGTGGACCAGCATGCCCTTGATGACGTGGTCTTCATCCACGTCCATCCAGTAGGCTTGGCGCAGGATGGTCGCCAGTGCAGCGGCGCCGCAGCTGAAATCGGTTTTCTGTTCCACCAGGTTGGCGAACTTGCGCTCGCGGATGCTCTCGACCTTCTTGTAAATCACCGCACCGTTGGGCATGACCACGGCCATTTGCCCCGCCCAGGCAGGGCCGGTCAGTGTGAACAGAAGGAGGAAGGCAACGAGGCGCATGATCGTAGGACCTGCTGGACACTGGAATAAAAGGGCCTTGTTTCCAAGGCCCTCTCTGAATCAGAAGCGGGTGGTGGATTGCACGACTACGTTGTTTTGACCCTGGTTACCGCTGCCCGACAGAACGTTGGAGTTCGACACGCCGGAGCTGAAGTTCATCGAGTTGTTCACGCTGGCATTGTTGACGACCGGTTTGGTGCTCCAGCCGTGGCCGCTGGCCAGGTTGAGCGTCAGGTTGCCGGATACGTCCTGCACGGCATTGACGGTTGCGGCGCCGCCGCTGCCATCTTTGTTGGCCTGAATGACAGTGCTGTTGCTGCCCTGGTTGGAGGTGCCGGCTGCGGCGTTCAACTGGATGACGCCCGAAGCGCGGTTACCGCTGTCGTTCAGCGAAGCATTGTTTTTGCTGCCGCTGTTGATTGCCACGTTGCCACTGTTCGATTGTGCGGAGTTCACAGTAGCGAACACGAAATCAGCGTCGGCAGACTGAATGACAACGTCGTTTTTGCCCTGGTTGTTGTCGCCGCTCAGCACGTTGCCGTTGGCCACGCCACTGATGTTGTTGTACGAATCAGTGGCCGAGGCGTTGTTTTTGGTTTTGTCATTGAGCACCACGTTGCCGCTGTTGCTTTGACCGTCGTTGGAAGTAGCGCTGGCAGTGACCGGCGCAGGTTGTGGGCCGCCATGGCCAGGTTGACCCGCTTGAGCAGCAACAGCCATGAGCGCAGCGAGAGCGAATGCCAGTGGTTTGAGAGCCATTGTGGTTTTCATGGTGTATCTCCTTGCTTCTAATTGGTTGGTTAAATGTTGGTGCGTTCCAGCCATCGACTCAGCTCCATCAGTTGAGTCGTACATTCAGGGTGTTAGCCACTCGGTTCCCCACCCCGGCGCTCTGGTTGACCTGTACCACTCCACGGCTGCCGGTGAAGGCCTGGTCGCTTGTCACGACCTGGCGGCTGCCAGTGGTAGAGGTCAAACCCGAGTCTGTTGCAAGCGCAACGGTCTGTTGCGACATGACACTGTCGTCGATGCTTTGCGGGCCAGCGTTCACGCTGATGCGCACGGCATTGATCATCTGGTTTTGTGCTCCGGCGGACTGGTTGACGCTCAGTGCACCGTTGCTGTTGCTGAAAGAGTTGCCCCGGATCGCGGCGTTGGCGTTCAGGGAGCGGTCAGCGGCAGCGCCGTTGATTTTTTGAATGACGGTGATGGTTGACTGGGTGCTGTGACCCACCGAAAGGGCGAGGTTGTTGCTCTGTTGATGTTGATCACCGGCGGCCTGGTTGATCAGGACCACCCCGTTGGACTGCGCGCCAGTGTTATCAATGGTCGCGTTGTTGTTGCTGTCGGCCAGCGCCGATGCGCAACCGAGCGTCGCCAGCAGGATCAGGGCACGGTTCATTTCATCGCCCCTCCGATCATGCCGCCGAGGTTGTTCAGCGGCGCAAGGCCCCGTGAAACCGCCCCGTTGACCGTGTTCGAGACGCCACCGCCGCCACCCGCGCCGAGGCCGGCCGCGTTGCCCGCACTCAAGCCTTGACTGCCCGTCAATGTGTTAAGGCCGGGAATGTTGCCGTTCGGCATGAGGGTGCGCGTAATGCCTGCACCGCTGCTGATGCCCGCGATGTCGTTGTCGCTGAGTTCACCGTTGGTGGCGCGCAAAATCTGCGCCGAGGCGTTGGCATTCACGGTCGTGGGGTAGGGGTCGGATCCGCGTGAACGGCCAATCGCATAAGGGTGCACCTGACGCTCAAGGACAATCACACCATCACCTGCAGCGAGCACTGGCAAGCTAATGCCGGCACTCATGGCACAGCTGATCAGCAGAAGGCTCAATGAGCCTGGAGTGTGTGTGTGCACGGCAACGTTCCTTATGCTCCGCGCTGACCCTGAACAGCGCTGCAAGACAAGGAGCAGAACCCGTGCCGCTTTTTATTTTGTTTTGATAATCAAAGGCTTGAGATTTAAAGGAGGCGAAATGATGGCCGCACTGTTTCAACGTTGAGACAGTATTCCCTCGGTCAGTGATGCCCGGCCCCATTTGCGGGTTGTCTCAGCGATGTAACAGTGGGCGTGACAAAACCATGAACCCGCTACAGGCGGGCGGTTCAGGCCGGGGGTGTGTTTCAAAAATGGACACTGCGGGCGCAAATGAGCCCCAGCCTTGAGGCAAGGCTCAGCCCTTGGGTACTTTGCGCGGGATGGAGTTGAGTACCGGGTTGCCGTCCTGGTTTTGGGTCAGGTAGACCGGCAGAACCTTGGGCAGGGAGGAGACGAGGTCTTTGACCTCATTGATGTTGTAGATCCCGCCAATCCGAATCGTGCCGGTACTGGTGTCTGCCAGCATCACCGGTTTGTCCAGGTAGCGGTTAATCAACGGTAACGCATCGGCCAGCGCCAGGTTGTCGAGTACCAGTTTGCCGCTGCGCCAGGCCAGAGCGCTGTCATCCGGGTTGAACGCTTGCACCTGCGGCGTGGCATCGCCCAGTCGGTAGCTGGCTTGCATGCCGGGGCTCAGCGGGACACTGGCGGACTGTCTGTCGCTGGAAATCTGCACGGAGCCTTCAAGCAGCCTGACCCGTACCCGGTCTTCATACTCCCAGACGTTGAACTGGGTGCCGGTCACACGCACTTTGCCGGCGCCTGCGTAGACGACAAAGGGATGCTCACGGTTATGGCTGACCTTGAAAAACGCCTCGCCCTTTTTCAAGGTGACCCGGCGTTCATCCTTGTAATTGCTGTAGACCAGCTCGGTGCCAAGGTTCATTTCCACCTGGCTGCCGTCGCCCAGGGTGACCTGGCGCAAGCCGTTCGTGGCATCGACCCGTTGATAGGCGTTGGGCAGCCAACCGGCTTCCCAACCCGTGAACGCGGCCAAGGGCAACGCTGCCAGGCAGACCGCTGCGGCGACTGCATACGTGCGCAGGCGGCTACGGGGTTTGAACGGGACTACCGCCGGGAGTGGCGGCGTGTTTCGCGGTAAATGATCAGCGACATCCCAGATTTCCAACATGGCCGCGTATTCGAAAGCATGCAGCGGATGAGCATCGTGCCATTGCTCAAAGGCCTGCCGTTCCGTGGTGGTGCAATCGCCCGCGTGCAGCCGCATGCACCAATGCGCGGCGGCGTCGGTGATGGCGTCATATTCGGCTTCTGAAAGGGACTGTTCGCTCATTTACTCATCCTGATTTCCCACAGTCTAACCTCTGCACATGGAGGACGAGAACAGCAGTCATGGCTATTGCACATCAATTGGAACTTATTCTCGTTTGAAAGCGCCTAAAAAATTCGGGACTGAAACAGTCATTGCCAAATGGAGTATGAAAATGTTCAAGAAAACCTTAGTCGCCCTGTGTGCAACCACCGCCTTGCTCAGTGCCGGTGCGGCCATGGCCGACAAGCCGGGCGCCGGCTGGATCCCTATCGAAAAGGCCATCGAAGTGGCCAAGACCAAGGCCGGTTATATCGAGGTCTATGCCGCCGAGGCGGACAACGACGGCTACTGGGAAGTCAAAGGTCGCAAGTCTGACGGCGTTGTGTATGAAGCCCGCATCGATGGCGCTTCGGGCAACGTCTTGCGTGACCAGAAAGACTGATTGACCCCCTTCGGGGGCCTGTTCAGGCCCCCGGATCCAATACCCGCCCGAAGTAGGGATCGCTGAGCCCGTCGAGCATTTCGCTCAGGTTCCTGCGCAAACAGCGCCACGTTGCGACGCCAGCTCACGGTGTAGCAAGTCGCCGCATTAATTGCTTCGTTGATGCATTCGGCCATGAACGCGACAACGCGCGAATAGTACCCATGCCCTGCGCTGAACATTGATGACCTCGCGAACAGCCCGTTGAGTGTTAAGCCGGCCTGCCCGTTGCGGTAGATAACTGCTGCAAAAGCGCCTGGGTTGGCAAACGTCGATTGACAGCAACTGGCGGGCGCGTTGTTTAATCGCAGGTCTGGTTTCTCGTCTTGTCGCGCCTTCCAATCATAAATTCGGAGCTTCAGATGTCTACGCCGTCCAAGCTAGTTGAAGGTTCTCGTGTCGCCATCGGCTTCGGTGAGCTGGTGGCATTGCTGCAACAGGTATTTGTGCGGCACGGCACCTCGCCTGAGGTGGCTGCGATTCTCTCGCGCAATTGCGCCAGCGCCGAACGTGATGGCGCGCACAGTCATGGCATTTTCCGCATTCCCGGCTACCTCAGCACACTGGCCAGTGGCTGGGTAAATGGCCGCGCTGTGCCCATTGTGAGCGATGTGGCTTCAGGTTTTGTGCGGGTAGACGCCGGCAATGGTTTTGCCCAGCCAGCACTGGAAGCGGCCAGGGGGCTGTTGGTAGACAAGGCCCGCAGCGCCGGGATTGCCTTGCTGGCGATCCATAACTCCCATCACTTTGCCGCCTTGTGGCCCGACGTCGAACCCTTCGCCGAACAAGGGCTGGTGGCGTTGAGTGTGGTCAACAGCATGACCTGCGTGGTGCCCCATGGCGCCGACCGCCCACTGTTCGGCACCAACCCCATCGCCTTTGCCGCCCCGCGCGCCGATGGCCTGCCAATTGTGTTTGACCTGGCGACCAGCGCCATCGCCCATGGTGATGTGCAGATTGCCGCGCGCAAGGGCGAGCGCCTGCCGCCGGGCATGGGCGTCGACGGCCTGGGCCAGCCGACCCAGGACCCCAAGGCTATCCTTGAAGGCGGCGCGCTGTTGCCGTTCGGCGGGCACAAAGGTTCGGCATTGTCGATGATGGTAGAGCTGTTGGCGGCAGCGCTGACCGGTGGCAATTTCTCGTTTGAGTTCAATTGGGCTGATCATCCTGGTGCGCGTACGCCCTGGACGGGTCAGTTGCTGATCGTGATCGACCCGAGCAAAACCGCCGGGCAAAGCTTTGCCGAGCGCAGCCAGGAATTGGTGCGGCAGATGCATGCAGCAGGGTTGCGGCGTTTGCCGGGGGATCGACGTCATCGCACACGGGCGAAGTCGGAGCAGGAGGGGATTGTGATCGACGTGCAGGACTTGGAGCAGTTACAGGCACTGGCTAACGGTTAAAAAGGGCAACGCCGGTGGCGTTGCCCTCAGGGCATCAGTTACGACGGCCCAGCAGCAGGCCTACGACCAGGCCGAAACCGGCGGAAATCGCCACGGTCTGCCATGGGTGACCACCGATATAGTTTTCAGTGGCATCGACCACAGGCTTGCTGCGTTCGCGCACGTTGGACACCGAATCCAGGGCTTGCTTGAGCTTGATGGCGACCTGCTCACGCAGGGTTTCGCCTTCTTCGCCGACCAGCGACGCGCTGCTTTTGAGCAGTTTGTCGGATTCTTCGATCAATGCCGTCAGTTCACTGAAGGCTTGATCCTTGATTTGTTCTTCGACAGCTTGGGCGGCAGATTTGCGGGCCATTGTGTGACTCCTTGCAGGTGAATGTGACAGTGAACAATGGAGTATCGGGCTGCGGCAAAAGTTGCAGTTTTTTTGTGGCTGGGGAGTTTTGGGTGAAAAACCGGATCAGGAAATGGGGGGCTGGCGTGTAAGATGTCCTCTATTTTTGTAGCAGGGGATTTAACATGAGCTTCAATCTCGCAGACAAGACCCTGGCTGAGCGTGCTGAGCTGGAAGATGAAAAGTCGCGTCTTTATGATTTGTGGCAGGCCAACCTGGGTAAGGCCAAGGGGGAGGCGGCGCGGTTGTTTGGGGAGCGTGCGAAGCGTAAGGGGAAGTGGGCGGAGTGGGTGCGATCGGAGTTGGACGGGATGTCGCCGCCCGAGTTTGCCAACATGGTTCGTAGTGAGGTTAATAAGTTGATGGCGGCTAAGTAGGGGGAATATCCGGTATTTTTGTGATGGCTTGGATGGGTTCCGCTCTTACAGCGGCTAACCCGGCGTCCTGCCGGGTTGCCCACGGATTCAAGCCTGCGTTCGGCCATCGTGGTTAACGGGGCGCCTGAGATCAAGATCAAAATCTAAAGCACGGCGGCCTGAAAGCCGACCTGAGTGGTTGAATCAAAGGCGCTGTTTTTTCTAGAGCAGATCGCGATTCTCCAGACCAAATGGAGATCCACCTGTGGGAGCGGGCTTGCTCGCGAATGCGGTGTGTCAGCCACCAAATTCATCAACTGACCCACCGCCTTCGCGAGCAAGCCCGCTCCCACATTTCTAACCGAGTAAGACTTCAATACCATCACACACAGATCCGCTTCTCTGTGGGAGCTGGCTTGCCTGCGAAGCAGACACCTCGGTCCATCAGGCACCCCCAGTAGATGCCATCCCAGGCAAGCCAGCTCCCACACGCGAAGCCTTAAGGGTACCGTTTGCTTTTGGCTGGGCCGTTAGCGCTGCAACGGATTGACACGCCGTGCTTCGAGCCACTCTTCACGTGTCATCTCCCAAATATCCCGCGCAAAAATACCTCCCACAAACCGGCCCTCGTCACTCTTGATCAATCGCATTCCCGTACGCTCGGAGATTCGCCGCGAGCCAAGGTTCGGTGCCGCTTTGGGCACCCGCAGTACGTCCCTCCCGAGCACTTCGAACCAATAGTGCGTCACTGCTGCACTGGCCTCGGTCATCAGCCCTTGCCCCTGCCACTGCGGCCCCAGCCAGAACCCGCGGTTATCATCCACCGAGTCCATCAGGCTGATGTTACCAATCAACAAATCGGGTGCGTTTTTGAGCCGGATCGACCAGTGCCACTCCTCACCGCGTGCCATGGCCGGCAAGGCCACGTGCTCCAGATAACAACGCGCGCCGTCAGCCGGGTAGGGCCAGGGCACTTGGTCGTTGAGGTAACGCACCACTTCCCAGTGAGGAAATTGCTGTTGGATCCCCTCGGCGTCATCGAGGGTCAGGGGGCGCAGAATCAGGCGTTCGGTGAATAATATCGGTTGCACAACATTCACCACGTCGCCGTATTCGGCAAGTTCAGCGTGCCGCGATCTACAAAGCGCAGGGTGCCAAACAGCCCGCCCGCCAGTTTGCCGCGCAGTGTGTAGGGCAGGTTATTCAAGCTCTGGGTCTGGCTCAGGCCCAGGGTCTGGCGCAACACCGAAAACGCCGAAACACTGACCGGCACTGTGATCACCGCTTCGGAAAAGCGCGGGATGGACCCCGCCTGATCACTGACGCCAGACGCCAAGGGACGGCCATTGACCTCCAGGTCCAGCGCCACGCCGCTGTAGTCGATCGCCGTTTCATTGGGGTTCTGCACCCGCAACTTCACGCCAAAACGCACTTCAAGGTCCTGGCTTTGCAACGGTTCGATGCCGACCACGTTGATATTCAACGGGTCGCGATTGGGGAACAGCGCACAGGCGCTCAGGGTCAGCAGCAGTAACGATAGAGCCATGAGCTTGCGCATTGAAAGTTGCTCCTATTTCGTGACGTCCGGGTCCTGCATGACTTTGAGGGTAGAGGACTCCGGATCGAATTCATCTTCTTCCAGCTCTATGAACTCCTCGGGCAGGAAAATGTTCAGCAGGATTGCACAGAACGCGCCCACGGTAATCGGCGATTCGAAGATGTTGTGCAACGCTTTGGGTAAATCGCGCAACACTTCCGGTACCGCCGCCACGCCCAGGCCCATCCCCAGGGAGATCGCCACGATCAGCACGTTGCGCCGGTGCAGCCCGGCTTCGGCAAGTATCTTGATGCCCGCCACCGCCACGGTGCCGAACATGATCAGGGTGGCGCCGCCCAATACCGGCTTGGGCATCAGTTGCAGCACCGCGCCGATCATCGGGAACAACCCCAGCAGCACCAGCAGGCTGGCAATAAAGTACGCCACGTAACGGCTGGCCACGCCGGTCAACTGGATCACCCCGTTGTTCTGGGCGAAGGTGACCATCGGCAAGCTGTTGAAGGTGGCGGCCATGGCCGAGTTGAGGCCGTCGGCGAGCAGGCCGGACTTGATGCGTTTGATGTACAACGGGCCCTTGACCGGCTGTTGGGAGATCATCGAGTTGGCGGTCAGGTCGCCGGCCGCTTCCAGGGGCGAAATCAGGAAGATCACCGCCACCGGGATAAACGCCACCCAGTCGAACGAGAAACCGTACTTGAAAGGCACCGGCACGCTGATCAGTGGCACCTGGGGCAGGGCTGCCAAATCCACGCGGCCCATGAACCATGCCACGGCGAAGCCCAGGGTCAGGCCGATTACGATCGAACCCAGGCGCAGGAACGGGTTGCTGAAGCGGTTGAGGACCACGATGGTCAGCAGCACCAGCGCGGCCAGCCCCATGTTGCTGGCCGCGCCGAGGTCGCTGGCGCCATAGCCGCCGGCCATGTCGGTGACCGCTACTTTGATCAGCGACAAACCCATCAGGGTAATAATGGTGCCGGTGACCACCGGGGTGATCAGCTTGCGCAGCTTGCCGATGAACTGGCTGAGTACCACTTCAATAAAGGCGGCAAAAAAGCAGATGCCAAAGATCGTCGACAGGATTTCATCCGTGCCGCCACCCCGCGCCTTGACCATGAAACCGGCGCTGAGAATCACGCTGATAAACGAAAAACTGGTGCCCTGCAGGCACAGCAGGCCTGAACCGATGGGGCCGAATGTGCGGGCCTGCACAAAGGTGCCCAGCCCTGACACGAACAACGCCATGCTCACCAGGTACGGCACCTCGCTTTCCAGGCCCAGTACGCCACCGACGATCAAGGTGGGAGTGATGATGCCGACGAAACTTGCCAGCACGTGTTGCAGTGCGGCGAAAATCGCCGCCGTGAAGTGCGGGCGGTCTTCCAGGCCATAGATCAGGTCGGATTTATAGCGCGGGCGGGGGGCTTGAGCGTCAGACAAAATGCGGGCTCGGGTCAGAAAAAGGAGGCGCAGGATGCCAGAAACCGGCAGTCGTCAGAAGTGTAAAAAAAATTTTATAAACACCCTGCGTAAATCCCCAGGAGCAGCCGATAGCTTTAATAGGCCCACCTTACAATTCCAACAGTGGTGTCCAAGGTCGGAGCAGCGCGTTAACGCTGACTGATCGTTTCGCGGCAGGGATGCTCGCAAACACAACCTCTGAGAGCACCCTCTATGTCCCTTCGTCATTTGAATATTGCCCCTCGCGCGTTTCTTGGTTTCGCCTTCATTGCGGTGTTAGTGGTGTTACTGGGGGTGTTTGCGGTCAGCCGCATGACGCAGATTCGTCAGTCCTCGGTGGAGATGAGCGCGACCCAACTGCCGAGCGTCACCTTCCTGGGCAACATCACCGAAAACGTGCTGCGCCTGCGCATCCTGTCGTTTCGGGTGCTGGTCAATCGCGAACCGGCCAGTCTGCAGGAAGCGGAAACCCGCATTGGCGTGCTGGCTGACAAGGTCAAAACCGCCCAGGCCGGTTACTCGGCAACGCCCGCCGGTACCGAGGAAGCGGCGCTGTACAAGACCTTCGTCAATACCCTGGACAACTACTTCAAGGCGCAGGCTGAGATGCTGGCCCTGTCCAAGCAGGGCAAGGTTGATGAGATGCGCACCCTGATCAACACGCGCATCAAGGAAGGCACCGACCAGATGGGTGAGCAGCTCAATAAGCTGATCGCCATCAACCTCGCCGACGCCAAGCAGGCTGATACCGACGCCGGGGCGAGCTACCAGGGCGCTATTACGGGTGTGATTTTTTTCTCGGTCGCCGCCGCTTTGCTTACCGTGCTGCTGGCCTGGCTGCTGACCCGCAGCATTGTCACGCCATTGCGCAAAGCCGTGGAAGTGGCCGAAACCATCGCCGCTGGCAACCTCAGCAAAACCATTGAAGATGACGGTAAAGACGAACCCGCGCGTTTGCTCGGCGCGTTGGCGGCAATGCAGGGCAACCTGCGCCAGACCATTCAGCACATTGCCGGCTCGGCCACGCAACTGGCCTCGGCTGCTGAAGAGTTGAGCGCCGTCACGGAGGAAGCCTCCAAAGGCTTGCAGCAACAGAACAACGAAATCGACCAGGCTGCCACCGCAGTCAATGAAATGACCGCCGCGGTGGAAGAAGTCGCGCGCAATGCGGTGTCCACCTCTGAAGCGTCCAGCGAGTCCAACAAGGCGGCGCGGGAAGGGCGCGACCGTGTGGTGGAAACCGTCGGCGCGATCCAGACCATGACGCAGGATGTGCAGAACACGTCCGTCCTGATTGAGGGCCTGGCGTCTCAAGGCCGTGACATTGGCAAGGTGCTCGACGTGATCCGCGCGATTGCCGAACAAACCAACCTGCTGGCGCTTAACGCGGCCATCGAAGCGGCGCGCGCCGGTGAAGCTGGGCGCGGCTTTGCGGTGGTGGCAGACGAAGTACGGGCACTGGCTCACCGCACTGCGCAATCGACCCAGGAGATCGAAAAAATGGTCGCTGGCATCCAGAACGGCACCGGTGAAGCGGTGCAGTCGATGCAGCAGAGCAATCAGCGCACACACACCACCCTGGAAATGGCCCGCGCCGCCGGTGTTGCGCTGGAGCAGATCACCCAGTCCATCAGCCTGATCAACGAGCGCAACCTGGTCATCGCCAGCGCGTCGGAGGAGCAAGCCCAGGTGTCCCGTGAAGTGGACCGCAACCTGGTCAATATCCGCGACCTGGCAACCCAGTCGGCAGCGGGTGCCAACCAGACCAGCGCCGCCAGCCATGAACTGTCGCGCCTGGCGGTGGATTTGAACGCGATGGTGGCGAGGTTTGTGATCTAACCCAATCTGAAACACAGTCAAAAAGTGGGAGCTGGCTTGCCTGCGATGGCGGTTGATCGGTCAACCTGTGGAGGCTGACAGATTGCTATCGCAGGCAAGCCAGCTCCCACAGTGGTTTTGAGGTGTATCAGGCAAGCCAGCTCCCACATGGGTTTGAGGTGGGCCAGGTGTTATTTCGTCCAGGCTGCCGGGTTGACCAGGTTCTTCGGCTTTTCCCCGGCCAGGGCTTGCAGCAGATTATCCACCGCGCACTTGGCCATCGCTTCGCGTGTCTCGTGGGTCGCCGAGCCAATGTGCGGCGTGGCCACTACGTTGTTCAAGCGCAACAATGCTGAATCGTGATTCAACGGTTCGCGCTCAAACACATCCAGCCCCGCAGCGCGGATGGTGCGTTGCTGCAAGGCCTCGACCAACGCGGCCTCGTCCACCACCTTGCCTCGCGAGATATTGATAAAGATTGTCTCCGGGCCCATCAGTGCGAATTCTTCAGCGCCGATCAATTTTTCGGTTTCGGCGGTCAGCGGCAGTGTCAGGCAGACAAAATCGGCTTCCTTGAGCAACGCCTCCAGGTTGCGATAACCCGCACCAAAGCGTTTTTCAACCTGAGGTTTGGGTGAGTGGCTGTGGTAGATCACCGGCATGCCAAAACCAAAGTGCCCGCGCTGGGCCAACGCTTCGCCGATGCGGCCCATGCCGATGATGCCCAGGGTTTTGCCGTGCACGTCGGTGCCGAAATGCGCCGGGCCAATGTTTTTATTCCACTGGCCGGCCCGCACCATGTCCGCCAACTCCACCACACGTCGGGCGGTGGCGAGAATCAGCGCGAAGCCGGTGTCGGCGGTGGTTTCGGTGAGCACATCCGGTGTGTTGCTGAGCAAAATGCCGCGCCCGGTCAGGTAGTCAATGTCGTAGTTGTCGACCCCCACCGAAACGCTGGCCACGGCTTCCAGTGCGGGCGCCAACTCCAGCAGCGTGGCATCCAGGCGCAGGCTGGCGCCGAGCAGGCCGTGGGCGGTAGGCAGGGCATCGCGCAGTTTGGCCAGGCCCGTTTCGTCGAGGGCTTCGATAAAGGTGACCTCGGCTTGCTCATGCAGGCGGGCCATCAAGGGTGCGGAGAGCTTCTTGTATAAAACGACCGATTTTTTCATGAGTGTTTCGCCTTCAATTCAAGGGTGTGCAGCGGCGCGCGTTCGCGATCGCTGGCGCCGGGCTTGAGGAAAATCGTCAGCACCACGGCCAGCATCAGCGCGCCGCTCATCAGCAGGTACGAGGCGCCGGGCGAGCCGGTGCTGCTATTGAGGTAGCCCACCAGGTACGAACCGCCAAACGACCCGAGGGCGCCCATGCTGTTGATCAAGGCCATGGCGCCACCGGCGACGTTGGCCGGCAGAATCTCCGGCACAATCGCAAAAAACGGCCCGTAAGGCGCATACATGCACGCCCCGGCAATCACCAGCAGGGTGTAGGACCACCAAAAATGTTCGGCGCCAAGCACGTAGGACGCATAAAAGGCGATGGAGGCGATCAGCAGCGGCGGCCACACAAAACGTTTACGTTTTTGCAGCTTGTCCGAACCCCACGACACCACCAGCATGCCGATCACCGCCGCCAGGTACGGCAGCGCCGAGAGCCAGCCGGCCTCGACCATGTCCATTTGCAAACCGGCCTTGAGGATCGATGGCAGCCACAGCACAAAGCCGTACACGCCGATGCTCCAGCAGAAAAACTGCAGCGCCAGGATGATCACTTTGGGTGAGCGAAAGGCTTCGGCGTAGTTTTTCACCGCCTTGATCCCGACTTGTTCAGCGGCCAGCGCGCTTTCCAGATCGCGTTTTTCACGGTCGCTGAGCCACTTGGCATTGGCGGGTTTCTCATCCGCCAGCTTCCACCAGATAAATGCCCAGAGCACTGCCGGCAAACCTTCGATGATGAACATCCAGCGCCAGCTGAAATGCTGCACCAGATAGCCCGACACCACAGACATCCACAGCATGGTCACCGGGTTGCCGAGGATCAGGAAGGTGTTGGCGCGTGAGCGTTCGGCGCGGGTGAACCAGTGGCACAGGTACACCAGCATCGCCGGCATCACGGCGGCTTCGACAACGCCGAGCATGAAGCGAATCGCGATCAGCATGTAGGCGTTGGACACCACGCCGGTCAGGGTCGCCAGGGCGCCCCACAGGATCAGGCTGACGAAAATCAGCTTTTTGACGCTGCGCTTCTGCGCGTAAATCGCCCCCGGCACCTGGAAGAAAAAGTAGCCGAGGAAAAACAGTGCGCCCAGCAGTGACGACATGCCGGGGGTAATCATCAGGTCTTCGGCCATCCCGGAGGCGGCGGCAAACCCATAGTTGGCGCGGTCCAGGTAGGCCAGGCTATAGGTGATAAACACGATGGGCATGATGTACCACCAACGGCGGGTGGCGAGTTTCAGCGTATCCATGGGGTTGCTCCTGAGCTTGTTGTAGTTGTGGCAACAGGGTGTAGGGGGTCATGCAACGGACTGGTTGGGCAACTCCGCGCGCGTGGGTAAACCTTCCATATCACCGCGGCTTTGCACGGCGCGGCTGCCGATCCAGTTACCGCGCTGCACCGCTTCGGGGAAGCTGAGGTTTTCCAGCAGGGCACTGATCATGCCGACGGCAAAACCGTCGCCGGCGCCCACGGTGTCCACGACTTTTTCCACCGGCACGGCGGCGATAAAGCCCTGGTCCATGTGGGTGCGGTAGTAGGCGCCGTCGGCGCCGAGTTTGATCGCCACGGCTTCGGCGCCAAGGTCCAGGTAGAACGCGGCAATGTCGGCCGGGTCATCAAACCCGGTGAGCAGGCGACCTTCGCCCAACCCCGGCAGTACCCAGTCGGCAAGGGCTGCAAGGGCGTTGATCTCACGGACCATCTGCGCCTGGCTTGCCCACAGCGAAGGGCGCAGGTTGGGGTCAAACGAAATGCTGCGCCCGGCCTTGCGCATTTGCGTCATCAGCTCGGTGGACAGCTCGCCAGTGGCCTCGGACAAGGCTGGCGGAATGCCGGTGGCATGCAGGTGCCGCGCCTGCAACAGCGCGGGGCTGATGGCGGCGACCGACAAATGGCTGGCCGCCGAGCCTTTGCGGAAATATTCCACTTGAGGGTCAGCACCCGCTTCTTCACGGGACTTGAATTGAAAACCGGTGGGATGCAGCGGGTCAACCGCCACATGCCGGCAATTCAGGCCCTCTTTGGTCAGCGTATCGACCACAAAGCGCCCCAGGGAATCGTTGCCTACCCGGCTCAGCCAGGTGACGTTGAAGCCCAGGCGCGACAAGCCGATGGCCACATTGCTGTCGGCCCCGGCAATACGCTTGTGAAATTGCGCCACCTGGGCCAGGTCGCCGGTCTGCTCGGCGACAAACATCGCCATGGTTTCACCAAACGAGAGGATATCGATCTCAGACATGGGCATTCTCCGCACGCGGCTGGCCGAGGAGCGCGAGAGTGGCGACCTGTTGCGCGGTGACGTGGGTCAAGTCATCGCCCTGCAACGGGAATTCCACGGCCCGGGTAATACCTTGAGTCATATGTTTGAGCAGTTGTTCCCACAGATGCAGGTCGGTGGCGCCAGGCGGCAGTGCGACCAGCTTGCCGTCTGGCCGACGCGCCACGGCCTTGCAGTGCAGGTAAGCCACGTGACGGCCGAGCAGGCGTGCGGCGGTGAGGGCGGATTGGTCCTGCCACTGCCAGTTGCCGATATCGAAGGTCATCTTCACCGGCAAGCCCAGGCGCTCCACCTCGGTGAAGAACCGTTGCATCGGCTCGATGCGCCCGCCGTACAGCGTCTGATCGTTCTCCACCAGCAGCTTGACCGGGTGGCGGTTAAGCAGGGCCTGCAGGCTTTGCAGGTCATTGGTGTCGGTGAAGTAGCCGAGGGAGACTTTCAGCCAGCCGGAACCGAACGCCTGGGCGCGGTCCAGGGTGGCGGCAAGTTCTGCGTTCGGCTGCGCGCGGCCTGCGACCCACAATTCCAGAGGCGAAGAAAACACCGATTCAAGGCCGTGTTCGGCAGCCGCCTCGGCCAGCGCTGCGGGCTGTTCATGGGTGAGCAGTTCTTCACGCCACTCGATACGTTGCGCGCCGGCAGCGCTGAGTAATTCGACAAAACTCAGTTGACCCTTCTGGCGAACCAGGTCTGCGCCGTAGCTGGAAAGGCTGATGGAGACGGGGTATTTATGCATTGTTATTGACCTCTGAAACCGGTTTCATTTTTTTACGCAAAAGATAAGCAATGTGGGCGCTGGCTTGCCTGCGACAGCGGTACGTCAGCCCACACTGTGCTCGGCTTATACACCGCTATCGCAGGCAAGCCAGCGCCCACAAGTGGAGCCGCGAACAATCAATTCGGGGACGAAATCCAGGGTGCGGGTTGGCGCGTCATCTCCGCGCAAGCGCTTAAGCAGGCACTCGAAGGCGCTGGCGCCAATCGCCTCGGTTGGCTGGGCGAGGGCGGTGATGCCACTGCCCACCAGCGGGTACCAGTCCAGGTCATCCAGGGCGATCAGGCCGACGTCATCGAAGAGGTGGCAGCCCAGGGTTTTGAGCGCGCGGGCGCAGGCCAGCGCGGCGATGCCGTTGGCGCAGAACAGTGCCTTGCGGCCTGGCTTGGCCAGATAAGTGTGCAAACGATTTTCCAGTTCGGCGTCCATTTCCAGCACGGCCCCGGTCAATTCCGGACGGCGGGCGATCTCGGTGTTGAAACTCTGCTGGCGCTCAAGGCGCGAGCTGGTGCCATCAGCCGGTTCGCTCACCAGCAACACATCGCGGTAACCCTGTTGTTGCAGGTGTTCTACGGCGATGCGCACCGCGGCACGGTTATCCAGCCCGACCAAATCGCAATGCAATGGCTCGACCTTGCGGTCGACCAGCACCAGCGGCATTTCCTGGCGCAGCTCCAGCAATTGGTCGAGGTGATGGCCGAGGGTGTTCACGATCAGCCCTTCGATGTTGTACGAGCGCAGTGCCGCCAGGTGCTGGCTTTCCTGCGCGTCATCGCGGTCGGTGTTGCACACCACCAGGCTGTAGCCGTGCGTGCGGCACGCGGTTTCGACGCCGTGCATCACGGCAATGGAATAGGGGTTGCGGATGTCGGCGACGAGCATGCCGATCAAGCGGGTGCGGCCACGTTTCAGGCCGCGCGCCATTTGGTTGGGGCGATAGCCGAGTGCTTCTATGGCTTGCTCGATGCGCAGGGCAATGGCGTCGGAGAGCAGGGCGCGGTCGTCGCCAATGAAGCGCGACACGCTCGCCTTGGACACACCGGCACGCTCGGCGACGTCGAGCATGGTCACGCGGCTGCGCTGGGCGGCGGAAAATGAAGTCACGGTGGCAGGCCTTTCTTATTGGAAATTATGCAGCGTTGAAACCGGTTTCAGGAAACCTCAACCCGGCATGCGCGTCAAGTGAATTTCCGTCTGAGCAGCGTCCGGCGCCGTGACAGAGCCGACGAATGGCAGCGCTACCTGTTAGTTCTGACAGTATCCGGCCAAGGTTATAGGGTATTCAATCAAGCCAGAGCAATGAGTTAAACAATTCTGACAACGCTTATGTTTGGAGAGCGAGATGGCTAACACTTCAGCGGACAATACGCTTCACACTAACGTTGCCGCAGGGGTAGCCAAAACTGCAACGGTGGGCCTGTCGGTCACGCCGACATTACCGCCGCTGATCATTGATAACGTATTGCCCGACGGCTTGATTCCCACGCGCTTTCTGTTTATGGACCTGCCGGTAAAGATCGAGGCGCCCTGGACATTTTTGCCACAGGCCGGGGAAAGCGACTGGATTACGTTTATCTGGCATGTTCAAGGCAGTGTGGCCTTTGAACTGGAACCTATCGAGTTACCCGGGCCGATCGTCGCGGGCCAATTTCCCTATACCGTTAATATTCCACAGGATTACTTCCTGAATAATGGCGTGGTTAATGTCTCCTACCGAATTAATAACATTGATAAAGACAGCGCGGTGTTCGAACAATCGTCCCCGCGCAAGATCATTATAGATCGGGCTGCACCGGGTGCCGGTGGTGTACTTAAGGCAGCCAGGTTTCTGGTAGACCCTATTACGCCGCTTAATTTAATAAGCAGCCCGTTCGCTGAAGTCGAGGTACCGGGCGATTATCTCGATCGGAAGACAGGCGATACACTGTTGGGCTATTTGAGTGGAAGTGACTCGGTGCCGACACGCGCGCCTCAATTTGAACAATCATTTACGGCCCTCTCTGGGCCTATGGTCATGCGAATTCCGGTGGCGGTTCTTGAAAAGCTCGCCGGTTCCAAGGAAATACATTTCTTTTATCGTGTGCGTGACCGGGCTGGCAATACAAGCGCTCAATACTCGGAAGTGACGAGTGCCGGCCTGGCTTTACCTGCACCGGTGTCCAACCTCTCTGCCCCGCAAGTGCCCGCCTTTGATTCCGACCTGATTGTAAAAAGAGACGACGCTCGGCTGATCGTGTCGGTCAGGGTGCAGCACTATGATAATTGGCTGGCGGGTGACCAATGCGTGGTGCAGTGGGGGAGCAAAAAATTGGCGCCAGTATCGGTCACCGCGTTGCCACTCACAGTTCCCGTCGACTGGCTCACCCTGATCGCCAATGGCTCCGACCGCCAACGGGTCAACAACGTACCGGTGCGCTACTTTATTCTTCGGGCCGGCGATGCCGTGGGCCCAGGTGTCTCGTCGCCGGCTAAGTATGTCGATGTGGACAATACGATCTTTGGCCAAGAGAACCCGTTGGCACCTGCCTTGCTCAATCAACTGTTGCCATTGGTTAATATCCATGGGGCGGTTTCTCCTGTGCCCAATCGTTTGGACAGTCGAGATGCGGATCAGCCTGTCAGGGCGACGATTGCATTGCCTGACAACCCTAAACCCGGTGAACAACTTCTGCTGTTCCGGCCCGGTCAGACGAAGGCGGTTGCCACTTATACCGTAAAGGACGCCGATGTAGGCGGTGCGGTAGTGGAGTTTGATAATCGAATTCCCTGGGCGGTCATCGCCGCAAGTGGCAATAACGCCACAACGCTCGTTAACTATCAAACGGACAATCGCGTCAATCAACAGTTGTCACGTGATCAAGTTGTTTCTGTCAGCCTTGCGCCGCCTATTAAGTTCACCCTCCCTACCTTTCCTGATTCTTCGCAAAACATCAGGTCGTTCCTTAATTGCGAAACGAGTCCGCCTGTTTGGTTGGGTATCAGGGTGACCGTTAATCCCGCGCCCCAGGTGTTATTGGCGGGCGATGAAGTTGTCTTGAGCTACCAGGGATTCTTGAACTACCCGGATCGCAATCCGCTGCCGTCAACGGCGCAGACGTTTAGCTATACATGGAAGGGTTCGGACACTACTTATACATTTCTGGTGACTGACTATGAGAACCTTATCAGGCCCTTGAGTGTGAATGCTGGCGCGTCGGCCAAGTACAGCGTCTTGCGAAACGGCATCCTGATCGGCACCTCGGGTATTCGCTATGTACAGATAGATCGCAAATATCCCGGTTCGGGAAACTTTTGCGGGCCTAACGGAATAGGACCCAAGTAAGCGCGCCGTATTTTTATGTTCAGGGCGGCGACAGTCGACCGCCACTTTATACTTCTTTACCGGTCACTGAAAGTTTGGCTGGGCGAGGATGGAAGTAGTCCATGAGTTCTGCGTAAACGCCTCATTGGCTTGTGATGCACGTGTGTGTTCGGTAGTCATATCAAATCATGATGGAGAATATGAAATGAGCAGCTATATCTCTGCAAGAGCGGCAGTCATGGCGGGCAATGCTACGCTGAATAGGCCAACCGTCGATGAATGGCTGGATCCTGTTTCAGGCCTTATTTCAACCGCCGACGCTAATGTCGGTATCAATCTGAACTGTGAGGTAGGCCAATTTACGGAGGACCTTGACTGGATTGAAGTTCAACTTTTGGATCGTTCGCATAAACTACCCAACTGGGTCACCATCTATGGTCCCGAGCAGTTCTTCGCACCAGCATCAGGCAATTCCATTTCCATCAATATTGAGGCGAGTTCTTTTTCCGGAGGGTTCGAGCATGGGAGTTTTGAGTTGCGTTACATGTTATATGTCAACAAGTTCGCTGATCCCCTCGATCCTGCAGATGTAGACCGTCCTAGTGACTCGGGTGAGTTCTCACGCAGTGCGCCCTGGGTCGTCGACCGGCATGCTCCGTATGCCCGAGCCAGTGATCGGGATCAGCCAACTGTCGCGCAATATACAGGCTCGTTGCCGGCGGGCGCACCGGTAACGGCGTCTTCTCTTGCGGCTGATTCAGGGTTGCCATTCACCGTTCCTCCCAATACTTACCCTATCCCCAGTGGGCAATGGGCGGTCGGCGATACGGTGCACTGTTACTGGGCCAACGTGTCAATCCCGCTGCCACAGTATGAACTGGATGTGGCTAACACGCCGCGCCTGATACCTGAGACCGGAACCACCTTTACGGTGCCGGTCAGCGCCGTTACCGGCAGCGGCACGTGGTACTTTTTCTATACGCTCACTGACCGCGCGGGGAATGTCAGCCGGCCCTCGGCTGTCACGTCCTTTAATGTGGCGTTGCTGCCTGCGCCCGAACAAAAGGACCTTTTCATTCCTCTGGCACCGGCGCCGGAGGGCGGTAGTCTCGATAGATTGCTCAACGTCGCAGACTACGTGAGCGGCATCAGCGCCGAGCTTCGTACCTTCCTGAACCATCAGCCAACCCTTGACCAGGTTCGATTGAAGTGGGGGGCACAGCCTTGGACCGCGCCTGTCGCCCTGACCGCGTTTCCATTTATTTTCACCAGAGCGGCATTGGATGCGCTGATCGTGGCTGACTACGGCACCCGCAAAGGCCCCCAGCCCACCGACGTGCAGTATCGCATTGTACGAAACGGTGAAGATTTCGACTCGCTGATCAAGACCGTCGATGTGGACCTGAGTGTGGCGGGGCCTGGCAATGGTGGCGATCCCGGAAGCGTCAACACCCGGCTGATCGCTGCGCAGATTTTCGGCGAGAGTTCGATTGAGCTAAACACGCTGCGGGCTTCGCATGCGACCAAACCGGTGACGGTGTCCGTCGTATTGTGGAGCGGGCAGGATGTGCCCCAGCCAGGTCAGTTCATCATCTTCGTAAGGCCGGACGGAAGCCCGGTAGTACCCGGGTTCGCCCTTGGTAGTCAACTGGCGGGAACCGCCGTAACCTTCACGGTGCCGTGGGCAGATGTTGCAGTCAATGGGAATGGTCCTCAAACCGTGGGTTATTTCATCGCATCCAGCGCCACACCCGCAGCAACTGACAACCGCAATGTGGCGCCCACTACATCAATCGATATCATTGACGCGGTGATCGAGAATTTGAAGCCGCCTGTGTTCGTGGGTGCTGTAGGCGCCGGCGCCAATATGCAGTGGACCTGTGATGCCCTTCCGAAACCTACTTATCAAGGACAGATCACGATACCTGCCGAATCGCGGATGGTGGTGGGTCAGCAACTGACCTTGTCTCTGCGGATATTCAGGCCTCGCACCGGCGCCCTGCAAGCGGACTCTACCCGGGTGTTCAGTGTAACGATCACGCCAGAAATGCTAACCAAAGGTCACACCTTCATCGTGCCATGGGATTTCATTCGAACGGCTCAGCGGGGGACCGGAGAGGCTACCATCACGGCGCCGCTCACTGGTGGCGTGATAGGGCGCGGTTTTATCAGCAGGTTTATACGTTCTGTGTTGTCGGAAACCTCCTGCGACTTGACGCCGCCTTAGCGGCCGGCGCGGCAAACCATCGGCACGGGGTTCCTCCTTTCTTCCGGGGAGGAGGAATCCACCGACGATGTTCCGTTTAACCAGCCATTTGATACACGGCGTTTACGCCGGCACTCAAGGATTAGTCCTACAGAATAAGGCGTACTTAATCCTTAGTCTGTGCGCCGCAGAGGTAAGGCTCCATTCCAGGGAACGAGCCGTACCGCATTCGTAGGCCTTACCAAGAGAGTGATTGATCATGTCGGTACCGAATACATTCGAACTCAAACCGTTGAGTGCGATGATGAAAGTCCCCACCTTTACCTTTTGTCTGTTCGCCGCGGTGCACGGGCAAGCGCAAGCGGTTCAACTGATCGGTGAGCAAAGAACGCTCGACGCCACCGCGCAATCAACCAACTGGCAGTTGTCGGCCGAGTCCATCCTCAACATGAACAGGGCGACAGCTACCACTATCAACCTGGCGAACTCCACGCTGAACATGAACAGCGGCAGCCTGGCCAATGATATTCGTGCGACGGAGGGCTCCACGGTCAATATCAATTCGGCACGGGTGTCTACGAGCTCTACGTTGTTCGGCGCGGTGCGCCTGGAAAACAGTAACGCCTTTATCAATAACAGCGCTCTTACCAATAGTGCAGGCGTCGGTTTGCAGGCGGTGGGCACGGCCGGTACTGGGACGGGCTCGTCTGCGCACTTCAGCAACAGTACGCTCAGTGGCGCCATTGGCGGTGCGGAAGCCACGTCCGGCAGCGATTTGCACTTCACTCAAAACACACTGGTGCAGGGCACCGGCACGGGGGCGTTTGGTCTTTCCCTGCAGGGTACAACAGTGACGGCCAGCCAAAGCACCATCGTGGGTAACGGCAATGGTGTGTCGTTCACCCGCGGTCGCTTTGATACCACCGATGGCAAACTGGTACTGGATCAATCCAGCGTCGAAGGCCGAGTGGGGTCTGCCATCTCGGTAAGGGGCACGCCAGGCCGCGCGCCTGTCGTTGCGATCGATGTGCTGAACGGCTCCACGTTGACCGGTGGTAATGGCAACCTGTTGACCGTATCGGGCGGCGGTTCGGCGAGCCTGAATGTCGATAACAGCCGTTTGACCGGTAATGTGGTCGCCGACGCCACCAGTAACGCCACGGTGAATCTGCAGAACAGCGCAGGGCTCACAGGCCAGTTGCAGAATGTCGCCAGTGCGACCGTGGGCAACGCCTCCAACTGGACCCTGACCGGTGACAGCCAGGTCGGTGCACTGAACATGGCTGGGGGCACTGTCACACTGGGCGCGCCGGATGAGTTTTACCGGCTGAACCTGACCACACTTGCCGGTGACGGCAGGTTTGTCATGGGCACCGATTTCGCCACTGGCCAGACGGACTTCATCAACGTCACGGGCGAGGCAACCGGTACTTACAGCGTGGCGCTGGCCGCCAGCGGTACCGAGCCGGTTAAAACCCAGGTGGTGCATACCGGGGGTGGTGATGCGGCATTTTCCCTGGAAGGTGGCCCGGTTGACTTGGGCGCCTATGCCTACGACCTGAAAAAGGACGGCGATGACTGGTTCCTGGACACACAGAGACGTGTAGCCAGCCGCAGTACACGCGTGGCCGTGGCGGTGTTCAACACCGCACCCACCATTATGTATGGCGAAGAAGCCTCGTTGCGCGCACGCATGGGTGAGTTGCGTTTCGAACCGGGTCAGGCGGGCCTGTGGATCCGTGGTTTTGGCAGCAAATACAACGTGTCGGAAAGTTCGGGCACCGGCTACACGCAGAACCAGCGTGGTTTCTCCATCGGTGCAGACATGCCGCTGGCGGACAGTCAGTGGCTGGTGGGTGTAATGGCCGGCCACAGCACCTCCGACCTGAACCTGACGCGCGGCTCGGCAGGCACCGTCAAGAGTTACTTCGTCGGTGCTTATGCCACCTGGATGGACCAGGAAAGCGGTTTCTATTTTGACACGGTCGCCAAGGCCAACCGCTTCCAGAACGAGGCCAAGGCAACCCTCAGTGATAACACTTCAACCAAGGGCAACTACAACAACGTGGGTGGCAGTGTGTCGGCCGAGTTCGGTCGCAATATCAAACTCGACGATGGCTGGTTCGTGGAACCTTATGCTCGACTGTCCACAATCGTTGTGCAGGGTGGTAATTACAGCCTGAAAAACGGGCTGCAAGTCGAAGGTGAGCGCACCCGTTCAAGGGTGGGCGAGGCCGGCGCCACAGTTGGCAAGGATATCCAGCTCGACAGCGGCACCATTGTTCAGCCTTACCTGCGCGCGGCAATGGTTCACGAGTTTGCCAATAACAATAAGGTCCAGGTCAACAACCAGACGTTCAGCAATGACCTGTCGGGTTCTCGCAGCAAGTTCGGTGCCGGCGTTGCGGTGAAGTTTTCGCAGAACCTGCAACTGCATGCCGACCTGGAGACCAGCGCCAGCAACAAAATCGACCAGACGTTCGGTGCCAACGTGGGCGTGCGTTACGCTTTCTAAACAGCACACGTAAAAAAGCCCTGATCGACAGATCAGGGCTTTTTTTTGTGGGGTCAAACGGTGGTTACATCGAACTTTATTTCCACTTTCTCTTTAGTGCTCTCAGTTGTGGCGCAGATAGTGCCTTTAACTTTGAGAGGGCTGAGCACGAGCTCCTCAATCACCAGGTCGCCTTCGGGGCACTCTAGCGAGGATGAATCCTTAGATTTCACAAACGAAATCCAGATGTTGACAAGTTTCTGGCCTTTCAGGGGCAGCTTTGCGTTTGGTTGAACGATGTCCGGAAACTCCATGTAAATATCTTCCCAGGTTTCGGCATCATCCTTGTCACTTAGCGTCAACTGGACTTTGCCATTGTGGTAGGTGACTGTTCCTGTAGCGAAATTAAAACTGTGCTCACCGATGGTGCCTTCGGCAGTGCCCTTTACGCTACGGGGTGTCTTGGTGTCACTTGCCAAATTCAATAGTGTTGACATGATCGCCTCTCCGTCAATGATGTGTATGCGAACGCAGAAGCATCATTGCCTCTGGCTAGAGGTATCAAGCAGCAAAAAACGAATCCATGTAACTGTCAAAGTTGACAGTATCAGCGCGTTATTTGGATCGCCCATATTCGCCACTGCGCCGCAGTACGGGCCGGCGCCTCGCAGGGGCTGACGGGGTCAGCTGAACAGCCCGGCGGCAATATTGATGGAGAAACCCAGAATCGCCGTGTTGAACAAAAAGCCGATCAGCGACTGGCCCAGCACCACCTTGCGCATTTCTCGTGAGGCGACGCCCACATCGGAGGTTTGTACTGCCACGCCGATGGTGAACGAGAAGTACAAAAAGTCCCAGTAATTGGGGGTGCGCAGTCCTTCGGCAAAGCGCAATGGTGGCTCATCACCGCCCCAGGTGTAGAAAAGGCGGGCGTAATGCACGCTGAAAATTACCCCGATCAACAGCCATGAACCGATCACCGTCAGGCCGGTATAGCCGTAATGCAGCAAACGTGCGGTGCCATCCAGGTCTTTTATGCCCACCAGGTTCAGGGTAATGGTCGCCAGGCTCGCAATGGCCGCGATACACACCATGAACAGCACCAGCCCGGCGTTTTCATCCTCGACTTCGGCGATGCGTTTTACATCGTCGGCGCGGGAGCGGCTGGTCAGCCACAGCATCAGCAATAAATAAGTCCAGACCCCGGCATTCCAGCCGATCAGGATTTTGCTGAGGAGCGAGCCTGCGGGCGCCAAAATGCCCACGAAAACGCCCAATACAGCAGCAGTGGAGAGGCGAGGGTGGGTACGGGCGAGGAAGGCCATAGATGCTCACAACATGGGAGATTGCAAGCACGATACGAGGAACGGGTTTGATCTAGCAACTGGGCTGTTGTGGCGAGCGGGCTTGCCCCGCGTTGGGCTGCGAAGCGGCCCCAATCAAATTCACCGCGGTTTACCTGACACTGCGGCGTTTGCCTGAATGGGGCCGCTTCGCAGCCCAACGCGGGGCAAGCCCGCTCGCCACAAGAAGTCTGCCTGCCACTAAAAGCCCGCTCGCCATGACACGCGTGCCTGCTACAACAAGCGGGCTGGCCACTAAAAGCCCGCTCACCACAGGTACGCGCGTTTAGCGCTTCTTACGCACCAACTTCATGACCACCACAAAGAACACCGGCACAAACACCACCGCCAGTGTGGCGGTGATCATGCCGCCGATCACCCCGGTACCAATCGCCTGCTGGCTCGCCGAGCTGGCGCCGGTGGCAATCGCCAGCGGCACGACGCCGAGAATGAACGCCAGCGAGGTCATGATGATCGGCCGCAGGCGCAGCCGCGCAGCTTTCAGGGTGGCGTCGACCAAATCTTCACCTTGCTCATACAAGTCCTTGGCGAACTCGATAATCAGGATCGCGTTCTTCGCCGACAAGCCGATGATGGTGATCAACCCCACTTTGAAGAACACATCATTGGGCATGCCGCGCAAACTCACTGCCAACACCGCGCCGAGCACGCCCAGCGGTACCACCAGCAACACCGAGGTCGGAATTGACCAGCTTTCATACAGGGCCGCCAGGCACAGGAACACGATCAGCAACGACAGGCCCAACAGCAACGGCGCCTGTGAGCTGGACAACCGCTCCTGCAACGAAAGCCCGGTCCATTCCTGGCCCAGGCCGGCCGGCAGTTGGCTGACCAGCCGCTGGATTTCTTCCATGGCCTCACCGGTGCTGTGCCCCGGCGCCGCTTCACCGCTGATGGCGATGGCAGGGTAGCCGTTATAGCGCGTCAACTGCGCCGGGCCCTGGGTCCACTTGGCTTCAACAAACGCCGACAACGGCACCATCTTCCCGGCGTTGTTGCGCACGTTGATCTTGAGCAAATCCGCGACCTGGCTGCGCTGGTCGCCTTCGGCCTGCACCACCACCCGCTGCATGCGGCCCTGGTTGGGGAAGTCGTTGACGTAGGCCGAACCGATGGCCGAGGACAGCACACTGCCCAGGTCGGAGAAGGCAACCCCCAGCGCGTTGGCCTGCTTGCGGTCAACTTCCAACTGCACTTGCGGCGCTTCGGCCAGGGCACTTTCGCGCACGTTGGCCAAAATCGGGCTCTTTTCGGCGTTGGTCAGCAACTCGGTGCGCGCTGCCATTAACGCCGCATGGCCGACGCCGCCACGGTCCTGCAAGCGGAATTCGAAACCGCTGGAGGTACCAAGGCCGTCCACCGGCGGCGGCAGGATGGCGTAGGCAATCGCGTCTTTAACGTCGCTGAACGCGGCGTTGGCACGGTCGGCAATGGCCGAGGCCGAGTCGTCGCTGCTGCGCTCAGACCAGTCCTTCAGCGTGGTAAAGGCCAGTGCTGCGTTCTGCCCCGAGCCGGAGAAGCTGAAGCCCATGATCATGGTGGTGTCGCCCACCCCTGGTTCCCCGGCGTTGTGCGCCTCGATCTGTTCGGCGACCTGCACCGTACGATTCTTGCTCGCGCCCGGCGGTAGCTGGATGTCAGTGATGGTGTAGCCCTGGTCTTCCACGGGCAGGAACGAGGAGGGCAGGCGACTGAACATCCAGCCCAAGCCGACCAGCAGCACCAGATATATCAGCAGGTAACGGCCGCTGCGCTTGAGCGCATACGCCACCCAGCCTTCATAGCGCTCGGTAAACCGATCAAAGCGTTTATTGAACCAGCCGAAGAAACCGCCTTTGGCATGGTGCTCGCCCTTGGCGATCGGCTTGAGCAACGTCGCACACAAGGCCGGGGTCAACGTCAGAGCGAGGAACGCCGAGAACAGAATCGAGGTGGCCATCGACAGCGAAAACTGCTGATAAATCACCCCCACCGAACCCGGCATAAACGCCATCGGCAAGAACACCGCCACCAGCACCAGGGTAATGCCGACGATGGCCCCAGTGATCTGGCCCATGGCCTTGCGCGTGGCGTCTTTGGGCGACAGCCCCTCGGTGGCCATGATGCGCTCGACGTTTTCCACCACCACAATCGCGTCGTCCACCAGGATGCCGATCGCCAGCACCATGCCAAACATGGTCAGTACGTTAATCGAGAAACCCAGCAGCAACATGGTGGCGAAAGTGCCCATCAGCGCCACGGGCACCACCAGCGTCGGGATCAAGGTGTAGCGCACGTTCTGCAGAAACAGAAACATCACCGCAAACACCAGCGCCATGGCTTCGAGCAAGGTATAGACCACCTTGGTAATCGAGACTTTGACGAACGGCGACGTGTCGTACGGGATCTTGTATTCCACGTTCGCCGGGAAGTAGCGCGACAGCTCGTCCATCTTCGCCCGCACCAGCGTCGCGGTGTTCAACGCGTTGGCGCCCGGCGCCAATTGCACACTGACGGCGGTGGACGGCTTGCCGTTCAGTCGCGTGGAGAACTGGTACTCCTGGCTGCCGATTTCCACCCGCGCCACGTCACCGACGCGCACCGTGGAGCCGTCAGGGTTGGCCTTGAGCACGATGTCGGCGAATTCAGCCGGCGTCGACAGCTGGCCCTTGACCAGAATCGCCGCCGTGATTTCCTGGGTCTTGGTGCCTGGCAAGTCACCAATGCTGCCGGCTGACACCTGGGCATTCTGCGCGCTGATCGCGGCGTTCACGTCGGCGGGTGTGAGGTTGAAACCGATCAGTTTTTGCGGATCGATCCAGACCCGCATGGCCCGCTCGGCGCCGTACAACTGGGCCTTGCCCACACCGTCCAGGCGCTTGAGCTCGTTCATTACGTTACGCGCCAGGTAATCGCTGAGCGCTACGTCATCGAGCTTGCCGTCGCTGGAGGTCAGGGTGACCAGCAACAGGAAACCGGCGGAGACTTTCTCCACCTGCAAGCCTTGCTGGGTGACCGCTTGCGGCAGGCGCGGCTCCACCGCTTTAAGGCGGTTTTGCACGTCGACCTGGGCCATTTCCGGGTCGGTGCCCGGCTGGAACGTGGCGGTGATGGTGGCCGAACCCAAGCTGCTCTGGGACTCGAAATACAACAGGTGATCGGCGCCATTAAGCTCCTGCTCGATCAGGCTCACCACGCTTTCATCCAGGGTCTGCGCCGAGGCGCCTGGGTACACCGCGTAAATCTCCACTTGTGGCGGCGCCACGGTGGGGTACTGGGCCACCGGCAACTGCGGAATCGCGAGCGCGCCGGCCAGCAGGATAAACAGGGCCACCACCCAGGCGAAGATCGGGCGGTCAATAAAGAACTGCGGCATGGCGGGTTATTCCTTAACGGGCTGGCCAGAGGCGGGGCTGTCGTCCACGTCGACTTTTTCGCCGGGGCGCGCGTGCTGCAGGCCTTCGACCACAATGCGGTCACCCGGCTTGAGGCCGCTGCTGACGATCCAGCGGTCTTCGATCACCGCGCCCAACTCCACCGGTTGCTGGCTGACGGTGTGCTCGGCGTCCAGCAACAGCACCATCGGGATACCGGCGCTGTCACGAGTGATGGCGCGTTGCGGCACGCTGATGCCTTGTCTGTCGACGGCTTGCTCCAGGCGCACGCGCACAAAACTGCCGGGCAGCAGGTCGAGGTCCGGGTTTGGGAACTCGCTGCGCAGGATTATTTGCCCGGTGCCCGGGTCAACGCTGATGTCGGCGAACAACAACTTGCCCGGCAATGGGTAGAGGTTGCCGTCGTCCTGGATCAGCGTCGCCTTGGCCTGGTCCTGGCCCACCTGCTTCAGGCTGCCGGCGCGAAAGGCGCGGCGCAGGTCATTCAGTTCGCGGGTCGACTGGGTCAGGTCGGCGTGAATCGGGTCGAGTTGCTGGATGATTGCCAGCGGCGTGGCCTCGTTCTGGCCCACCAGCGCACCTTCGGTCACCAGCGCGCGGCCGATGCGCCCGGAAATCGGCGCGGTCACGGTGGCGTAGCCCAGGTTCAGTTTTGCGCGCTCGACGGCGGCCTTGTTGGCGGCAACTTCGGCGTTGGTCTGGCGCAGGTTGGCGCGGGCATTGTCGTATTCCTGGCCGCTGATGGCGTTGCCCTCGACCAACTGGCTGTAGCGCTGCTCTTGCAGGCGCGCCTGGAAGGCATTCGCCTCGGCCTTGCTCAGGTTCGCCTGTGCGCTGTCGAGGTCGGCCTTGAACGGAGCGGGGTCGATACGAAACAACACGTCGCCCTGTTTAACGTCGTGGCCTTCCTTGAAGACGCGCTGCATCACCACACCGGCTACTCGCGCCCTTACTTCAGCAATGCGCGGCGCGGCGATGCGCCCGCTGAGTTCACTGGTGATGGAGAGGGGTTTGGCTTGCAGGGTTTCGATGCGCACTTTAGCCAGAGGCGTTTGCGGCGCCTCGGCCGAGGACTTGTCACAGGCGCTTAACGCCAGCGTCAGGGCCAGCAGGCAAAACGGCGCAAACAGATTTTTCGACATACTCATATCCCACTATTGACTGGCGCATCCTAAAGTCACCTGCGCCTTGGTGCTGTGAAGCTGTGTAGCGGGTGTGTGAAGAAATGTAAGGTGCGGCACGTTCGGTGTCGGGGGCGTATATCCTTGCACAATCCTGCAACGCACCGACAAACCGTATTATCTGGAAACACCATGCCCAACATCCTATTGGTGGAAGACGACGCCGCACTCTCCGAGCTGATTGCCAGCTACCTGGAGCGCAACGGCTATCATGTCAACGTGCTCAGCCGTGGTGACCACGTCCGCGAACGTGCGCGCCTCAACCCGCCGGACCTGGTGATTCTCGACCTGATGCTGCCCGGGCTTGATGGCTTGCAAGTCTGCCGCTTGCTGCGCGCCGACTCGGCTTGCCTGCCGATCTTGATGCTCACTGCCCGCGACGACAGCCACGACCAGGTGCTGGGCCTGGAAATGGGCGCCGACGACTACGTCACCAAACCCTGCGAGCCGCGCGTGCTGCTCGCCCGAGTGCGCACCTTGCTGCGCCGCAGCAGCCTGTCCGAACCCCTGGCCGCCAATGATCAGATCGTGATGGGCAACCTGTGCATCGACCTGTCGGAGCGCACCGTTACGTGGCGCGAGCAGGCGGTGGAGCTGTCCAGCGGTGAATACAACTTGCTGGTGGTGCTGGCCCGGCATGCGGGTGAAGTGCTCAGCCGCGACCAGATTCTGCAACGTCTGCGCGGTATCGAATTCAACGGCACCGACCGCTCGGTGGACGTGGCCATCTCCAAGCTGCGGCGCAAGTTCGACGACCACGCCGGTGAGGCGCGCAAGATCAAGACGGTCTGGGGCAAGGGCTACCTGTTCAGCCGGTCCGAGTGGGAATGCTGATCCATGTTTCGTCTACTGCTGCGTCTTTACCTGATCACCATCGTCACCTACAGCACGGCGATCTACCTGATTCCCAAGCTGGTCATCCAGGTGTTCGAACATCGCTACATGGACTACAACATCGAGCAAACCCGTGGCCAGCAAACGCTGATCGTCAAACAATACCAACGGGCGCCGGTGGAGCGCTGGTCGCAAGTCACCGAGCACCTGAACCACGATTTCGCACCGCTCAAGGTGAAATTGCTGCTGCGCCAGGACGCCAGCTACACCCCTGCTGAAGAAAAGCAGCTGGAAGATGGCAAGTCGGTGGTGCGCCTGGGGGAGTGGGGCTGGATGGAGGAAGTCAGCTCGCCGATTAATTCGCAGTTTGTGGTGAAGGTGACGATCCCGCCGGACCCGCTGGACATGAACGTGCTGTATTGGGCGATCAACGTGTTGATCATCGCGGCGTTGCTGGCCTGCCTGTTGATCTGGCTGCGCCCGCACTGGCGTGACCTGGAGCGCCTGAAAAGCACCGCCGCGCAGTTGGGCAAAGGCAACCTGAGTGAGCGCACGCAGATTCCACCCAGCTCCAACATCGGCAGCCTGGCGACGGTGTTCGACACCATGGCCGATGATGTCGAGCATTTGCTTAACCAGCAGCGCGACCTGCTCAATGCTGTGTCCCATGAACTGCGCACACCGCTGACCCGGCTGGATTTCGGCCTGGCGCTGGCGCTTTCCGAAGACTTGCCGCAGGCCAGTCGCGAACGCCTGCAAAGTCTGGTGGCGCATATTCGCGAGCTGGATGAACTGGTGCTGGAGTTGCTGTCCTACAGCCGCCTGCAAAACCCGGCGCAGTTGCCGGAGCGGGTTGAGGTGGTGCTCGATGAGTTTATCGACAGCGTGTTGGGCAGTGTCGACGACGAGCTGCAAAACCCGGAGATCGTTATCGAGGTAGTGCTCGACTGCTCCGTTGAACGCTTCAGCCTCGACCCGCGCCTTACCGCGCGGGTCTTGCAGAACCTGCTGCGCAACGCCACGCGCTACTGCGACAGGCGCATACAGGTGAGTGTTCAGGTGAGCGCCAAAGGCTGTGAAATCTGGGTGGACGACGACGGCATCGGTATTCCGCTGGACCAGCGTGAACGTATTTTTGAGCCGTTTTACCGCCTCGACCGCAGCCGTGACCGCGCCACCGGTGGCTTCGGCCTCGGCCTGGCGATCAGCCGGCGCGCGATGGAAGCCCAGGGCGGCACGTTGACCGCCACTGCCTCGCCCCTGGGCGGCGCGCGGTTTTGCGTGTGCTTGCCCAGCGTCGGCTGATCAGAGCACTTTCACGGCACGGCCGATCGCCTGAATCGGCCCGGTCGGTTTGCCGGTCGGCGAGCCGCGCGGGTCTTCCAGGGTCAGCTCAAACAACTGGTTCTGGGTGAGCGGCGGCAGGGCGTCCAGCGGCACCGACAGCGTTTGCCCGGGCTTAACCAGCCCCAGCGATACCGGGCCTTGCCAGCCGTCGCCCTTGGTCCAGAATTGCAGGGCTTTGTCGGTGGGCACTTCCATCACGCCCAAGGGAATCAACTGGATCTTGTGATCATTGCTCGCCTGGATCACCCAGCCGGGCGCCTGGCTCTGTGGCGCCACCAGCACCACCACAAAAGTCGGGGCTGCGGTGGGAGGGCGCGTCAGCAGCAATGCCGCCAGCACCAGGGTAGTCACCAGCCCCGCGCCCGCCAGCCCGCGCCACAGTGCGAGCAGGTTCCACCACGGCACGTCGGCCTCGGGGCCGGCGACGCTACGTTCAATGCGCCGCCAGAGCTGAGCGGAGGGCGGCACGGGTTCGGCAAGTGCCGTCAGCGGCAGCAGGCGTTGTTCCCAGTCATCCACCGCCGCGCGCAATTGCGGGTCCTGCTTAAGGCGCTGTTCCACCTCGGCGCGCTGCTCGGCGGGCAGGGTGCCCAGCACGTATTCGCTGGCGAGTTCATCCAGTGGGTCATTCATGCCATGCACTCCCGCAGCGCGGTGAGGCTACGTTTGATCCAGGCTTTGACGGTCCCCAGGGGCGTGTCCAGTTTCTGTGCGATTTCGCTGTGGGAATAGCCGTCGACATAGGCGTGCAGGATGCACGTGCGACGGGCCGGGTCGAGCTGTTCCAGGCAGTGATAAATCCGGCCTTCACGTGCGCTGAATTCGAAGCTGTTTTCGGCTGCGGTGACGTGTTCATGTTCATCGCTCAGCGCCACCTCCCGGTAATGATTGCGCACGGCGTTCAGCGCAAGGTGACGGGTGATACTGAACACCCAGCCACGCGCCGCGCCACGGCTGGGGTCGAAACTGCTCGCGCCGCGCCAAACCTTGATAAACGCGTCATGCACGACGTCTTCGGCGAGGGCTTTGTCCCGGACGATGCGCATCGCCACGCCGAGCAAACGGCTGCTGTCCTGCGCATACAATTGGCGCAAGGCGTGTTTATCGCCACGGGCGCAGGCCGCAAGGCAGGCTTCATAATCAAACAAACAACACATCCCCGAATGGCTGGATCCTGTGGCGAGCGCACTCGCCACAGGCAGCGTAGCCGAATTTACTCAGTTGGCCGCCCAAAAGATGTAGTCGGCCTGGTACTTCACCACTTCCTTCGCGCCTTTATTCGCCGCCGTGCATGCGCTGCTCGGCGCCACGCCACCTTTAAGGGCGACGCGCTGGATGTAGCTCACACCGCTCATTGCGCCCTTGCCTTCGGCCGGGTTGGCCTTGACCAGTTGATAGGGCAGGTTGCCTGCACTCGAAGGCGCTACGGCAAGTTGAGTGCCGGTGATTTTCGAGCCGTCTTTGGCTTGCCAGGTGGCCGGCGGACCAAAGTAGGTGCCCACTTGTTTGCCGCTGCGATCATTCAAAACAGCCTTGGGGCCAATAAAGGTCCATTCGGTCTGGCCCGCGGCGTTGGCTTTGTCCTTGCACTCGTAGGTGATTTCGCCGACGCCGGTGGTCTCCAGCGCGACCTTGTGGCCGTCCGGCACCTTGATGCTCTCAGGCAAGCCGGTTTGGGCGAATACCGTTGGCGCGGCGGTGAGCAAGGCGGTAAGGCAGAACAGTGCTTTAGCGTTCATGGGTGTAGATCCATTTCAGTAAAACAGCGGGGTGACTGAAAGGACTACACGCGACACGCGCGATTGGATGCACGGGTTAGAAAATAAACCTGAGAGGGCGCACACTGTGCCCCCCGCTTTACCCGAGGAGAGATTGGCAATGACTGGTGTTCACACGTCTGCTCAACAAGGTTTCTCAACCCAGGCCGTTACATACGCCCAAGGCCGGCCGGACTATCCACGGCAACTCACCGGCTGGCTCGCCGACACCCTGCACATCAATGCCCGCTCGACGGTCATCGACCTCGGCGCCGGCACCGGTAAATTCACCCGCATGCTCAGCACCCTGGCGCCGACGTTGATTGCCGTTGAACCCGTGGAGGCAATGGGCGCGCAGCTCAGAAAACTGTTGCCGGATGTACGCCTGCTTAACGGCACCGCCGAGTCCATCCCCCTGGACGCCGCCAGCGCCGATGCGTTGGTGTGCGCGCAAGCCTTTCATTGGTTTTCGACGGAGGCCGCGCTGGCGGAAATTCACCGCGTGCTCAAGCCTGGCGGTCGGCTGGGGCTGGTGTGGAATGTGCGCGATGAGTCGGTGGCTTGGGTGGCCGCCATTACCGCGATCATCACGCCCTATGAAGGCGATACGCCGCGTTTTCACACAGGCCGTTGGCGCGAAGCCTTCACTGGCGAGTATTTTTCCGCGCCCGAAATGACGTGCTTTCCCTATAGCCACGTCGGCAGCCCACAGGAAGTGATTATGGACCGGTTTCTCTCGGTGAGCTTTATTGCAGCGTTGCCGGCAGCGCAAAAGGCTGTGGTGACCGCGCAGTTGCAGGCATTGATCGACACCCATCCCGACTTGATCGGACGGGATACCGTTGCGTTCCCGTATCAAACCCAGGCGTTTGTCTGTCAGCGACTGACATAAAAGGCATAAAGTCAGATCACATTGATATAAGTCGTTATAAGAAAAATCGCTATCCTGCGGCCAGAAATTTATATGGCCGCAGGTGCTGTAATGGATGTGGGTAATGTTGGTTTTGTAGTGGCTGGCCTGATCGTTGGTTTTATCGTCGGCATGACCGGGGTAGGCGGGGGGTCGTTGATGACGCCGATTCTGCTCTGGTTCGGTATTAACCCCGCGACTGCGGTGGGCACTGATCTGTTATACGCGGCGATTACCAAATCCGGTGGGGTGCTGGTTCACAGCAAGAACAGGAATATCGACTGGACCATTACCGGCTGGCTGACCCTGGGCAGCGTGCCTGCGGTGTTGCTGACCTTGTGGTTTCTTGCCAGTTTGCACACGGATCCGACTGCGATGAATGCGGTGATCAAGCAGGCGCTTGGGGTGGTGTTGCTGTTGACGGCGCTGGCGATTTTGTTCAAGAAAAGTTTGTTGGCGTTTGCTCAGCGTCATGCGGGTGATGACTATCAGATGAGCCCGCGTAACCTGAATGCGTTGACGGTGGTGACTGGGGCGGTCCTGGGCACCATGGTTGCTCTGACGTCTATCGGCGCTGGTGCGTTGGGGACTGTGGCGTTGTTTATTCTGTATCCGTTTCTGGCTACGCGGCGGTTGGTGGGGACTGAGATTGCGCACGCTGTGCCGTTGACGCTGGTCGCGGGGTTGGGGCATGCGAGCATGGGGAATATGGATTGGCATTTGCTGGGGTTTTTGTTGATGGGGTCGTTGCCGGGGATTTACCTGGGGAGCCACATGACCGGGAAGGTGCCGGATGGTGTGTTGCGGCCTTGTTTGGCGATTATGTTGATGAGCATTGGGTATAAATTGGCGTTTTGATTTGGACGGGGGGTGGTGTACATATCCGTTGTTTGAGTTAGGGCTGATATCGGTTCCGCTCTTACAGCGGGTCACTTTTGGCAAGCGCCCCAAAAGTAACCAAAAGGTCTTCGCCCCACCACTCGGCACCTCGCTTAGGCTCGGCGTGCGGCCATCGTGGTTGACGGGGCGCCTGAGATCACAAGCAAGATCAAAATCTAAAGCACGGCGGCCTAGTAGCCGACCTGAGTGGTTGAATCAAAAGCGCTGTTTTTTCTAGAGCAGATTGCATTCTTCCTGATGTATGAAGATCCACTGTGGGAGCGGGCTTGCTCGCTCCCACAGTTTTGACCGAGTAAGACTTCACCATCTTCATACACTGGTCCGCTTCTCTGTGGGAGCTGGCTTGCCTGCGATGCAGACACCTCGGTACATCAAGCAAAACTAGTTGATGCCATCGCAGGCAAGCCAGCTCCCACACTGGATCTCGCTTTTGATCCACACCACTCAGGTCGGCTACTAGGCCGCCGTGCTTTTGCTTTTGATCTTGCTTGTGATCTCAGGCGCCCCGTTAACCACGATGGCCGCACACCGAGCCGGAGCGAGGTGCCGAGTGGTGGGGCGGGGACCTTTTGGTTACTTTTGGCTGGGCCGGCTTCCGGTACTTCCAAAAGTGACCCGCTGTAAGAGCGGAACCCATATCAGCCATCACCCAAATAACGGATATGCCCCTCACCCCCCCGGCCGCAGCAACTGCATCTGCTGGCGATAATCATCCGTCACCTGCCGCGCCTGTCCGTTACTCGTAATCACCCTAGGCGTAATCAACACAATCAACTCCGTGCGATCCTTGGATTTACTGGTATTCCCAAACAACCACCGCAACCCCGGAATCTTCCCAAGATAAGGCACCGCACTGACACTCTCCGCGTTGTCCTGCTTGATCAACCCCCCAAGCAACACCGTCTGCCCACTCTGCACCGCCACCTGCGTGGACACCGAGCGCGTGGAAATACGCGGGTTGTTCTGCGTGTCGTTGCTGGACGTCTGGTCCTGGGCGTCGCTGACCTGCTGCTGAATATCCATGTACACCAGACCACCCGGATTAATCCGCGGCACTACATCCAGAATCACCCCGGTCTGCACATATTCGACACTGCTCAATGTTGTGTCGGACGTACCGGTATTGACCGTGGTCTGGCTGATGGGAATGTTATCGCCCACCTGAATCTGCGCCGGCTGATTGTTCATCACCACCAGCGACGGCGCCGAAAGCACCTGGGTGCGGCCGTTGGTTTCCAGCGCGTGCAGGGCCACTTGCAGGTTGGTGCTGACGAAGGAATAGAACAACGAATCCGTAGCGCCGAGGCCCGCGCCGCCACCGCCCAGGGCGCCCTGGCTACCCGCCGTATTGCCCACAGTGGTGCTGGTCGAGTTACCGGCCAGGCGGCCCAAGTACCATTGCACGCCAAGGTCGAGTTCACCGGTGAGCTTGACCTCCAGAATGCGCGTCTCGATCTGCACTTGCAGCGGTGGGTTATCGAGGCGTTTGATTGCCGACTCGATTTCCTTCCACTGCACCGGGCGGGTGCGCACCAGCAGTTGGTTACTGCTCTTTTGCGCCGTAATGCGGGTGCCGGCGTCGAGGCTTTTGGCGGGTGCATCGGTGCTCGCGCCCTGCTCCGCGCTTTCGCTGTCCGGATCGGCTTCGGGTTCCTGCTCGTCCTCTTCAGCGCCAACCGGGTTGTTGCCCATGCCGGTATTGGCGCCATTGAGGCCACCGGGCGTGCTGCCGGAGGTGCTGTTGGTGCCGGGCGACGATAAGGTCGCGGTGCGCAAACCGGGAGCGACCTTGGCCGGCGCGTCGTCCTTGATCGCGCCGCTGCCGTAGATCTGCCGCAGGTATTTGGCCAGATCGGTGGCCTTCATGTTGCGCACGTCGTAGACGTACATTTGCGGCTCATTGCCGCCGCCTTCGTCGATGGTATGAATCCAGTCGCCGACTTCACTCAGGTACTGCGGCTGGGAAGAAATCGCCACCACCGAGTTGGTCCGCTCAATCGGCAGAAAGCGCACCATGCCCGCCAGGGGCATGCCGCTGTCGGGGCCGAACATTTTTTGTAGCTCGGGCATCAGCTCGGCCACTGAGGCGCGCTGCAGGCCGAACACGCCTACCGACATGCCTTTGAGCCAGTCCACGTCGAACGTGTCGATGGTGTCCTGATAATTGGCAAGTTCCTCAGGGGTGCCGGCCAGGCTCAACACATTGCGCGCCGGGTCCACCAACAAAAACGCATTTTCGCGGGCGAATGGTTTGAGCAGTTTCTGCATCTCGGTGGCGGAGATATAACGCAGCGGAAACAGCCGCGCCGACAAGCCGCTGGAGGGCTGGGAAACGCGCATTTCCGGCACCAGCTTGCCCGCCACCGCCTGGTTGGCAGGCAGAATGACGTAGCGATTGCCTTGCTTGATCATCGCGTTGTCGGTCCACGACAACAGGGTTTCAAGAATCGACAGAGCTTGTTTCTTGTTCACCGGTTTCGAGGTGGAAAAGCTGACGTTGCCCTTCACGCCCTGGGTGATGCTGTAGTTCTCGTGCAGCAGGTCGCCCATCACGCTGTTGATCACCGCCTCGATGGGCTGGTCGGCAAAGTTGAACACGATGTCACCGGTGGCCTCATCTTTAGCCGCCGGCGCGGGCGCGGGTTGGCGCACAAACTGCTGGTTGCCGCGAATCAACTGGCGCTGCGGCAATGTCGCGGCCTGGGGCTGGCGGTTATCCGGCGGTGCCTGTTCGCTGGCCGGGTCCACGGCTGGCCGTTGCGAGCCGGTGCCCTGCATGGCTTCGTGCAACAGGGCATCGTCCGGGTCAAGGCGGTTGGGGAAGGTCCCACAGCCGCCGAGGGAGACGGCGGTGGCCAGGCAAAACACGGTGGTGCGCAAGGCGCCAGGGAATGTATCGATCAAGGGTTTGACTCGTGAGGAAGGGAAATCGGGGGTGTGGTGGACGGCGGCGGCAAACGCAAGGCGCGCAGGCTCAGGGTTTGCGTGCGGCCGTCCTGCGCAAAGCGCGCGTCACGCGGTGTCAGGTGTTCCAGCCGCCAGCCGTTGGGCAGGGTCTGGCCTTGGTGGACTTTGAGCGGCGGTGCGTCGGCACGCTTGAGCATCGCGACCCGCAGGTCGCCGTCGATCAGGATGCCGGTCAGCGTCAGGCTCGACAGGCTGGAAACCTGGGCTTGCCCGACCGCATGATCGGGGCTGCGGTCCGGACTGAACAACGGTGCCTGCCAGGTACCGGCCAGGCTTTCAAGGCTCGCTTGCGGTGCAACCTGGACCTTGGCCGCCGCGCGGGTGCTAGCGCTCGGCGCCGGCTCCGGCAGCCACTGCGGGGCATCGCCGATGCTGCTCAGAATGCCGACCATCAACAGGCCCAACAGCGCAGACAAACCAAGCAAGCCCCATTCGATGGGGCGCAATGCGTTGATCATCGGGCCACCTGCCTGGCGCCAGCCGGTTGCAGATAACCACGTACCAGCAAGTGCACGACCAATTGGCCCGCGCCGCCACTGGCGGGAGCATCGGGTCGGCGACGGATACTCATTTCATCGACAAACAGAAACGGCTGCTGGTACTCCAGTTCGTGCAGGATCGCGGTCAAGGGCTCGATGGCGCAGTTAAGCGTCAGGCTGACCTTGACCTGCCGATAGGGCTCGGTGTCGTCCTGCTCCGGGGTGATCGGCATGCGCTGAGTCAAGCTGCAACCGCCGCCGACCTCGGCACGGCTGTTGATCAGATCGGCGATGCGCTGCATCAAATCCGCCGCCACAGCGCTGGGGTCTTCTCCCGGCAGCAGGCTGTTGCTGCTGGCCGGATCCTGGCGGGCTTGCTCCAACTGCTCGCGCAGCGACTCGCCCTGATGCAGCACGCGGGCATAACGTTGCTGCTGCTCGCGCAACTGTTCAGCGCGCTCGCCCATGGTGCGCAGCGGCCCGGCGAACCAGCTGTCGATCAACAGCCAGTAAGCGGCGCCCAGTACCAATGCCAGCACCAGCAGCGCTGCGCCACGACGTTCACGGGGTGTCAGTGGTCGGCGCATCGGCGGCCTCCTGGTGCAGGTGGGCACGCAAGGAAAACTGATCCTTGCCGGTTTTCGCATCCGGTTGGATCACCCCTTCGAACTGGGCGTTTTCCAGGCTGTGACACGCCTTGATCCGGGTGATCAGCGCGCTGGCCTTGGCGCTTTGCCCGGAGAACGACACATCGGCGCCATCGTTGATTTCCAATTGATCGATCCAGGTGTCGGCGGGCAGGCAGGTGGTCAGTTCGTTGAGCAACGCTGCCAAAGGTGGCTGGGCCGATTTGCGGCGGATCAAGTACTGCGCGGCGCCACGGGTGTTGAGCAATTGCTGGCGCAGGCGCTGCACCTCGGCCACCTGGGCTTTTTGTTGCTGGACGCTGGCCTGCATCGTGTCGAGTACCCGTTGGCGATCGTTGAGCCACAGCAGCATCGCCGCAATCAGCAAGGCACCGCACAGCCACGGCAGACTGCGCTGCAAGCCTTTGCCCCTGGCCCGTTGGCGCGGACGCAACGGCGCGGGCAGCAGGTCGATTCCCAGGTTTTGCACATCCACTTGATGCGGGCGCAGGCCAAGGGCGGCGCAGTCGAGCAGGATCTGGTCGAGGCGTTCGCGCAGGATCGCCACCAACGTTACGTCCAGATGGTTGGGCATGCGCCGCTCCTGACGCGCCACGAAATACAGCTGCTGGGCTTCAAACGGGGTAAACCGGTCGAGCTCATAACCCACCACCACGTGCAGGTTGCGCGCCGCCGCCAACGGCAGTTGCAGCCGCTGCACCAGCACCGCCGAGGGGGCGAGCATCAGCACCTGACGCACGTTATCGGGCGTTGTCGCGACCGGCTCGGTCAGCGGCCAGTGGTAGGTCTGCTCCGGCGGTTCGTGGTGCTTCAACCAGGCCGGCAGGCAGCCGCGCAGCTCCTTGAGCCACAGCCGCCAACCCAGTTGCAGCAGGCTGCCGCGCCACTGCCGGACGATGGGCTCGGCCAGCTGCTCAAGCTGGGCCAGGGATTTGGATAACGATCGATTCATTCCTGCCAACGCAGCACCCGATAAGGTTGTGCGCTTCCCTCCGATGGGCTCAATAAAACAGTGACATGCAACCGCGCGTGATAACCGCCGGGGCGGTTTGCTCGACTGCTGATCACCAACACTTCGCCGGGATCGGCGCCCACCGCGCTTTGCTGCGGCAGGTTCAAGGCCTTGCGCATCAGCGCGCCGGCAAACGCCGGATCGGGTCGATCCAGGCCGCTCCACAAGGTGATCTGCGGCACCAACCGGCTGTACAGCGCCTGGCTCATGCCCGGCAGTTGGCGCAACTCTTCCACCACGCGAAACGGTGCCAGGCCTCTGTTGCGCCGGTTTTCCAGGTCTTTGGCCAACTGTGTGGCCTGAGCCTGAGTCGCCCCGCAGGCCAGGGCCAGGCGGGAGAAATCAGCAGGCTCGGCACTGTTCAAATACAACTTGCCGCGCTCGCTGCGCAGGCTCACGTGCAACTGCGCGTCGTCAAATACCAGAGGCATCTCGCGCCCATCGGCGACCCACTGTTTGCGCTGCACCGGGTCGGCCAGGGCCTGCATCACCAACGCCACGCCCGCCTCCGCCGCCAGCACGGCCTGGGTGTGCTGGCGATGCCACAGGGCCTGGCGCGTTTCCAGTTGCACCCAACCGGCCAGGCCGCCCAGCAACAGGCTGAGCAGGGCCAGTACCCACAGCACCAGCAACAGGGCGACGCCACGCTGATGCTTCATTGATCCGATGCTCCGCCCGACAGGTTCAAGCGCAAGGCCACCACCTGAGTGACCCAAGGCACCGGCCCCTTCACCGTGGCGTCGATGCGCACGGCATAGGGCAAGCGTTTGGTCCAGGGCCAGTCGCTGAGCCAGCCGGTGGGCTGGCCTTTGGGCGACACGCCGCGATAACTGAATTGCACATCTTCAAGGTTTTTCAGCAGCACCTGAGGTTCGCTGCGCGACGCCGGCACGCTGGCGTGAGCGGCAGATTCAAACTGCGCGAACGCCACTTGCAAGTCGCGCTGGCCCTCGGCCCCGGTGAGTTGCAAGGTGAAGCGCTGGATGCCGCCACCGAGCACGCCAGGCAAGGTCGCGACAAATTGCAGACGCTGCGCGGAACCGGCAAAAAAGCCGTCGGTCTGGCTGTCGTCTTCGGTCACGTCCAACGGCAACGCCTCGCTGATGGATGTGCGCAAAAACTGCTGAGCGGCGCGCATTTCGTCCAGGCTGACCGTGTAGCGCTGGGCCTTGAGCACCGCACGGTTCGCCCCCAGCAATGCCCCACCGACCAGGGTCAGCAGCACCCCGAGCAGGCTGAGCACAATCATGATTTCGAGCAACGTAAAGCCCTGTTGGCGTCTATTCACAGCGGCGCCCTGTCGCTTGCGGCGCGCAATTTCAGGGTGCTGAAATGCGCCTGTCGCGGGCCTTCGCTGACGTTCAAGTCGAGGCGAAACAGGCGCGGCTGGCCCATTCGGGTCGGCTGCTGGGCGATGTTCAACTGCCAGCGAATGCCGTCCAGGTTGCCCTGGCGAACCTCGTTGGTCAGCGGCCCCGTGCCTTCCTGATCCATCACGCTCAGCGCCGCATGGGTCAGGCGATCACTGTGATTGACCTGCAATAACGAGCGTGCGCTTTGGCCGAAGGCGACCAGCAGCACAGTGCTGCACATCGCCATAAGCATCAGCGCCGCAAGCATCTCCAGTAAGGTGAAACCCGACTGGCGCTTCATGGCAACGCCTTGGACTGCACGCTGCCGGTCAGCCAGCCAATATCGATGCGCCAGCGGCGCGTGCCATTGGCCAACAACAGATTGCCGCCGGTGGAACTGCCGTCGGGGTAAAACTCCACCGCCGAGCCCGCCTGTTCGGCGGTGTGCAGGGTCACTTGCAAATCGGCCGGCCAATGCCTGGTCGGTCGACCCGGCGCCTTGAAGCTGAGTGTTTGCAAATCAAACTCGGTCTTGGCCGACTGCCCGCTGACAATCGCCCGGGCTCGCGTATTGCGCAGGGCATCGACGATCTGCCCGACCGTCTGGCGCTCCCTGGCAGCCTTGAGCCCTTGTTGCAGACCAAACCCCACCAACCCGGCCGCGATGCTGATCAGAACGATCACCACCAACATTTCCAGCAGGGTAAATCCGGCTTGGGGCTTGGACATGGCCAGGGGTTATTCCCAGTTGCCCAGGTCGGCGCTGTAACCTTCGCCGCCCGGCTGGCCGTCCTGGCCGTAGAAGATCAGGTCGAAGGCGCCATGTTCACCGGGGAAGCGATAGCCGAAGGCATGGCCGAACGGGTCCTTGAGGTCTGACGGTTTGGCGTACGGGCCTGCCCAGCCGGCGGCGTTGGCGGGTTTTTCGACCAACTGCTGCAGGTTCTTGGGTGGGGAGCCGAGGTCCAGGCCGTAGCTTTCGATTTTCATGCTCAGGCTGGCCAGTTGCGCCTTGCCGGCGCCGTACTTGCCCTTGTCGACGTTGCCGCCGACCTGGCGCACCACGATGGTCGCGACAATGCCCAACAGCACGATCACGGCGAGCATTTCCAGCAGGGTGAAACCGCTTTGGCGGCGTGCAGCATTGAATCGGGTCGGGCGCATCGGGTTGGATCCTCGAGGGTTCATATATTGCTGGTCAGGCTCATCAGCGGCAGCATGATCGCGAGCATGATCACCGCCACCAGCACGGCCATGACCACGGTCAGCGACGGCACCAGGGCCGCGAGCATGCGGTCGATACCGCGTTTGGCTTCGACGTCGAACACATCGGCGACCTTGAGCAGCATGCTGTCGAGTTCACCGGCCTGTTCGCCGACTTCAATCATTTGCAGGGCCAGGTCCGGCAACAGCGGTTGGCTGCCGAACGCGCTGGCCAGGGTGCCGCCGCCCTTGACCGACTCGGCCGCCTGCGCGACCTGGGCCTGTAAGGCGCGGTTGGTGCAGACCTGGCGGGCGATCACCAACGCTTGCAGCAAGGCCACGCCGTTACTGAGCAAGGTGCCAAGGGTGCGTGCCAGTCGCGCCGCTTCAACCCGCTGCAACAGCGGGCCGATGATGCGAATGCCGAGCACGCGCCGGTCGTATTTTTCGCGGTGCCTGGGGTTGCGCAGGCGCGCGGCCAAGGCCCAGACCGTCACGATCAGCCCGGCCAACACCGCCAGGCCATAAGCGCCGAGGAATTGGCCAAGGCCGAGAATGACTTCGGTAATCAGCGGGATCGGCACGCCGAGGTCTTTGAAAATCGGCACGAACTGAGGGACTACATACGCCAGCAACAAGGCCAGGGAGCCCAGCACGCCGACCACCAGAAACGCCGGGTAGATCAGCGCGTTGATCACTTCACCGCGCAGCAACTGGCTGCGTTCCAGATAGTCGCTGAGCTGACGCAGGGTATTTTCCAGCGCGCCGCCTGCCTCGCCGGCGCGCACCATACTCAGGTACAGCGGCGAGAACTGGCTGCCCTCCTCCTCCAGCGCGGCGGACAATGGCTTACCGGCCTTGACGTGTTCGCGGATGCGCTCGATCAGCGCGCGGGTGTGCGGCTGGCCGGGCTGCTTGAGCAGGATGTTCAACGAGCGCTCCAGCGGCTGGCCGGCGCCGAGCAGCGTGGCCAGTTGCTGGGTGAAACTGACCAGCGCCGCACCGTTCAACTGGCCGCGACCCAAGGCATTGCGCAGGCCCTGGCTGCCGGCGGGATCAATCTGCAACAGCATCAGGCCACGCTTGTGCAGCGCGGCGACGGCGGCGGCCTGATCCCTGGCTTCCAGGGTGCCGTTTTGGCTCACACCCTGGCTGTCGAGGGCGCGGTATTTGAACAGGCTCATGCGCCGTCGCCTCGGGTCACGCGCAGCACTTCTTCCAGCGACGTCACGCCGGCCACGGCCTGGCGCAAGCCCTCTTCATGCAAGGTGCGCAAGCCACCACGGCGTGCGGCCTGTTCGAGGGTGGCGGCGTCGGCCTGACGCATCAGCAGGCCGCGCAGTTCTTCGTTCATCACCAGCAACTCGGTGATTGCACTGCGGCCGTGATAACCGCCGCCAGGCGCATCGGCGCGCGGTCGATAAAGCAGGATCGGACGCTGGTCGGTGAAGCGATCGAGGCCGTGTTCAGCGATCAACTCGGGCGGTGCTTCAAAGGCTTCGCGCGTGGCTGGATCGAGGCGTCTGACCAGGCGCTGGGCCAGAATGCCGTTGACCGTGGAAGCGATCAGGTAACTTTCGACGCCCATGTCCAGCAGGCGCGTGATACTCGCTGCCGCACTGTTGGTGTGCAGCGTCGAGAGCACCAGGTGGCCGGTCAGCGAGGACTGGATGGCGATGCGGCAGGTTTCGAGGTCGCGGATTTCACCGATCATGATCACGTCCGGGTCCTGACGCACGATGGAGCGCAGCGCCCCGGCGAAATCCAGGCCGATGGCCGGTTTGACCTGGATCTGATTGATCCCTTCCAGCTGGTATTCCACCGGGTCTTCGACGGTGATGATCTTGCGCTCGGCAGTGTTGAGCCGCGACAGCGCGGTATACAGCGTGGTGGTTTTACCGGAGCCGGTGGGCCCGGTGACCAGCAGAATGCCGTGGGGCCGTTCCAGCACATCGAGAAACGCATCCAGACGCTCGCCGTCAAAACCCAGGCTTTGGAAATCGAACTGCACGGTTTGGCGGTCGAGCAAACGCATGACCACCGATTCGCCAAAACTGGTGGGCACTGTGGACACCCGCAAGTCCAGCTCCTTGCCCTGGATGCGCAGCATGATCCGCCCATCCTGTGGCAGGCGGCGCTCGGCGATGTCCAGGCGCGCCATGATCTTCACCCGCGAGATCACCGCCGCCGAAGAGCTGGAAGGCGGCGCTTCGGCTTCGTGCAACACGCCGTCAATGCGGTAGCGCACCTGCAGCTGATTTTCGAAGGGCTCGATATGGATATCCGACGCCCGGTTTTCCACGGCGCGTTGCAGGATCAAATTGACCAGGCGAATCACTGGCGCTTCGGAGGCCATGTCCTTGAGATGCTCGATGTCTTCCAGGGCGCCGCCCTGCTCGTCGAGGTTTTCGATCAGCGTGCCCATGGCCGAGCGGCCTTGGCCGTAGTAGCGCTCGATCAGGGTTTCGACTTCGTTGCGCGGGCCGATGGCCAACCAGATCGGCACATCGCAGGCATACGCCAGGGCCTGAAACGGGTACAACTGCGCCGGGTTGGCCGCCAGCACGCGCAAACCACCCTGGCTCCAGCCCACCGGCACCACTTGGTGATGGCGCATGAAGCGTTCGGTCAGTGCCGGCAGCGGGTCAAGCAGCGGCGGTGCGGCGTCGGCCAGCAGCAACGGTGCGCCGAGCAGGGCAGCCCAGGCGCGGGCCAGTTCAACTTCGGAGACCAACCCCAGTCGCGTCAGCAGGCCGAGCAATTCGGTGTCGTCGGACTCTTGCGACAAACGCCGGGCACGCTCCAGATCGACGGTTTTCAAACCGGCCTGCTGCATCAGCCACGCGCACACCTGTTCGGTGTCGGGGATGTGCATCTGGCAGGCGTCGATGGGCGTTAAGGGGCTGGACTGGGGCATGGGTAGAAATCTGAGGGGCCATTGTTAAAAAACCCGTTCGCGGCACACCTCGGGGCAAGGCGTACCGGGAACAGGCGCATCCAACCTTAGTCGGACGTCTTGGGCGCCGTCGTCTGGCTGCTGCTCAGCGGGCGGCCACCCTTGGTGGTTTCGGCTTTCTGTTTTTTCGCCGCCTTGGCGTCGTGCGCCTGGGTCATCACGGTGGAATCGGCAGCGCCCGACGTCGCGTCGGCGTCGGTGGATTCAGCAGCCATGGCAGCGCCACTCAATGCAACGCCCAGCACGGCACAAGCACCCATCAGGGAAATTTTCATCACAACAGTCTCCAATTTAAAAACAGCAGATAGCCCAAGTGGCGCCTTGAACTCGATCAAGACCCTACACCAAAGCGTTGGTTATTACAGCCTGCTTAAAACATGGCACTTTAGAACTACCGAGCAAAGCCACTAGTTCGCCACACCACGCAAATTATCTTAAACCAATCGACCAGTAGGTTTAGCATTTGTTCCCGAACGTAAGAAAATATTTCTAATTTCACGCAAAAATTAGCTTTCGTTTGACATATAAGCGCAAGAATTGCCTTAATTATGCGGTTTTTGCGATTCAAAATGCCACCAAGTGATATCGCATAGACACTACTCACAATAACAACTCATATAATTATTACATTAATAAAACTGCGAAATTCGCCCAGTAGTTGCAATGAGCCATCGGCCAAATATTGCGATCTCGGCGAACTAATGCCTTTGAAAAAGTGACGAGCGCGCGCTGTAAAGCGCCGTTTCGATGCCCTACGTTTACTAAAACAGTTGTCGGAGAGACTCATGAATAAACGCAAGATGATCGGTGCGCAGTCGGCGTTTGCGCTGCTGGCCCTGGCCGTGTCCCAAGTGCATGCCGCCACCAACCCCGCCCTCGACGAAGGCCGGGTGAACCGCGCCGAAAAGGCGGCGGACAAGACCCTGGCCAAGATGACCATGGAAGAAAAGCTTGCCTACATCGGCGGCACCGGCGGCTGGGACGTCAAGCCACTGACCCAGTACGGCATCCCGCAAATTCATGGTGCTGACGGCGGCGTCGGCGTGCGTTACACCAGCGAAGGCAACGCCCAAGGCGTAGTTTATCCGTCCGGCCCGAACCTGGCCGCCAGCTGGAACCCGCGTCGCGCCATCGACCTGGGCCGCGCGCTGGGCTACGACACCGCCAGCGGCGGTTATCAATTCGTCACCGGGCCAGGGGTGAACCTGTACCGCATGCCCTACAGCGGCCGTGCTTTCGAGTATTTGTCCGGTGAAGACCCGTTCCTCGGCGCTAGCCTGGGCCCGGCGGTAATCAACGGCATTCAGTCGCGCGGGGTGTGGGCCAACGCCAAGCATTTCGCCGCCAATGATCAGGAAAGCAACCGCTTCCACCTCAACGAAACCATCAGCGAACGCGTGCTGCGCGAGATGACGTTGCCGCCTTTCGAGTCAGCCTCGAAGAACAGCAAAGTGGCGATGATGATGTGCTCGTTCCAGAAGGTGAACGGCGAATTCGCCTGCCAGAACAAGCACCTGATGCGCGACATTCTGAAAACCGAATGGGGCTATCCGGGCTTTGTGCAGAGCGACTACAACGCAGTGGTCGACGGGTTGCCGGCGGCGCAGGCGGGTACCGACCTGGACATGATGGGCTACCAGATGAACAGCACCGTCCTCAAGCCGTTCCTCGACAGCGGCGAGCTGAGCAGCGCGACCATCGATGACAAGGTGCGCCGCATCCTCAAGCAGATCTACCTGTACAAGTTCGACAGCAAAGCCCCGCTGACCAGCCACAACATGAACAGCGCCACCAGCAACCGCGTCGCGCTCAATGCTGCCCGCGAAGGCATTGTGCTGCTGAAAAACCAGAACAATGTGCTGCCGCTGGACGCCAAGAAGGTCAAGCGCATCGCCGTGGTCGGCACGCTGGCCAAGTACGCGCCACCGACCGGTTTCGGCAGCGCCAACGTAATGGCGGCCAACTACATCAGTGAGCTGAGCGGCCTGCAGCAATTGGCACCGGGGGCCAAGGTTGAGTTTATCGAGGGGCTGTCCCTGGACCCGTCCACCTCGAACTGGACCCATACCGATAGCAATGGCAACAGCGTCAAAGGTGTGAAGACCGAGTTCTTCAGCAACACCAACTGGTCCGGCGACCCGGCCGCCACGCGCACCGACAACCATGTCGACCTGGACTGGTCCACCGACAGCCTGCCGGTGAACGGTGATACCGCCGCCACCTCGATTCGCTACAGCGGCCAGATCACCCCGACCGTCAGCGGCGAACAGGTGTTCAAGATCCGCGCCGACGGTGCCGTACGTCTGTACGTGAATGGCCAGAAGGTCCTCGATAACGGTGACGGCAAGCCGCTGCCGAACAACAGCATTCCGCCGACCATCCCGGTATTTGCCAAGGTCAACCTGGAAGCGGGCAAGCCGGTTGATATCAAGCTCGAATACTCGCGCCGCAACGGCTACCTGTCGACCATGGGCGGCCTGGTGGGCGTGCAGATGAGCTGGGCTTCGCTGGTTGCTCCACAGGACCTGGCGAACTACGACGCGGTGCTGGTGGCAGCCGGTAACAGCAACGAATACGAAGGCGAAGGCTTCGACCACAGCTTCGATTTGCCGGAATTCCAGAACCAGTTGATCCAGAGCATTGCCAAGGTCAACCCCAATACCGTGGTGACCCTGCACGGCGGCACCGGCCTGAAAATGAGTGACTGGATCGACCAGGTGCCGGCCGCATTGCATGCGTTCTACCCTGGGCAGAACGGCGGCCAGGCGTTGGCGGAGATCCTGCTGGGCAAGGTCAACCCATCGGCCAAGCTGCCGATCAGTATCGAACGCAACATCGAAGACAACCCGATCTACGCGACTTTCCCGAAATTCGACAACCAGGAAACCCTGGCCGAAATGAGCTACAAGGACGACTTGTTCCTGGGCTATCGCGGTTATGAGAAGAAAGGCATCAAGCCGCTTTACCCGTTCGGCTACGGCTTGTCGTACACCACCTTCGGCTACAGCAACATCAGCGTGAGCCCAGGTGTCGCAGTGGCCGGTGCACCGATCAAGGTCTCGTTCGACCTGGCCAACACTGGCAAGGTGGCGGGCGCTGAAGTCGCCGAGTTGTATGTGGGCCAGAACAACCCGAAAGTCGAACGCGCCATCAAGGAGCTCAAGGGCTACAAGAAGGTGTTCCTCAAGCCGGGCGAGAGCAAGCGTGTGACCATCGAACTCAACGATCGCTCGCTGGCCTACTACGACGTCAACAGCAAGCAATGGGTGGTGGACGCCGACAGCTTCAACCTGTCGGTGGGCGCCTCGTCTCAGGATATTCGCCTGAACGCCAAGCTGGTCAACCCGTTCCGCCAGGAACTGTCGACCACCACCAGCAACCCGCTGCCGCGCTCGGCGCTGAAATCGACGTTGCGTGAGTCGACGGTCAAGACCGGCGGCGTGCTGCACCAGAACGAAGGTGACAGCGGCACCAGCGACGGTGACGGCTACGACACCACCGATGACAGCAGCCAGGGCAGTGCTGCCGGTAACTGATCCAAGGCAGTAGGAGACTGCTGTGTGTGTGTGGGAGCGGGCTTGCCTGCGATGGCATCGATTGGGTGTACCAGATACACCCGGTTGCCTGAATCGCAGGCAAGCCAGCTCCCACCTTTTGACTGCGTTGTCCTCAGGTTCTGATCGCCGCATCGACCCGCGCAATGTAGGTGTCGAAACGCTCTACCAGGTCCACCTGCTCTGGAAAGCGCAGCCACTGGATCTGCAGGCCATCCATCATGGCCAGGATTTCTTCCACCAGCCCGGCGATATCCACGTCGCTGCGCACCTCCCCCGCCGCCACCAGGTCGGCAAACTGCGCGTACATACGCCGCTGAATTCCCGCGTAGCGCGCCTGAAACCAGGACCACGCCGGGTGGGTATCAAGCAGGCTCTCTGCATTCAAAATAGTGAACGCGCGCACCACGCCAGGCGCGGTGGCATTTGAACGGTTGATCGCGCGCAGGCTGCCGAGCAACCCGGACAACGATTTCTCGGCGCGCACTTCATCGGCAATGCGTTGATTGACCTCGTCACGGCGCTGCAAAACGCCCATCAACAATGAAATCTTGCTCGGGAAATGATGCAGCACACCGGCCACCGAAATGCCGACGATTGCCGCGACTTTCGCCACCGACGCGCCGCTGTAGCCCTCCAGGGAAAACACCTGCAAAGCGGCGTCCAGCAGCTCCTCGCGACGTTTTTCACCCTTGGGGGCGCGGCGGGTCTTGGGTGAAGCGGGCGAATGCGATTCGGTCATGTTGCAGTCCATGCAGGTCAGGCCTGCACCCTATCCAAATTGACTGGGCGCCGCAAATAAAGCGCAGGTGCTCTCGCGCTCAATCAAGCTTCAAACGCTGGAGAAGCCCACTGAGGTGATTAATGTGGGCGCTGGCTTGCCTGCGATGAGGCCGCACCCGTGATGCAGGAGGTGACTGACCCGCCAGCGCCCACATTTGAACGGTGTCAGGCGTGAGTGCGGGTGCTTTTTTCGACGATGCACATCGGCGTGCCGGACACGGGTTCATTGATGACCTGCACCTGCACATCAAACACTTGGCGCATCAGATCGGCGCTGATCACCGCGGCGGGGGTGCCATTGGCAACCAGCTTGCCGCCGTGCATCACTGCCAGATGGTCGGCATACCGGCAGGCCTGGTTGATGTCGTGGAGCACGGTGATCACGGTCTTGCCTTCAGCGGCCAATTCGCCCATCAAGTCCATCAGTTCAACCTGATGGCTGATGTCGAGGTAAGTGGTCGGCTCATCCAGCAACACCACCGGTGCATTCTGCGCCAACACCATGGCCAGCCAGGCGCGCTGACGTTGGCCGCCGGACAAGTCGGCCAACGCGCGATCAGCCAGGCTGTCCAGTTCCAGACGCTGCATCGCTTGCGCCACATGGCTCTGATCACTGCCGCTGAGGCGCCCCCACAGCGAGTTATGCGGGCTGCGGCCATAGGCAACCAACTGGCGCACGCTGACGCCCTCGGGCACCGGCAATACCTGGGGTAAAAACGCAATGTGCTGTGCCAATTGGCGTGCGGACAAGCTGGCGTAGACCTGGCCATCCAGCGTCAGCTCACCCTTGGTTGGCTTTAGAATGCGCGCGAAGGCTTTAAGCAAGGTGGACTTGCCGCAACCATTCGGCCCGATCAACGCCGTGACCTTCCCCGCCGGTGGCGCAAATGAAAGCCCCTGCACGATGCGCGTGGTGCCATAGCCGATATCGAGCTGCTGCGCCTGGAGAATACTCATGTGATCAGCCCTTGAACCGTGCCAGCAACCAAAGAAAATACGGCGCGCCAATCACCGCCGTGAGCACGCCTGCCGGGATTTCGCTGGGCGCGATCAGCGTGCGCCCGAGGGTGTCGGCCAGCACCAGTAACAGCGCGCCAATCAGCATCGCCGCCGGTAACAGAAATGCGTGATGCCCGCCCACCAGCCGCCGCGCCATGTGCGGCGAGACCAGCCCGATAAAACCAATCGGCCCGATCACCCCCACCCCCAAACTGGTCAACACCACCGCGCACGCCATCGCCAGCCAGCGCGTGCGGCTCAACGCAGTGCCGAGGCTGTGCGCCGCTTCGTCGCCAAGGGCGATCAGGTTCAGCGGTTTGGCCAGGCACAGGCCCAGCGGGATCAGCACCAGAAACGGCAGCACCAGCGCAACATGGTGCCAATTGCGACTCCACAGGCTACCGGTCAGGGCGAGCAACGCGGTGTTGATATCCAGCGGGTGGGACAGGATCAGAAATTCGGTAACGCTGGACAAGGTGACCGCAATTGCCACCCCTGAAAGTGCAAAGCGCACCCCGGAAAAACTCACGCCGGTGTTGTACAGCGCCAGCAGCAAGGCGCCGCCGGCACCGCCCAGCAACGCCACCAGCGGCAGCCAGGCGATCGGCATGTGTGGCCAACTGATGATCGCAACCGTCAGCGCCAGACCGGCGCCTTGGGTGACACCGAGGATTTCCGGCGAGGCCAGCGGGTTGCGGATTACACCCTGCACTATCGCCCCGGCAAGACCGAACGCACACCCGGCGAGGATCGCGATCAGGCTGCGCGGCAGGCGGTGGTTCCACACTTCAAAGTCGAGAGCATCATGGGCCAGCAGGCGCTCCAGCACAGTCGCGGGGTTGAGCCACAGGGTGCCGGCGCTGAGGCTGACAAAAGTCGCCGCCAGCAACAGGCCGAGCAGCAGCCATAGGCGCACGCGTGGCCGGATCATAGGGCGCGCCTGGCGAGAAAGAGGAAGAACGGTGCGCCGATCAGCGCGGTGACCACGCCCGCCGGGGTTTCCACCGGGAAGGCCACGGCGCGACTGAGCAAGTCGGCGCCCAATACGATCACCGCGCCCAATGCCGCGCTCAGCGGGATCAGCCAACGGTAGTCGTTACCCAGAAACTGACGAATGATATTCGGCGCAATCAGCCCGACGAAACCGATGGGGCCGACCGCGCAGACACTCGCACCCACCAGCAGCAGGCTGGCGATAAACACCTGCAAGCGCAGGCTGGAGATGCCCACGCCCAGCGAACGCGCGGCGTCTTCGCCGAGGTTGATCAGGTTCAAGCGCGGCGCGCACCACAAGGCCCACAGGCCACCGACGAGGGTGCACGGCCAAAGCAGTTGCACTTGCGCCGCACCGACGTTGGCCAGCGAGCCGGCCAACCAATTCAACACGCTTTGCGCCTGGGCCTCGACCAGAATCACCGTGAGCCGGGTCAACGCCGCGCACAAGGCCGCGACGGCCACACCGGCCAGCACCAACCGACCCTGCGCGGCGGTCGGCGACCACGCGCCGCCCAGGCTGAACACCGTGACCCAGGCCAGCGCGCCGCCCACACAGGTCATCAACAGCGCACCGCCGGCAAAGGGTGGCGCCACCAACCCGGTCGAAAACAAGGCCAGCCCCAACGCCGCGCCCGCTGTCACGCCGAACAACGATGGCGACGCCAGGCGGTTGCGCGTGATGCCTTGCATGAGCGCGCCGGCCAGGCCCAGGCAGGCGCCCACCAGGGCGGCACACACGGCACGTGGCACGCGCAACTGAGCGACGATATAGGCCATATTGCCGCCCACGCTGCCCTGATGGACCAGGCCATTCCACGCGTCCGCCGGGGTGATGGTGAACGGTGACCAACTGTAGAGCGAGAGCCAGAACAACCCTGCGCCCAGCAGCACGATGCCCACGGCGGCGACACTGCGTTGCATGTTTATTGGCTCAATACGGCTTTGCCGCCTTTGAGAATGGCCAGGGCGTCTTCGGCGATTTGCTCGGACGCGAGTACGCCACGGTTACGCGCCCAGCTGTCGCCATCGACTTCAGCGACGTGATGATTGCGCACCGCACCCAGCACTTGCCACAGCGGTTGTTTGCTCCAGGTGTCGACGATGCTGGGGCGCCGGTAATGCCCGACCAGCAACCAACCCGGGTCCAGCGCGAGCAGTTGCTCCATGCTGACGAATTCGGTGGGGGCGGCCTTGGCGCGTACCGACGGCACCTTCAGGCCGATGGCTTCGAGCACGCTACCGGCGTAGGAGTCGGGGCCATGTACGGAAAAACTGTCTTCGCGGGCAACGCCGAACAGCACGCTGGCACCGGCGGGAATCTGCTGCGCAATCGCTTTCAGGTGTTCACGGTTCAGGGCGATGCGCGCTTCCATCTGCGGGCTTTTGCCGAGGGCTTTGCCGATCAGTTCGGCGGATTTCAGGCTGCCCTGGTAATCCTCGCCGCGCGAAGGCAGCAGCAAGGTCGGCGCAATGCTCGCCAGGTCGCTGTACAGCGCCTGATGGCGGTTGAGGTCGGCAATGATCAGGTCGGGTTTGAGCCGCGCGATTTCCTCGATGCTGGGCTGCGAGCGCAGGCCGACAGATTTCCACTGGCCGATGGCTTGGCGCACGCGGGGCAACACGCGGTTGGCGTCGCCGTCATCGGCGGCGCCTACGGGCGTCACGTCAACAGCGGCCAGGCTGTCGAGAAAGGAAAATTCCAGCACCACCACGCGCTTGGGCGCATCCGGCAGATGCACCGCGTGCTGGCCGTCGTTGAGGTCGATGGGGGCGGCGCTTAATACGCTGGAAGACAATGCCAGGAGGCAGGCGGCAAGAGTCGGGATAGAGCGCAGCATTCGCATGAAGAGTACCTCGGCGTTAACACTCCCCGGCTAGACAGGCTGGGGAAAACGGCGGGTACTATTCCATATCGGCGCGTTGCAATCAAAAAACATTCTTATTAACGCAATTTTTGGCGAGCATCGGCCCTCTTGTGGCGAGCGGGCTTGCCCCGCGTTGGGGCGCGAAGCGGCCCCAAAACCTCAGGCCATGTTTTACCTGATACGACGCGGCGATTTTAGTGGGGCCGCTTCGCTGCCCAACGCGGGGCAAGCCCGCTCGCCACAGGAACTTAGTCCAGCCAGCCCGGCGCGGAATCAGAAATCGACTGTGGCGGACAGCAGATACGTACGCGGGGTCGACAGGGTCAGGCCCGGCTCGCTGTCATCCGAAGCACCGGCCGAGCTCCAGTAGCGTTTATCGGCGACGTTCTCGACGTTCGCGCGCAAGGTGATGTGTTTGTCATCCACCTTGAAGGCGTAGCGCGCGCCCACATCGATACGGTTCCACGCGTCAATTTGCTTGACGTTGGACTGGTCCAGGTACTGCGAGCTGGAATAGATGCCACGGCTGGTCAGGGTCAGCCCTTGCAGTGTGGGTACATCCCATTCGGCGCCGAGGTTGACGTTGTACTTGGGCGTGGCCGGTGCGCGGTTGCCGTCGAAGGTGCCGTTGGTGGTGTGTGTCAGCTCACTGTCGATGACCATCACCCCACCCAGCAAACGAACACCCTTGAGCGGCTCGCCGAACACACTGAGCTCTACGCCGTCGTTCTGGCGCTTGCCGTTGGGGCCAAACACGCGCGTCGTGGCGTTCGTCTCATAGGCTGGCTGTTTGATGCGGAACACCGCGGCGGTCACGGCGAAAGCGCCCGCATCGTACTTGGCGCCGACTTCAACCTGGCGGCTGACAAAGGGTGGAAAGATTTCATCTTCGTTGATCGACGTAGACGGCGCGATCTTGCCCTGGCTCAGGCCTTCCATGTAATTGGCGTACAGCGACAGTTTGTCGGTGGCCTTGAACAGGAGGCCGCCCGAGGGCGAGACTTTTTCTTCATCGTAGGCGGTGTCGCCTTTGACGTTGTCGGTCCAGTCATCGACCTTCACCCGCTGCCAGCGTGCGCCGAGGGTCAGCAACAAGCGGTCGTCGAAAAAGCCCAGGGTGTCGGAGAGTGCCACGCCGCTGAAACGGTTTTCGGTGTAGACCCTGGAGTCCATGCGCGTTGGCCGTGACGGCGTCGGCGTTTGCACGGGGTCGTACAGGTTGCTCGGCGCGGCGGCGTAGCGCGCGCCACCGTTTTGGAAGTCCATGTAGAAATAGCTGGCCGCCAGGTTCAGCTCATGGCTGACCGGCCCAGTGTGGAACCAACTGCGCACACCCGCCGTGGCGGTGCGCACATTTTCGTCGCGGGTGAAATCCCGGGGCAGCACGCTGAAATCCCCGGCGTTATTAGTGACCGATACCGCATGACGCAGGAAGTCGTGGTTACTTTTACGCGCGCCCACGCCGCCGTAGAGCATCACGCTGTCGCTGAGGTCGAACTCGCCGTTGAGCGTGCCGAAGGTGTCGTTGGTGCTGGCTTTGCTCCAGGACTGCGCATAGTTGCGACGCACATCGTTGGCACTCGGCACGCTGGCATTGGGGCCGACCTGCACGCGCTCCTGCGGCGCGTCGGTGTCACGCTCGGTATGGCCAATATCGGTGGAGAGGCGCAGGCGCTCGCCGCGAAAATCCAGGCCAAGCACCGCCATTTCACGGTCGACACTCTGGTGGTCCCAATCGGTATCCCCCGACTGTTTGACGCCGTTGAAGCGGATGCCGAATTTATTATCCTCACCAAAGCGCCGCCCCACATCCACCGCGCCACCGGCCTGGCTGCCCGAGGCCCAGGTGCCGGTAAACGAGTTGATGTCCTTGTCAGTGGCGCGCTTGGGCACCACGTTGATGCCGCCGCCCACGCTGCCGCGCGGCGAAATGCCATTGATCAACTGGCTCGGGCCTTTGACGATGTCGACGCGGTCGGCCATTTCCATGTCGATGGTGTAGGTGGGCAGCACGCCGTACAGGCCGTTGTAGGCCACATCACTGTTGAACAGGCTGAAGCCACGAATGGTGAATTGCTCATACCGTCCGCCGGCCGGGTTGGTGGCGCGTACCGACGGGTCGCTGGCAATCAAGTCACCGAGGGTGCGCGCTTGCTGGTTCTTGACCGCTGCCTCGGTGTAGGTGGTCATGCTGAACGGCGTTTCCATGAAGTCCCGGGAACCGAGCAGGCCCTGAGAGCCGCGCCGCGCGACTTGCCCACCGGCATAGGCATCGCCGTCAGCCACGGCAGTAGCACCGAGAATGGACGTCGGCGCCAACTGCACACTGCCATCCTCCGGCGCGGGCACCAACATAAAGGCTTGCGCGCCCACCGGTTGCAACTGCAGACCCGAGCCCTGGAGCAAACGGGTGAAGCCCTCCTCCACGCCATATTCACCAGACAAACCACTGCTGCTGCGCCCACTGACCAGCGCCGGGTCCACGGACAGATTGACCCCTGCCAACCCGGCAAAGCGGGTCAAGACTGCACTCAGGCTACCGGCCGGCACCTGATAACTGCGGCGGGCCGAGGCGTCTTCGGCATAGCTGACGGCGACGAATAACGGGCTGGCACTGAGGCTCAGCAGCAGGCTCAGGTTGAGCAACGGGCGCAAGCGCAAAGGTGGGACTGCGGGCATTGGAGGAAACTCTCGATTTGTTCACTTGCCTGGAATGACAGGCGAGGTGAAAAAAGGGGACAGGCTTTCGCCAATTATTTTCATTCTGTGCCGGGCGAGGTGGGGGTTGCCGGCGCCGGCGCAGTCACGTCTGCGGCGACATTCGAGGCGTATTTTCGACTTGCATAGCGTGCACCCATTGCTCAGGATGGCGACCTGATTTCAATCTTTGCAAGAAGGCTCCACGCATGAAGCTATTGCGTAAATGGCGCGAACATCAAGCACGCAAGGCGTTGCGCGCACTCTCCCCTCTGGAGCGCTCTACGCAAAAACTGCGCAACCGCTACCCCGCGTACAGTTTTGGCTTGGGCACCTACGGCGACTTGAAGGTTCACGACTGGCATGAAGGCACGACCCTGCGCGTCGGCGCCTACACCTCCATTGCCGGCAATGTCGAAGTCTTTCTGGGCGGCCACCACCGCACCGACTGGCTCAGCTGCTACCCCTTCCCGGCCAAGGTCGACAGCGTCGCGCACATCACCGACTTTGGTGGCAGCAAAGGCGACGTGACCATTGGCAACGACTGCTGGATCAGCTCGCACGCGAAAATCCTGTCGGGCGTCTCGATTGGCAATGGCGCGGTCGTAGCAGCCGGCGCATTGGTGACCAAGGATGTAGCGCCTTACTCCATCGTCGGCGGCAACCCTGCCAAGCACATCCGCTGGCGTTTTGACGAGCCGACGCGAGTGGTGCTGGAACAGTCGGCGTGGTGGGATTGGCCGGAGGCGGAAGTACGCAGGATTGCGCATTTACTGTGCAGTACAGACCTTGCGCCGTTTGTGGAGTACGTACAGCAGCGCCCTCGGGACTGAAGCGTGTATAAAAGCCGGGCATGAAAAAGCCCAGCCTTTTCAGGCTGGGCTTTTTTAAAATATGGTCGGGACGGAGTGATTCGAACACTCGACCCCTAGCACCCCATGCTAGTGCGCTACCGGACTGCGCTACGCCCCGACTAGGCGTGTTACCTGGTTCGCTTCTTAACGAAGCGATCCGGAATATACCGCAAGCTTTTGAAATGTGGAAGTATTTTAAAAGCCGGAATTACTTCTTCAACACCACCAGCACATCTTCGAGTTCGGAGATCATCTGGCGGATCATTTGCTTGTATTGGGTGGTGTCGTCTTTGGCTTCATCACCGGACATACGCTGGCGCGCGCCGCTGATGGTGAACCCCTGGTCGTACAGCAACGCACGGATCTGCCGGATCATCAGCACATCCTGGCGCTGATAATACCGGCGGTTCCCGGTGCGTTTGACGGGGTTGAGTTGAGGAAACTCCTGCTCCCAATAGCGCAGCACGTGCGGCTTTACCGCACACAGCTCGCTGACTTCACCGATGGTGAAGTAGCGCTTGCCTGGGATGACGGGTAGCTCGTCGTTATGACTTGGTTCCAGCATAAGCCTCAACTCGGGCCTTCAACTTCTGCCCTGGACGAAAGGTGACCACACGGCGAGCCGTGATCGGGATTTCTTCTCCCGTTTTTGGATTGCGGCCAGGCCGCTGGCGTTTGTCCCGCAGGTCAAAATTGCCGAAACCGGACAATTTGACCTGTTCGTTGTCTTCCAGAGCGTGCCGAATTTCTTCAAAGAACAGCTCGACCAATTCCTTGGCTTCGCGTTTGTTCAGACCCAGCTCTTCGTACAGACGTTCCGCCATCTCAGCTTTCGTCAAAGCCCCCATACGTCACTTCCTTAACGTGGCGTTCAACCTTTGTTCGAGCGAGGTGAGGATATTTTGTGTCGTGGTATTCACCTCATCGTCGTTAAGAGTGCGCGATGGATGCTGCCAGGTCAAGCCGACTGCAAGGCTTTTTCTATGCGGATCAATGCCTTTACCCTGATAAACGTCAAATAGCCTGAGGTCTGTCAGCCATTCCCCTGCATTTTCACGGATTACATCCAGAACGGCAGTGGCGGCGACTTCACGGTCGGCGATCAGGGCCAGGTCGCGACGCACTTCAGGGAAGCGCGACAACTCACTGAATTTAGGCATTTTGCCGGACGCGACTTCAGCCAGAACCAGCTCAAAAACGAAGACTGGACGGTCAAGGCCCAGGGTTTTCGACAGTTCAGGGTGAATCGCGCCAACGAAGCCTACCAAGCGACCTTCGCGTTCGATACGCGCTGTCTGACCCGGGTGCAGTGCCGGGTGGCTACCTGGCACAAACTTGAAGTCATTCAGTGCACCGGCGAAGCCCAGGACTGCTTCCACGTCAGCCTTGACGTCGAAGAAGTCCACGCTGTCGCGGCCCTGTGCCCAGCCTTCCGGCAGGCGGCTACCGCACACAACGCCAGCCAGCATCGGCTCTTGCTTGAGGCCATCGAGTTGGCCGACGAAACGCAAGCCGCTTTCGAACATGCGCACGCGGTCTTGTTGACGGTTCAGGTTGTGCGACAGCGCTTTTACCAGGCCTGGCCACAACGACGAACGCATGGCGGCCATGTCGTTGGAGATCGGGTTGGCCAACAGCAACGGCTCGACACCCGGGTTGAACAGTTCAAACTGTTTGGGATCGATGAAGCTGTAAGTCACGGCTTCCTGGTAACCACGGGCTACCAGCAGACGACGCAGCTCAGGCAAGTGCGCACGCGCTTCGGCCTTGGGTTGCGGCGCCAGGCGCGCTTGCGGGTAACGAACCGGCAGGCGGTTGTAGCCGTACAAGCGCGCCAGCTCTTCAATCAGGTCAACTTCCAGGCTGATATCGAAGCGATGGCTTGGCACTTCGACGAGCCATTGCCCTTCGCCACTGGAGGAGATCACCAAGCCGAGGGCCGACAGTAACTGCTCGATTTCGGCAGGCGCAATCACGAGACCGAGCATTTGCTCGACGCTCTTGGCGCGCAAGATGATCGGTGCAACGGACGGCAGGTACTGCTCGTTGACGGTTTCGGTGATCGGGCCCGCTTCGCCACCAGTGATTTCCAGCAGCAGGCCGGTGGCGCGCTCCATGGCTTCACGGGCGAGCTGCCAGTCCACGCCACGCTCGTAGCGGTGCGAGGCATCGGTGTGCAGGCCGTAGGAACGGGCCTTGCCAGCGATGGCGATCTGGTCGAAGAACGCGCTCTCGAGGAAAACATCGCGAGTCGTGTCCGACACGCCGCTGTGCTCGCCACCCATCACGCCGGCAATCGCCAAGGCGCGGGAATGGTCGGCGATTACCAGGGTGTCGGCACGCAGGCTGACTTCCTGGCCGTCGAGCAGTACAAGCTTCTCGCCTTCTTCAGCCATGCGCACGCGGATGCCGCCATTGATTTCGGCGAGATCGAACGCGTGCAGCGGTTGGCCCAGCTCCAGCATCACGTAGTTGGTGATGTCGACAGCGGCGTCGATGCTGCGCACGTCAGCACGACGCAGACGCTCAACCATCCACAGCGGGGTTGGCCTGGACAGGTCAACGTTACGGATCACACGACCCAGGTAACGTGGGCAGGCGTTTGGCGCCAGCACTTCGATCGGGCGCACTTCATCGTGCACAGCAGACACAGCGGCAACCACTGGACGGGTGACAGGCGCGTTATACAGCGCGCCGACTTCACGGGCCAAACCCGCCAGGGACAAGCAGTCGCCGCGGTTCGGGGTCAGGTCGACCTCGATGCTAGCGTCTTCCAGTTCCAGGTAAACACGGATGTCCTGGCCCACTGGCGCGTCGGCCGCCAGCTCCATCAAACCGTCGTTGCCCTCGCCTACCTGCAGCTCAGCCTGAGAGCAGAGCATGCCGTTGGACTCAACACCACGAAGCTTGGCCTTCTTGATCTTGAAGTCGCCCGGCAGTTCGGCACCGATCATGGCAAACGGGATTTTCAGGCCCGGGCGCACGTTTGGCGCTCCGCACACGACCTGGAAAGTTTCCGCGCCATTACTGACCTGGCACACACGCAATTTGTCGGCATCAGGGTGCTGCTCGGTGCTCAGCACCTCGCCCACTACCACGCCACTGAAAACACCGGCGGCCGGCGTAACGCTATCGACCTCAAGACCGGCCATCGAAAGACGGGCAACCAGCTCGTCGCGACCTACCTGCGGGCTTACCCAGCCACGCAGCCATTGTTCACTGAATTTCATCCTGCTCTCCTAAAGATTCGTTACGACTAGCGAAATTGCGCGAGGAACCGCAAGTCGTTGTCGAAGAACAGACGCAAGTCGTTCACGCCGTAACGCAGCATGGCCAGACGCTCAACGCCCATGCCGAAGGCAAAGCCCGAGAACTCTTCCGGGTCGATCCCGGACATGCGCAGCACGTTGGGGTGAACCATGCCGCAGCCCATTACTTCCAGCCAACCGGTCTGTTTGCAGACACGACAGCCTTTACCGCTGCACATCACGCATTCCATGTCGACTTCAGCGGAAGGCTCGGTGAACGGGAAGAACGATGGACGGAAACGCACCGCCAGCTCCTTCTCGAAGAACACCCGCAGGAATTCTTCGATGGTGCCTTTGAGGTCGGCAAAATTGATATCGCGATCAACCAGCAGGCCTTCGACTTGGTGGAACATCGGCGAGTGGGTAATATCCGAGTCGCTACGGTACACACGGCCTGGGCAGACAATGCGGATCGGCGGCTTGTTCGCTTCCATGGTGCGGACCTGTACCGGCGAGGTATGGGTGCGCAACAGCATGTTTGCGTTGAAATAGAAGGTGTCGTGCATCGACCGGGCCGGGTGATGGCCTGGGATGTTGAGCGCCTCGAAGTTGTGGTAGTCGTCTTCGACCTCAGGGCCTTCGGCGATGCCGTAGCCAATGTGGGTGAAGAACTGCTCGATACGTTCCAGAGTCCGGGTGATCGGATGCAGACCGCCCGAGGCCTGACCACGGCCAGGCAGGGTTACGTCAATGGACTCGGCGGCGAGCTTGGCCGCAAGATCGGCCTCCTCGAGCGACGCCTTGCGCGCATTGAGAACCTCTGTGACACGTTCCTTGGCGACGTTGATCAGCGCGCCGACTTGCGGACGCTCTTCAGCCGGCAAATTCCCCAGGGTCTTCATCACCTGAGTCAATTCACCCTTTTTGCCAAGGTAGTGAACCCGGATTTGCTCCAGGGCATTGATATCTTCAGCGCTTTGCACAGCCTCAAGAGCTTGAGCGACGAGCGCGTCCAGGTTTTCCATGTACAGACTCCAGATACAAAATAGGGGAAGAGCTTGAAGGCTCTTCCCCTATTTATGACGTTTACCACCGTGGGCTACAGGCGTAGCCCAGGGTGACTGTCGGGGGTACTTAAGCCAAGGTGGCTTTAGCTTTCTCGACAATCGCAGCAAACACCGCTTTTTCGTTCACGGCCAGTTCAGCCAGAACCTTACGGTCGATTTCGATGGACGCTTTTTTCAGGCCAGCGATGAAACGGCTGTACGACAGACCGTTAACACGTGCACCGGCGTTGATACGAGCGATCCACAGAGCGCGGAACTGACGTTTTTTCTGACGACGGTCACGGTAGGCGTATTGGCCGGCCTTGATTACCGCTTGCTTGGCAACACGGAATACGCGTGAACGCGCGCCGTAGTAGCCCTTGGCAAGTTTCAGAATTTTTTTGTGACGTTTACGGGCAATGACGCCACGCTTAACACGAGCCATGAGTTATTCCTCTATTCTTGACTAAAATTAACGAAGGCGCAGCATGCGCTCGACTTTTGCCACGTCAGACGGATGCAGCAAGCTGCTACCGCGCAGTTGACGCTTACGCTTGGTCGACATTTTGGTCAGAATGTGGCTCTTGAAAGCGTGCTTGTGCTTGATACCGTTAGCAGTTTTCAGAAACCGCTTAGCAGCACCACTTTTAGTTTTCATCTTTGGCATGTTCGGTACTCCGCATTCAGTTGATAAACATAATCAGAAGGCCTGCCGTGCCCTATTGATTACTTCTTCTTTTTCGGGGCGATGACCATAATAAGTTGGCGTCCTTCCATCTTAGGATGCTGTTCGACCGAACCGTACTCGAGCAGGTCAGCTTCAACCCGCTTGAGGAGTTCCATCCCCAGCTCCTGGTGCGCCATCTCACGGCCGCGGAATCGCAAGGATACCTTGGCCCTGTCCCCATCACTCAGGAAACGTACCAGGTTGCGCAGTTTTACCTGGTAATCCCCTTCCTCCGTCCCTGGACGAAACTTGATTTCTTTTACTTGAATCTGC
>NZ_JAFCTN010000002.1:127723-154340 GCF_049896045.1 Pseudomonas sp. PWP3-1b2
CCAATTAACCGAACCTCGCGTGCCGAGATATTCTCGTTGATCGGGGCTTTCGGTGCAGCTCGTTTATCTTGTCTCATTTCACGCTTAATAATAATTACTCCGAATCTGGGCGACCACGCCGGGAAACCGCTTGCGCGAGGAACTCAGCGAACTGGGCGACGGGCATCGAGCCCAGGTCAGCACCTTCACGAGTACGCACAGCGACAGTCTGCATCTCGACTTCCCGATCTCCGATAACCAAAAGATAGGGAACCTTGAGCAAAGTATGCTCACGGATTTTAAAGCCGATCTTTTCATTTCTCAAGTCGGACTTGGCACGAAATCCGCTTTCGTTGAGTGTTTTTTCAACTTCAGCGGCAAAATCTGCCTGTTTATCAGTGATATTCATGATCACTGCCTGTGTCGGAGCCAACCACGCGGGGAACGCACCCTCGTAGTGCTCGATCAGGATCCCGACGAACCGTTCGAACGAACCGAGAATCGCCCGGTGCAGCATAACCGGGTGTTTACGGCTGTTATCTTCGGAGACGTATTCGGCTCCCAAACGGATCGGCAGGTTAAAATCGAGCTGCAGGGTACCACACTGCCAGACGCGGCCAAGGCAATCTTTCAGCGAGAACTCGATCTTCGGACCGTAGAACGCGCCCTCCCCCGGCTGCAGATCGTACGAAAGGCCCGCACTGTCGAGTGCTGCGGCCAATGCAGACTCGGCGCGATCCCACAGCTCGTCGGAACCAACGCGTTTTTCCGGACGAGTGGACAGCTTCATTTCGACTTCGGTAAAGCCGAAATCGCGATAAACGTCCATGGTCAGCTTGATGAACGCAGCGGATTCAGCTTGCATCTGCTCTTCGGTGCAGAAGATGTGGGCGTCGTCCTGAGTGAAGCCGCGCACGCGCATGATGCCGTGCAGCGCACCGGATGGCTCGTTACGGTGGCAGGCACCGAACTCGGCCAGGCGCAGCGGCAACTCGCGGTAGCTCTTCAAGCCCTGATTGAACACCTGCACGTGGCATGGGCAGTTCATCGGCTTGATGGCGTAGTCGCGGTTTTCCGACTGAGTGGTGAACATGTTGTCGGCGTAGTTGGCCCAGTGCCCGGATTTCTCCCACAGGCTACGGTCAACGACTTGCGGAGTCTTGATCTCCAGGTAGCCGTTGTCGCGCTGAACCTTGCGCATGTACTGCTCGAGCACCTGATACAGGGTCCAGCCGTTCGGGTGCCAGAACACCATGCCCGGCGCTTCTTCCTGGAGGTGGAACAGGTTCAGGCGCTTGCCGATTTTACGGTGGTCGCGCTTTTCAGCCTCTTCGATGCGCTGGATGTAGGCGGCCAGCTGCTTCTTGTCTGCCCAGGCAGTGCCGTAGACCCGTTGCAGCTGCTCGTTCTTTGCGTCGCCGCGCCAGTAGGCACCGGACAGCTTGGTCAGCTTGAACGACTTGAGGAAGCGCGTGTTCGGCACGTGCGGGCCACGGCACATGTCGACGTATTCTTCGTGGTAGTACAGGCCCATGGCCTGCTCGTCCGGCATGTCTTCCACCAGACGCAACTTATAGTCCTCGCCACGGGCGGTGAACACGTCGATCACTTCAGCGCGCGGCGTGACTTTCTTGATCACGTCGTAATCTTTTTCGATCAGCGCGTGCATGCGCTGCTCGATAGCCGCCAGATCGTCCGGCGTGAAAGGACGCTCGTAGGCGATGTCGTAATAGAAGCCCTCGTCGATGACCGGGCCGATGACCATTTTCGCGGTTGGGTACAGTTGCTTGACCGCGTGGCCAATCAAATGCGCGCACGAGTGGCGAATGATCTCCAGCCCCTCTTGATCTTTTGGCGTGATGATTTGCAGGCTGGCATCGCTGGTGATCAAGTCACTGGCGTCGACCAGCTTGCCGTCGACCTTGCCGGCCACGGTGGCTTTGGCCAGGCCAGCACCAATGGATGCGGCGACCTCGGCTACGGAAACCGAATGATCGAAAGAACGTTGACTGCCGTCGGGAAGAGTAATAGTTGGCATGGCGCCTCCTCTCCTAGTGGTGACCCCTACCAAAGGTCACGTGGGTTGGGATGAGCCAGTACAAGATCCAATACCAGGCCGTTCATTACTGAACGCCTGCCTTACAGCGGCAGGAGCCTTTCGGCCAACCGATAATCGAACCAGAGTGACTGGAGTGAGCTAAAAAGAACCTGGCAAGGCGGCAAGTGGCGCGCCTGGAAATAGCCAAGCGCAGGATCCTAGCACAGATGAACGGTCATCGCGCCCGCGCCCTCTCACGAAACACAAATTCCAGCCTTTATAGGCGCAAAAGTGAACTTGAGCTGTACGCCAAGCCTCAAATCCATCGAGAATCGCCGTTCGTCCTCGACCCAAAGGAGCATCCACATGATGCGTTTCACCTCGACCCTCGCCCTCGCTGCTTCCCTGGCATTCCTTTCCCTTGGCGCGCAGGCAGCTGCCCCATCGAACTGGCCGGCAGGCGCCCGCGACAGCTTCGTCAACGACTGCAGCGCGGCTGCCCAGCAAAACGTAGATGCGAAAACCGCCAAAGACCATTGCGAATGTGGCGCCGACAAGATCAATGCCGAATTGAGCACTGCAGAAATCAAAGAGCTCATGACCAACCCGAACGCCAGCCAAGCGCTGAAAACCAAAGCGGTGACGGCTATTTCGTCCTGCAAAGTCGTGAAGAAAAAGTAAAAAACGTCACTGATCGGACGGCTGTTTTGCTTAAAAAACAGCCTTAAAACTGCTATTTCTCACAAATTACGCAGCTTTTACGCTTTTTTTTACAGTCGAAATTTTGCTTGAAAGCCCCATAATTCGGGGCTTTCAGCCAACCAAGGCGCTGAACGCAACGCTATTGATTAGCAAACAATGCCTTGGGGGGGCTCCCAAGCCGAACATTTCGACTATGATATCCCCGTGTGCCCAGTTGGCCTGAGCAGCACAGCACTACTGAAAATATATGTTTCTTGGAGATACACCATGTCTAATCGCCAAACCGGCACCGTTAAATGGTTCAACGATGAAAAAGGCTTCGGCTTCATCACTCCTCAAGGTGGCGGTGACGACCTGTTCGTACACTTCAAAGCTATCGAAAGCGACGGTTTCAAAAGCCTGAAAGAAGGCCAAACTGTTTCCTTCGTGGCTGAGAAAGGCCAAAAGGGTATGCAAGCTGCACAGGTTCGCGGCGAGTAATTCTCCGCTGAACTAAAAAAACCCCGTCCATGTGACGGGGTTTTTTATGGGCGCTACAAAAGCTGCGAGGCTATCAGCCGCAGTTAACCCGCGTGATCACCAGTTTGTTGTCGGTGTTCAGGTTCAGGCGGTCGGAGCGGTATTCCAGGGTCACCATGTCATCTGGCTTAAGAATGCGTGCATTCTGCGCACCGGAACGGGTACGTGCCTGCTCCAGCAACTGGGGAGAGGCGGTCTGACCGATTGCGAACTCGGCGGCCTTTGACTCACAGCGGCCACTGCCTGCTTCGGTCGCGACGGCATCTTTAGCTGGCACGGAGGCACCCGGGGTGCTGCAACCCGCCAACGCGAGTGCTGCCAACAAAGTACCGAATGATGCAAGCTTCCAAGGCATGAAGCCTCCTATGATAAAAATGGACAGAGATCGTGCGACAGCGATATCGCGGTATGGTTTCAAGAAGTAAACCGGCTGCGGCCAAGTCTGCCTGACTCTCGACACGCATTCGCCCGATCAATCGTCACCAGATATGAACGCACTCAATAGATATCGATGTAGTCAAACGGCGGCTTTGGCCAGTTCTGTTTCAACGCATTGAAAATCTGCATCACCCACACCTCATCGCTGGCCGCCACGTTGCCGACATAGCCGGACCGCTTGGCCCAGGTTTCCAGGCGAAACAGCAGCCCATCGATGTCCACGCCGCCCACGGCGTTGCCGGAGGATATATAGGCAATGCCTGCTTTGGTCACGCGCAACTGCGTATGCTCGTCGTCGCTGGCACTGGCGATCAGTTGGCGCACGGCGGCCAGGGTGAGGTTTTCGGGGTTGTTCAAATCGATCTGCACGCGCTGTTTCCTGGCAATTAGACAGAACAACAGTGTCGCACAGCGCTCCCGTCATGCCTAAGTAGCAGTGCCAAACGCCGCGCGAAATGGTTAACTGCCCCGGTTAAACCGCGTTTTAGCGCGTCGCCCCGTACTCCCAGCTCGCGAGACACCCATGACCACCGTAACCCTGCAAGCCGACATCAAAGCCAAATGGCCACAAGGGCAAAGCTCCTACAGCCCTGGAAGCCCTGAAGAGTTGGCAATCATTGGTATCGATCTGCTGGTCAAAGAACTGGGCACCAGCGCTGCGCAAGCGTTCATCGGCCAGGTATTCGAGAAATACCCGGCCGACCACATGGGGGCACATAACCCCGAGCGCGAATAGAACCGGCCGGCGAGCGCCGACCGGCAAACACCTTACTTCAGACGTGCCAGGCGCTCGGTCAGCAGATCGAAGAAGCCCTGGGCGTTGCCGTTCTCAACCCAGAATGCGTTCTTCGGCTGTTTGAGACCGTCATACCAATCGACGATGGTCTGGCCGAAGGTCGGGCCTTCGCGGCTGTCTACGACTACGTTGACTTCGCGACCGCTGAACAACTCGGGTTTGAGCAGGTAGGCAACCACTGTGGCATCGTGAACCGGGCCGCCTGGAATGCCGTAGTGCTCCATATCGCCTTTGACGTACTCATTGAGAATACTGCTGACGACTTTGCTCGCATTGTTGTTCAGGTCGGCGATTTTCTTGAGGCGAGCCTCGCTGGTCAGGACTTTATGGGTCACGTCCAGCGGCAGATACGTCAGCTTCACACCACTTTTGAGTACGATTTCGGCCGCAACCGGGTCGGCAAACAGGTTGAATTCGGCCACCGGCGTGATATTGCCGCCGTTGAAGTGCGCGCCCCCCATCACCACCACTTCCTTGATGCCCTGAGTGATTTCCGGTGCCTGGGTCAGCGCCAGTGCCAGGTTGGTCTGCGGGCCGAGCATGGCAATGGTGATGCTGTGCGGCTTGGCGGTGCTCAGGGTCTTGATCAGGTAGTCAACCGCATTGCCTTCGGCCAGGCCTTTTTTCGGCTCGTGCACGGTCACGCCGGAAATGCCTTCCTTGCCGTGAATGTTCTCAGCGTAGATAGGCGTGCGCAGCATCGGCTTTGGCGCCCCGGCGTACACCGGAATGTCCTCGCGCCCTGCCCACTCGCGCGCCAGGCGCGCGTTGCGCGACGTTTTGTCGAGGCGCACGTTACCGGCGACGGTGGTCAGCGCACGAATGCTCAGTTCCTCGGGGGACGCCATGGCGAACAACAAGGCCACCACGTCATCGGCACCTGGATCGGTGTCGATGATCAGGTCGATTTTTTCCGCCGCATGGGCGCTGGCTGCGGTGAGTGCGGACAAAAGCAGGACACTCCGAAACAGGTTTTTCAGGGTTGGAAGACCATGTTGCATGAAACACTCCTTGTCGTGGGAAAACGCTAGAACGTGACGCCGGAGACCAGCGCGATATTGCAGTAAGGCTGGCATTCGCCTGTGCGCACAACGGCACGGGCCTTGCGGCTCAGCTGTTTGAACTCGTCATGGCTGACCAGACGACGCTCACCCAACGCCGCTTGTTCAGTCAGGCTGTTGAGGTCTGTCAGCGCCGGCGGCTGCTTGAGCAGGATTTCTTCCGCCAGCACATGGCTTTCTACCTGCATCTCGCTCAGCACAATGCGCAAGGTGCTGATGAAATCCGGGATGCCCTGGGTCAGCGCCAAGTCGATCAGTTCGACGCCCGGCGGCACCGGCAAGCCGGCATCGCCGATCACCAGGATGTCACCGTGCCCCAGGGACGCAATCACGCGCGACAGGGCGATATTGAGCAAAGGTGTCTTTTTCATGAGGGCACAAAACCTTGAACGTCGTGCAGCGTGGGAATAGAAGGTTGCGCACCGGCGCGGGTCACCGACAGTGCCGCTGCGACCTGACCAAAACGAATGGCCTCGGCTTCGCTTTTGCCACTGGCGAGGGCTGCGGCAAAGCCGCCGACAAAGGTGTCACCGGCAGCCGTGGTGTCCACCGCCTTGACCTTCGGCGCCATCAAGTGCTCAAAGCTTTTGCCATCGGTGAATAAAGCGCCTTGAGAACCGAGGGTGATGATGACTTTGCCTGCACCGGCCTCTATCAACTTCATCGCAGCGGCCTTCGCACTGTCGAGGGAGTCGACCGTCACGCCGCTCAAGGCCGTGGCTTCGCTTTCGTTCGGAATCAGGTAATCGACCGAGGCGTACCACTCGGCAGGCAACGGCCCGCTGGCCGGCGCCGGGTTCAGGATAACGGTCTTGCCCAACTCTCGACCGCGTTTGAGGGCATGGCCCACCGTGTCCATCGGCACTTCCAGCTGGCAGACAATCACCTCGGCGGCCTGCAACACGGCGTCGACCGCCTGCAACGAAGCGGGCGTCAGCTCACCGTTGCTGCCGGCCACGATCACGATCGCGTTCTGACTGCTGTCATCCACCACAATCAGCGCCACGCCGCTGGAGCCGGGCACGGTGCTGACGGCCTGGCAGTCAATGCCCTCCACCAGCAACGCATCGCGCAATTGAGTGCCATAAGCGTCTGTGCCGACGCAACCGATCATCGCCACCTCAGCCCCCAGGCGCGCCGAAGCCACCGCCTGGTTGGCGCCCTTGCCGCCGGGAACGGTGGAGAACGTCTGGCCGATCAGGGTTTCACCGGCACGCGGCAGCCGACTGGCGCGCGTGACCAGGTCCATGTTCAAGCTGCCTACTACCACTACTTTTGCTGGCATACATCAGTACTCATCAATTCGGTTCAGCGGTATTGGGCGAATACACCGGCAAACGGCGCCGTGGACTCACGCAATACAATGCTCGGCGTCACGATGCGTTGATCGATCGGCAGTTGGGGTGTCGCAATTCGTCGCAATAAAAGCTCGGCCGCCGTTTCGCCCAGTTGCACGATCGATTGCCCGACCGTGGTCAGCGCGGGGTACACGTAGCGGCCCATCTGAATGTCATCAAAGCCGATCACTGACAGTTCGCCAGGGACACGGATATTGCGCTCTGCCGCAGCGCGTAACACGCCGAAACCGATCATGTCGTTGCTGGCGAAAATCGCACTGGGCGGCTGGTCCGCCAGCAATTGCACGGCAGCAGCGTAACCGCCAATGCTGGTGAAATCGCTCTCACGGGTACGGTCTGCTGCCACTTCCACGCCCGCTTCACACAGCGCACGGTGATACCCCGCCAGACGCATTTGCGCCACGCGGGTGTGGCCGGGGCCGCCTATGCAGGCGATGTCCCGATGACCCAGCTCCAGCAAATGCCGGGTGGCGAGGTAAGCGCCCTCCTCGTGGTCGATGCGCACGAGGTCGACATCAATGCCATCCAGTGCCCGGTCAACAATCACCATCGGCGTGCGCACTGCGCTCAAACCTTCGGCAAGGCCACTGTCGTCGCCGCCCACCGAGGTCACGATCAAGCCGTCGACGCGCTTCTCCAACAATACGCGCAAGTAACTGCGCTGCTTTTCAGCGTTGTCATCGGAGTTACAGAGGATCACGCAGTAACCATTTCGCTCGCAGTAATCCTCGATGCCACGGGCCAGCTCCGCAAAATACGGGTTGAGGCTGTTGGGCACCAGCAGGCCGATCGTCGCAGTGGTCTTGGCCTTGAGCGAGCGCGCAACCGCGCTTGGCACGTAGTCCAACTGCTTGATGGCTGCCTCGACCTTGATCCGCACAGGCTCACTGACCGGGCGCGTCTTGTTCACCACATGGGACACCGTGGTGTAGGAAATACCCGCAAGCGCTGCCACATCCTTGATCGTTGCCATGGTTTAGCCCCGCCGACTGGCGCGCTGGCTGCGGTAGGTATCAAGGACCACGGCAATCACGATAACGGCACCCGTGATGATACGTTTGGTAGGTTCCGTGGCGCCGATCTGCGCAAGGCCGGCGGCCAGTACTGAAATGATCAACACGCCAAAGAAGGTGCTGATGACCGAGCCACGCCCGCCCATCAAGCTGGTGCCGCCAATTACCACGGCGGCAATCACCTGCAACTCCAGGCCGGAACCGGCATTCGGATCCGCCGCTTCCAGACGCGAAATCTGGAACAACGCCGCCACACCGGCAAGCAGGCCCATCAGGCTGAACACCAGGATTTTGTAGGGCTTGGGGTTGATGCCGGCCAGGCGCACAGCCTCTTCGTTGGTGCCGATGCCGATCAGGTAACGACCAAACACGGTACGGGTCAAAACCAGCTGCGCCGCAATGATCACCACTAAAGCGATGATAAACGACGGCGAAATACCGAAAGCCACCGGGTTGGACAGCCAGGCAAAGGAGTCACCGATGTAGGCGGTGCGCGAGCCGGTCATTTGGTAAGCCACGCCGCGGGCCATTTCCAGCACGCCGAGGGACACGATAAACGACGGGATGCGCCACGCCACGGTGATCGACCCGGTGATGGTACCGGCCAACGCCGCGCAGCCCATGCCGAGCAACGCGGCGGGCAACACGCTCCAGCCCCAGCCGAGAATCGCCACGCTGACCGCCGATGCGGCCAGGGCCAGCACCGAGCCCACCGACAGGTCGATTCCGCCGATGATCAGGATGAAGGTCATGCCAACAGCCAGCACCATCAAGTCGGGAATCTGGTTGGCCAGGGTGCTGAAGGTGTCGTAGGAGAGGAAGTGATCGCTCAACACCGAGAACAGCGCAATCATCGCCAGCAAGGCACCGGCCAGCCCCAGATAGGTGCCCAGGCCGTAGAAGTTGCCGCCCGCTTTACCGGGTGAATGTGTGGTTTTCATGGGGTTTCCCTAAGCACTGCGTCGTTGAGCAGCGCGTCACGTTTTTGATAGCCGGCAAAGGCGGCGGCGAGCAATTCGTCCTGGGTCCAGCTGTCGCGCTCGAAGGTCTCGATCAGGCGCCCGGCGGACAACACGCCGATGCGATCGCAGATCAGCATCAGCTCGCGCAGGTCGCTGGACACCACCACCAGCGCTTTGCCCTGGCGCGTCAGTTCGCCGAGCAAGGCATAAATGTCGAACTTGGCGCCGACGTCGATGCCCCGGGTTGGTTCATCGAACAACATCACCGCGCAGTCGCGCTCCAGCCAACGGCCGATCACGACTTTCTGCTGGTTGCCGCCGGACAGCTCGGAGACCAGTTGCGCCGGGCTGGAACTGCGGATACTCATGGCATCGACCTGGCGCTTGGCCAAGGCGGTTTCGTCGCGGCGGTTGACCACGCCGCCACCCGAGATTTTCGGCATGTTGCCCAGGGCGATATTCGCGCTGATCGATTGGGTCAGCAGCAGGCCTTCGCCCTTACGGTCTTCAGTGATCAAGGCGATGCCATGGCCCACGGCGTCAACCGGCGAACGAATGCTCACCACTTGAGCCGGCGAGCCAAGCGCCACGGTGCCGCTGTCGGCAATATCGGCGCCGAAAATCAGACGCAACAACTCGGTACGGCCCGCACCGATCAGGCCGGAAATGCCATAGATCTCGCCGGCACGCACCTCGAAGGAAACGTCACGGACCTTGTCCGAGCGCGTCAGACCTTTCACCGTCAGGGCCGGGCCGCCAATGCTGCGAGGGCCCAGGTCGATCTTTTCGCCCAGCTCGCGACCGACCATCAAGGTGACCAGTTGCTCGCTGTTGTAGTTGGCCATCGGCTCGACGCAGACCAGCTTGCCATCACGCAATACCGCAATGCGCTGGGCGACACGGGCCAGCTCTTCGAGCCGGTGAGAAATATAAATGATCGCCACGCCTCGGGCCTGCAGGCGGGTGATTTGTTCAAACAGCATCTCGACTTCACGCGCGGTCAGCATGGCAGTGGGTTCGTCGAGGATCAGTACGTGGCAGTCGCCGATCAGGTTGCGGGCGATTTCAACCATCTGTTGATGGCCGATGCCGAGGCTGCCGACAAGGGTGTCCGGGTCGATCGCTTCCAGGCCGACGTGGGCCATGGCTTCGATCGCGGCTTTGCGCAGTTGCTTGCGGCTGATCCAGCCACACTTACTGGGCAAGTTATCCAGGAACAGGTTTTCAGCCACGGTCAGGGTCGGCAGCAAGTTGAGTTCCTGCATGACCATGCGTACGCCCAGCCCTTCAGCCTGGGTGCGGCTGCCAGGGCGGTAATCCTGACCATTGAATTGCATGTGCCCGGTAGTCGGCGTGACCAGCCCGCCGATAATTTTCGACAACGTGCTTTTACCTGCACCGTTCTCACCGGTCAGCGCCAACACTTCCCCGCGATTGAGCGTCAGGGTGATGTCGGACAGAACCGGCTGGGCATAGGTCTTGCCGATACCGCTGACCGAGAGGACAGCGTTCGGGGCGGAAGATGACATAGGAAAATCTCCAGGCGCCCGCTCAGGACGAGCGGGCGCTGTTGGGTGCTGCCAGGATTACTTCTTGAGGACGAGTTCGACCGGGGTTTCGATCACGCCATCTTTGGAATCGACCTTCTCACCCTTGACCAGCTTGAGCGCGTTCTGGATACCGAACACCGCTTGCTGTGCAGCTGCCTGGTCGGCGGTCGCCAATACGCGGCCGTCTTGCAGCATCGGCTTGATGGCTTCGATGTTGTCGTAGCCTACAACCAGCACTTTGCCAGCCTTGCCTGCGGCACGTACGGCGGAAACAGCACCCAGGGCCATGTTGTCGTTACCGGCCAACAGTGCCTTGATTTTCGGGTACTCGCTCAACATCGCGGAAGCCACTTTCTGGCCCTGGTCAATTTCCCAGTTACCGGATTGGGTGGAGACGATTTTCATGCCGGCAGCGTCCATCGCATCCTTGTAGCCTGCGGTGCGTTGCTGGGCATTGGTGGTGGTCGGCACGCCTTCAATGATGCCGACCTCATCGCCTGCCGCCAGCTGCTTGGCCAGGTAATCACCGACCAGTTTGGAGCCTTTGCGGTTGTCCGGACCTACGAACGGGATATCGAGGTTTTTGCTTTTCAGCACATCCACATCAAGACGGTTGTCGATGTTGACGACTTTGATGCCTGCATCGGAGGCTTTCTTCAGCACGGTGACCAACGCCTTGGAGTCGGCGGGGGCGATCACGATGGCGTTAACCTTGGCCAGAATCATCTGGTTGACGATATCGATCTGCGCGCTGGTATCGGTTTCGTTCTTGATCCCGTTGGTGATCATGTCGAAATCGGCAGCGTGTTCTTTCTGATAGGCCTTGGCACCGTCTTGCATGGTGACGAAGAATTCGTTGGCGAGGGATTTCATGACCAGGCCAACCTTGGGTTTGGCGGCGGCGTCATCGGCAAATGCAGAGGAGAGAGGCAGGGCAGCGGATGCGGCAGCAAGCACAGCGACAGCAAGAAGGCGTCCAGCAAATGGCAGCTTCATGGGTTCACTCCGATCTTATGATTATTGTGAGCAACGCTTGCACCGAAGCAGGGTTCGGCAGCCCACCCACCCGGGCGGCTGAAACGAGCGGTCACGATACTCCAGGAGTGCGCCGTGAACCATCTCGCAAACGTTTGCGTTAATCAAACTATGAGAACCTTGTCGGGTTTTGTCAACGGGAGAAAACGGTCTTTCATCCAGGCCCGCTCGCCGCCTGCCATCACGTTATTGAGCTGAAACGATTAAACATCGCCTACGCCCGGTCGTTCCTTAAAACGACAGGCTGTCACCCTCGCGTCGCACACAAGCTATCGACATTCCATCATAGTTTTCGGACAACCGAACACAAGGCCCTCCACTGTTCGGAAAGCCGGACAACATCCTGTCAAAGCACGCTAAAAATTCGATATAAATTATTATAAATCAAAGAGTTAATTTATATCATCGAACACAATCGGCTTGGTACAAATCCTGCTCTTTCTCAGCACCTCGTGGCATTCAGAACCGCCCGGGTGTTCTAGATGAACCTGCTACCGCACTCATCAAAAACCAGAGAGAAAAATAATGAAATCTGCACTGAAGACCTTTGTTCCGGGCGCCCTCGCCCTTCTGCTGCTGTTCCCCGTTGCCGCCCAGGCAAAGGAAGCTGAATCCAGGACCACACTCTCCAACGTCGTTATTCTCGCCACCGGCGGCACCATTGCCGGCGCTGGCGCCAGCGCTGCCAACAGTGCCACTTACCAGGCGGCCAAGGTCGGCATCGAGCAATTGATTGCCGGCGTTCCAGAGCTTGGCCAGATCGCCAATGTGCGCGGCGAGCAAGTGCTGCAAATTGCCTCCGAAAGCATCACCAATGAAAACCTGCTGCAACTGGGTCGTCGCGTGGCCGAACTGGCCGACAGCAAAGACGTGGATGGCATCGTGATCACCCACGGCACCGACACCCTGGAAGAAACCGCCTACTTCCTGAACCTGGTGGAAAAAACCGACAAGCCAATCATTGTGGTTGGCTCCATGCGTCCGGGCACTGCGATGTCGGCGGACGGCATGCTTAACCTGTACAACGCCGTGGCCGTCGCCGGCAGCAAAGAGGCGCGCGGCAAGGGCGTACTGGTCACCATGAACGACGAGATCCAGTCGGGTCGCGACGTCAGCAAGATGATCAACATCAAGACCGAAGCATTCAAGAGCCCATGGGGCCCACTGGGCATGGTGGTTGAAGGCAAATCCTACTGGTTCCGCTTGCCTGCCAAGCGCCACACCATGAATTCGGAATTCGACATCAAAACCATCAAGAGCCTGCCGGACGTGGAAATCGCCTACGGCTACGGCAACGAGAGCGACACTGCCGTCAAGGCCCTGGCCCAGGCTGGCGCCAAAGCCATCATCCATGCCGGTACCGGCAACGGCTCGGTGCCTGCCAAAGTCGTCCCTGCCCTGCAAGAGCTGCGTAAACAAGGCGTGCAGATCATTCGTTCTTCCCACGTCAACGCCGGCGGTTTTGTTCTGCGCAATGCCGAACAGCCTGACGACAAATACGACTGGGTCGTCGCACACGATCTGAACCCGCAAAAAGCACGGATCCTGGCCATGGTCGCGTTGACCAAGACTCAGGACAGCAAAGAGCTGCAACGGATGTTCTGGGAATACTGATTCCAGGTAGCATCTCGGTAGAGGCGGGTTTGCCCGCCCCTACTTCCCGCCAAGCCGCCTTGATGCAACTTCCCGCCTCACCGAAATACCCCCGCCGCTGTCAGACGAACTTCTTGAATGTTAAGTAGTTGCGAAATTGCTCACAGTTAAATACTGTATGCACGTACAGCAAACTAAGGAATATTCCGTGGCCAAGTCTTCTTCCGCAGCACCCACCCCACCTGACGCCTATGCGCGCCTCGCTGTTCGCGTGCAAAAAATCATCAACTCGACCAATGCCCAAAAAGCCAAAGCTGCACTGATCTTTCGTTTACCGGATGAGCCGGAGGATGACTGGGCACAATTGCTGGAAGAAATTGCCGAGAACGACAACGTCACCCTCGCCTACCGGGATGACGGCGGCGTGCAGATTTTCTGGGTTGTACCGAAGGAAGATTGATTCAATGAGTGCCCGCTTTATTGCTGTGTTTTGCCTGTTTTTTACTGTTGCCGCCCATGCCCAGCCGCCTCGCACGTTCAGCGAGGCAAAAAAAGTCGCCTGGACGCTCTACGCCCCGCAGTCCACCGAGTTTTATTGCGGCTGCAAATACACCGGGAATCGTGTGGACCTCAAAGCCTGCGGTTACATCCCGCGCAAAAATGCCAAACGCGCCGTACGCGTCGAATGGGAGCACATCGTTCCGGCCTGGCAAATCGGGCACCAACGCCAGTGCTGGCAAAACGGCGGGCGCAAGAACTGCACGCGCCGGGATGACGTATTCAAGCGCGCCGAGGCCGACCTACACAATTTGGTGCCGAGCATCGGCGAGGTCAATGGCGACCGTAACAACTTCAGTTTTGGTTGGTTGCCGGTACAACGCGGGCAATACGGCTCATGCCTGACCCAGGTGGACTTCAAGGCCAAGAAGGTGATGCCACGCCCATCCATTCGCGGCATGATCGCGCGAACGTACTTTTACATGAGCAAACAATACGGCCTGCGCTTGTCGAAGCAGGACCGCCAATTGTACGAAGCCTGGAACAAGACTTACCCGGTGCACGCCTGGGAGCGCCAGCGGAACCAGACCGTGGCGTGTGTCATGGGGCGCGGCAATGAGTTTGTTGGCCCGGTGAACCTGAAAGCCTGCGGTTGAAGCTGGGCGGAGTTTCCGCCCAGCCGCCCCTTACTGCGCAGTTTTGTGCTCGACAACCTGCGACTCAGTGTCGTTTTTCTTGGCGCGCGCCAGTTTTTCAGTCAACTGCGCCTGCTTGGCTTCGGCTTCGGCCTTGCTGGCGAACGGCCCCAGGAATACCTCATCCTTGCCATCGACTTTCGCGATATAAAAATTAAAACCATGCTCCAGTAACCAGGCAGTCAGGTCGGTGATCGCCTGCAGCTTATGATCAGGCGGCCCGACCCACACATCCCATTCCTGGGCGGCAATAGTTGCAGTTTGTGGCAGGGTTTCGGTCACGGCAGGCTTGGCCTTGGGGGTCTCGACGCTTTTACCTTCACCGCAACCGGCCAATGCCAACACCGCAATTGCCATCGCTACTTTACGCACTGCCCTGCTCCTTTAAGGAAAAGAGGCAACTTTATCATTCACTGTCTATTCTGGCCGTCATAAACGTTGGCTTAAACAATGCGAATGATGTATCGCAGACCTGTATGATGCCGCCATGGGAATTAATGTCGCCTCTATGCGTCCTAGAGAGGCAGTCACAGGGAAGCGCTTAGCAGTAAGCTACACACATCCGACATCTGCCCTGTCTGAAACATGTGTCCTTAAAAGTAATCAAGGAGAAGTCCATGCTTATACTCACCCGCAAAGTCGGTGAAAGCATAAACATCGGTGATGACATCACGATCACCATCCTGGGCGTCAGCGGCCAGCAAGTACGAATCGGCATCAACGCACCCAAGGACGTTGCCGTGCATCGCGAGGAGATTTACCAGCGCATCCAGGCAGGTCTGACTGCTCCGGACAAAAACCAGACTCCATGAAGCACCTCAGTAGCCAGCCCTTTCGTTCACTGTAACGGCTGGCGAAAACCTTTCGGCTTTTTCAGCATTTTGTCGCGTGTTCTGCGCACCCTGCGCCTATTGCTTTGCGCCAAGATGAAACTGTCTGGACGTGTGGAACTTGTTACAAAATTCATAGCCGAATCCCCTGACTGTTATCTTGCCGTCCGAGCGAATTCGGGAGTACGTCAATGCGGCCTGCAATAAGGCAAACACTTGTCTCCAGAGCCTGGATGATCGCCGTGCTGATCGGGTTGGTCTTCGTGGCAGTGGGATATGCCCTGAAATTCGAAATTGAAGACGTCAGCGACCCTGGCAAGCGTTCCTGGCTGGACCTGATGCTGTTTCTGTGCGGCTACCTTTTTGTGTTCTGCCTCAAGCCGATCCAGAAAGTCATCCTGCGCAAATTGTGCCAGCGCGCCGCTCACCGTGGTCACCAGAAAACCGCACGCTGAAACCCGTGCGCTCGCTATCAGATCATCGGTATTTACAGCGCCGCATCAAGGCCTATGCTTGGACTTGCACGATCTGTGAAAGGCGCTGAATCAGATGGATACCCTGAGTAAATCTGAAATCGAATCTGCACTGGCAGCCCGCCTGCCCAGCTACAGCGTCGCCTGTACGCTGCACGCCGACGGCACGCTGTCGGCCATTCTCAGCGGCCCGGAAACCGATCATTTTGCAATCACCGGGATTGTCCGCGCGCACTATCGCGATGCACAGGCCATTGCACAACTCGCCAACGAGATCCTCAGGGAAATGGTGCTGTCACGCCAGGGCATCAGAAGCAGCCGATTGCAGGCGTCCTCTGAGCCAAGCCCCTGCCAGTACGGCCAAAAGCGATAATCGCCCCGACCCATGCGAGTTATCACGCAAGGTTCTGCACGCGCAACAAACCCTCCGCGTCGCGCCCCACCTGCAGCGTCTCATACCCCTCAATGCACGTATGCGCCGTCGTCATGGGTTTCACATGGGTTGAGGTCACGACCATCACGTCTGCTCCAGCCGCCTCTGCTGCTCGAATCCCCACCGTTGCATCCTCGAACACCAGGCAATCCTGTACCGGCACGCCCAAACGCTGCGCACCGAGTACATAGCAGGCGGGATCAGGCTTGCCACTCGCCACATCCTCGGCCGTCACCAGCACCGCCGGCGGTGCGATGCCCGCCGCTTGCAGGCGACGCAATGCCAGCGCTCTCGGCGCAGAAGTCACCAGCGCCCATTGATCGCCAGGCAAACGGTTCAGAAACTCGACCGCACCAGGAATCGCGACAACACCGTCGACGTCATTGATTTCTGCTTCGGTAATCCACTGTGCCTCAACCTCAGGATCCACCCCTGGCAATGCTTGGCGAGTAATGGTATCGATCGCCCGTGCGCCATGGATGGTTGCCAGGAAGGCCGCAACATCCAGGCCATGGCGCTCAGCCCAAATGCTCCACACGCGTTCTGCGGCGGCAATCGAGTTGAGCAACGTGCCGTCCATATCGAACAAAAAGGCACGGTAACGTCTGGCAAACACGGCGGGGCTTGAGGTGGACACGGCTGGGCTTTCCTTCTAGTCGGCAACAAATACTGAGCCCGATGCAATCTACGGATCACACCCTCGCTTGTAAACGATGCGAAATCCTTCCCATGGCGTTGCATTACAACCTTGTAATCAAGCTGTAAGTCTTGTCGGCACCCTCACTTCATACAGTGGAGTCGTCAGTCACCCACACCGGTTGACGACACTTCCTACTGATGGAAAAAGGGTCCACCCATGAAACCTGCAAGCAAACTTTGCCTGATTGCCGCCAGCCTGTTGATGCTGGGCACCGGCACCGCCATGGCCGGTACCGTCGCGCCGGTCAAAGCCAATAACGTGGTGCTGGTGCACGGGTCCTGGGCGGACGGTTCGAGCTGGTCCGAGGTGATCACCCGCCTGCAGGCTGCCGGCCTGCACGTCACTGCTGTACAGAACCCGCTGACGTCGGTAGCCGATGACGTGGCTGCGACCAACCGTGTGCTGGATCAACAGGACGGTCCTACCGTGTTGGTCGGCCATTCCTACGCCGGCACGGTCGTGAGCGACGCCGGGGTCAACCCGAAAGTGAGTTCCCTGGTGTACGTGGCGGCCCGTGCGCCGGATGCCAACGAAGACTTCGTCGCCCTCTCCGCCAAGTACCCGACCATGCCAGTACGTTCCGGTGTGGAAGAGCACGACGGCTACCTCACCCTGAGCCAGGACGCCTTCCTCAAATACTTTGCCGCCGACGTTCCGCGCGCCAAGGCAATGGCGCTGTACGCCGTGCAGCAACCGATCACCAAGACCCTGTTCAGCGGCCGCACCGTGAATGCCGCCTGGCACACCAAGCCATCCTGGTATGCCGTGTCCAGCAATGACCAGACCATCAACCCAGACCTGGAACGCTTCCTCGCCAAGCGCATGAACACCACCACGATCGAGCTGCCATCGAGCCACTTGTCGCTGGTGTCCCACGCCAAGGAAATCACCGACCTGATCCTCGAAGCCTCCGGTCGCCAGCCTTGATCCGTAAATGACGAACTTGTAATGATCCTGTCGGTTGGCTGTTTGTCACCGCTGGTTACTGTGAACTCACTGCCACGAACCGGCAGCCAACCCTTAAAGAGAGATACCGCCATGAAACTGTTTATCCTCGGCTTTACCGCTTTGCTTGCCACCGGCTCCGTGTTTGCTGCCGACACCGCCTCCGCCGCCGACGTGATCCACGACAAGGCAAGCTTCTTCGTGCACCTGGACGTCGATAAAGTGCTGTCGAGCACCGACACCTACGGCCAGTGCGGCATTGTCCCGGCCCGCCTCGACTACCTCGATCATCAGGGCCGTGAACACGTGCTGGACTACCAGGTACAGGGCATTGGTTGCGCCAGTGACAATTGATCCGGCTACACTTGCGCAACGCTATAGACCAGGGCACTTCCCATGAACATTCTTGTTGTCGAAGACGAACCCAAGGCAGGCAATTACTTGCTCAACGGCCTGCAGGAACTGGGCTACTCGGTCAGCCTCGCTCGCGACGGCGTGGACGGGTTGCACCAGGCACTGGAAACGCCCTTCGACGTGATCGTACTGGACGTGATGATGCCGAAAATGGATGGCTGGGAAGTGTTGCGCAGGCTGCGTAAAGAGGCCGACACGCCGGTACTGTTTCTCACTGCCCGTGACGACATTGCCGACCGCATCAAGGGCCTGGAACTGGGCGCTGATGATTACTTGATCAAGCCGTTCTCCTTCGCCGAGCTGGTCGCGCGCTTGCGCACCCTGACTCGGCGTGGTCCAAGCCGCGAAGAAGAACAACTGCAGGTCGCCGACTTGCAAATCGACGTGCTCAAACGCCGCGTCACCCGTGCCGGTACACGCATCACCCTGACCAATAAAGAGTTCGCGCTGCTGCACCTGTTCGCCACGCATCAGGACCAGGTGTTGTCGCGCTCAATGATTGCCTCACGGGTGTGGGACATGAACTTCGACAGCGACACCAATGTAGTGGACGTGGCCGTGCGGCGCCTGCGCCTGAAAATCGACGACCCGTTTCAGCTCAAGCTGATCCACAGCGTGCGGGGCATCGGCTACCGCTTCGACACCCAGCCATGAGCAACCGTCGCCATTACTCACTGACCCTGCGCCTGGCGTTGATCTTCGCCCTGCTCGCCTTCGCATTGCTCGCCACCCTTGGGGTGGCGCTGTACCGCGAGCTCGAACGTGAGCTGATCAAGCGGGATGACGCAGCGTTGATCTACCGCGCCGACCAGTTGCGCAACCTGCTCAATGACAGCAACACCCTGGACCTGATCAAGACCAAGCCGGAGCTGTTTCAGAACATGCTCGGTAACAGCGAGTCGGTGTTGAGCATCGCAGCGCCGGGGCAAAAGCCGTTGCTGCTGGTAAACCCGGGCAACATTGAAATGCCGTCCGTAACCCCTGTGCCAAAAAACCGCGCGCTGGGATTTTCCGACGTGCACCATTTACCCGGTGTGAATGGCGTGCCGTTCGCTACGGTGGCCGCCTCCATCGACTCTGGCGACATGGGCAGCCTGCAGGTCACCACCGGGCGCTTGATGACTGAGCGCACCGCCATGCTCGCCAGCTATCGCCTGAGCGTGTTTATTTTGGCGAGCATTGCCGCGATCATCCTCGCCGTGGTGAGCTACGTAATGGTGCACCGAGGCCTGGTGCCATTGCGGCGCCTGGCAAAGCACGTTCAGGGCGTTGGCGTGGGCAACCTGGCCGCACGCCTGGACAGCCACGGTGCGCCGAAAGAGCTGCTGCCAATGATCGACTCTTTCAACACCATGCTCGAACGGCTGGCGAAGGGGTTTGTGCAATTGGGCCAGGTGTCCACGGATATGGCCCATGAACTGCGCACACCGATCAACAACCTGCTGGGAGAAACCCAGGTCGCCTTACAACAAAGTCGCAACATCGAGAGCTACCAGCAACTGCTGGCCTCCAATGTGGAAGAACTCGAACGATTGGCGCGGATGCTCGATAACATGCTGTTCCTGGCTCGCACCGACCCGGCCAGCGCCCTGCGTCAACGCCAGGAGCTGAGCGCGGCGGATGAAGTGGAACGCATGGCTGACTACTTCGAGGGGCTGGCGAGCGATGTGGATATCCAGATTCTCGCCACTGGCGAAGGCGTGATCTGGGCCGAACCGATGTTACTGCGCCGGGCCCTGGCAAATTTGTGCGCCAACGCCATCAAATATGGCGCGCCGAGCTCCGAACTGGTCATTCAGGCGGTGCCGGACGCTGAAGGTATAACCCTCAAGGTCAGTAACAGCGGCGAAACCATTCCAGCGCAGCATCTGCCAAGGCTGTTCGAACGTTTCTACCGCGTAGACGAGTCCCGCGAACGCTCGGCGCAGTCCAATGGGCTGGGGTTGTCGATTGTGGCAACCATCATGCAGCTGCATAACGGTCGGTACAGCGTCACCAGTGAGCAGGGTGTAACGTGTTTTGAGTTGTTCTTTCCCGGACGAGAAGACTGAACACCGCACGCCAGACATCGGCTGCTACTTAGCAAGGCCTGCGCCATTACCTTCGGCCTGAACCGGTTGCTGTGCGATCGAGGCAGGCCCGGCAGGTCAGCTGACCTGCCCGCCGACCTCAACGGCATCCAACTCGGTTTCCCACGCGGCGCAGACTGCCACGCGCAACCCTTCAACCTGCGCCGCCAGCGCCATGGACGGTTTCCCGTAAGCAACCCCTTGCTCCGGCAGATACGGTACGTGGATAAAACCACTGCGCACCGCTGTTCCTGCCAACGCGTGTTGCAACAGATAGAACAACTGATTGCACACGAACGTACCGGCTGTCTGCGAAACCGACGCCGCAATCCCTGCCTCACGCATCGCCTTGACCATGGCCTTTATCGGCAATGTGCTGAAATACGCGGCGGGCCCACCCACGGCAACGGCCGTGTCGACAGGCTGCTCACCCAGGTTATCGGGGATGCGTGCATCGTTGACATTGATCGCCACTCGCTCGACGCAGATGTCACTGCGCCCAGGCCCAAGGCCGGTGGCAATCACCATGGCGGGGTGCAATTCGTCGAGCATCTGCGCCAGGCACTGCCCCACCGTGGAAAACGCACAGGGCAGCTGGCGCGCAACAATTTTCACGTGATCACCGAATTTCATACCGTCCAGCTGTCGCACGGCTTCCCAAGAAGGGTTGACAGGGTCTGTATCAAAGGGCTCGAAACCCGTCAGCAATACGGTAGGCATCGCGTCCTCACATCAGCCAATAAAGCAGGACAATATTGACCACCAGCATCATCAGCGCGGTCGGCAGTTGAGCCTTGATCACCGCGTTTTTATCCGGCAGCTCCAGCAACGCCGCCGGGACGATATTGAAGTTCGCGGCCATGGGTGTCATCAGCGTACCGCAGTAGCCGGAGAACATGCCGATCGCCGCCATGACCGCCGGGTTACCACCGTAGATGCCCACCAGTACCGGCACGCCGACTCCGCCGGTCATCACCGGAAAGGCCGCAAAACCGTTGCCCATGATCACCGTGAACAGCGCCATGCCCAGCACGTACACCATTACCGCGACCAACTTGAAGTCCAGGTTGATGTAGGTAGTGGTGACATGGGCGACGGCCGTGCCAACGCCGGCTTCGTTGAACAACAGCCCGAGCATTGCCAGCATTTGCGGCAGCACCATGGCCCAGCCGAGTGCTTCAGTCAGGCGCCGCGATTCGCGCAAGGCTTGCACCGGCGTGTCGCGAGTCAGCCAGCACGCCAGGCCAAGGGCGATCAGGCAACCGATGCCCAGGGACACGAACGTGGTGTTTTTCGGGTCCAGCAGCGGCACGCCGCCGATTTCCGTGTGCTTGAGCAGGACCGAGCCAATCACCGTGGTCAGGGGAATGGCCAGTGCCGGAATAAACAGTTTGTGACCAAGGCGACCGGCGCTGGCCCGGGCCGCCTTGTCATGCAACTGGCCATGCGTGCCGCGGCCCACACCGCCAAGCCCTGCAATCAGCGCCATCACCACCACGCCTGCGCCGATGACCACCGAGGGCAAGCGCTCACCCACCAGAAAGGGAATGGCGAACAACAACCAGAACAGCGCCGTGGACCAGCGTTTGGGATGGGTGCGATCCATCAGGATCATGCCGGCGGTGATCAACAACAAAACGCCTGCCAGCCAGTAGAGATATTGAATGGAGATGATCATTGCGCGGCCTCCACCGGGGCCGTCGCACCCGTCATGTCGCGGGTCAGCCTTCGATCAAATCGATGCAGGCGGATGGCGTGGATGATGAACGCGCATATCGCCGTCGGAATGCCCCACACCGCAATGTGCAACGGCTCAACATCAATCCCCGAGCCGAGCAGGAACGTGTGCATCAGCGCAATCGCACCAAAGGCGACGAAGATGTCCTCGCCAAAGAACAGCCCGACGTTATCCGTTGCAGCGCACATGGCCAGCACCTTGTGGCGCAGCTTGTCCGGCAACTTGCCGTAGCGTTTTTCCGCCGCGCCTTCGGCCATGGGCGCCAGCAAGGGCCGCACCATCTGCGGATGCCCGCCGAGGCTGGTCAGCCCCATGGCGGCGGTGGTTTCACGGACAAACAAGTAGATGATCAACAAGCGTCCGACGGTCGCGCGCTCGAAACGCGCGATCCAGTTCTGCGCATGCAGCCGCAGGCCATGACGCTCCAGCAGGCCGATGACCGCCAGGGGCAATAACAGGATCAGTTGCAGGGCACGGGTCTGAAGGAAACCTTCACCCATGCTGGCGAGAATTTTTTCCAGTGGAAAGTGGGCGGCGAGCCCGGTGGCGATAGCTGCTGCGGTGACCACCAACAGCGGGTTGAAGCGCAATACGAAGCCAACCACGATCACGAGCACACCGATCAATGGCCATAGGTTCACAACAGTTTGCATGGTGGTGAGGTCCTTTAGTGCGCGCTGCGGCGCCATTACAGCAGGACGTGAGCAAAGGGCTCACAGCATGAAAGTGGCGTGCAGTCGGCTCGGTTTTTTTATTGTTGACCTGGAAGGTCGAGCGTCAGTGGCGGCATCTTTGCCGCTTGGGGCGGGGGGTGTCCAACAAGAAAAATTGTTGCTGCGAACCAATAAATTTTGTGGGGGATAAGCGCCGGGTGATCCGGCGCCACCCAGACACTCAGACCAAACGTTTTTGGAAGAAATGCCGCTGATGGCCCAGCGGATAATCGTCCATATGACCAAACTCAGTGAAACCCAACTTTCGATAGAACCCTGGCGCCTGGAAACTGAACGTGTCCAGCCAAATCCCCACACACCCCTGTTCACGGGCCAATTCTTCGGCGGTGCGCATCAAACGCGTGCCGGCGCCTTGCGTGCGCATCGCGTCCGGGATACTCAAGAGTTCGACGAACAACCATCCGTAGGAAATCTTCCCATAAAGGCCGCCCACAACCTCTTGGGTCGCGGGGTCGCGCAATAAAATACCTACTGTTTCGAACGGCATCGCCCCGGTATGGCTGAGGTTATAGGCCCTCAGCGGCTTAAGGATTGCCTCACGGTCTTGCTCGGTCACCTTGAACGACACTTCCATTGCCAGCTCCATCTTTACTTCCTCACGATTAAAGTCCAACCCCTCGATTATGCACAGCATGCTTGACGATGCTACGTGGCAATGTTGACGGCGCCGCGGGGTACACAGTGCGAAGCCTTGCTGCCTCGTTGATGTTTTCCAAACACTGTCAGTCACCGCTTGCATGCGGTGTTTTTACGCGCACCGCATTCAGCGCTATTGCGCCTGGCGTTTCGATACGCCGGTGGGATGTGTTGGTCACTTTGTGCAATGAGCCAAAGCCTTGAAGTGTTCGTGAGTGCACGGGTGCTGCAAGGCGTCGTTTGTGGGGTGGCGCTGCTGGGCTTATTCGGCTTGATTGACGTTTACCAACTGACGGGAGGGGCCGGAGAAAGTGCGCTGAATCGCTCCGGGTCGGCTCAACCGTGAAGATTCCTGTTATGCACCTATACTCAACAAAGCCACTGCGCGTTCCCGTGCAGCGCTGACGAAGAGGAAAGCCACTATGTACGCCGGACAAATGGGTATGGCGACAACAAATGGTGAGATACGCTGCCAGATGGTGGTTCAATTCATCTGCCTGCTTTCAGTGGCTTCGCTTTTCTGCTGACTATTGCGCTTCACCCAGTATTGGCTTGAGCGCCAAAGTAGGCGCTTGCCATAAATCCAGCGCAACAAAAAAGGCCTGCTCGCCCTAAAGAAAGATCCCTGCGACGAATTTATCGAGCCCTTTAGTTAACCGTTCTTGCGGGGGGTTCGTTGACAACGGGACCCGCTACATCTGCTGGCTGCCCAGTCTCTACGTCACGAACTTCGTATCTCCACCAGGTCAACGACGAGATCCCATAGAGCCCATAAGTGCGGCCGCCTACCAGATCAACAGTCAGTTCAATCGGAGCGGTTTGCTGCTGGGCAGAAATAAACTTACGGACTTGAATCTTGTGCCTGCCAGCACCCAGTCGATATTCGCTTTGGCGACTCAGCCAATAAAGGGTTTGATCGTCGTCGATCTTGAATATCGTCAATGATTTATCGAACTGCTGGATTGTAGCGATTTCCGAGCTTGATTTACCTTCCGCACTTTTGTGCTCGTAATGAATGCACCCGGTCAGCGCGAAGCTGAATAAAATTAACGCGATGAAACGCAAAAAAATAGCATGTCGCATTGGTATCCCTTCCAGGCTCTAAATCCAAGGTACGGATTGATACCTGATCCTTTTCCAAAACTCTACCCTACGCGCTGCATCCGATATCGGAACCAGACAGTTGCAGGGAAATTGCCACTATTGAGGGGTGGCTAGTTGTTGATTGAGCTCCTGATCACCCAAATACCAACCAGAACAAACACTGCTGATTTGGCCACGGCAAACAGGGAATCCCTTCCAGCAAACAATTCGACAGCCGAAAACAGCAGTGAGATCGTTCCTATTACTACCAAACCATAGCCAACCGGACGCACGCACTTAGGGAACATCTTCTTCGTCTCCTTGATTATGTGCAATTGTGGCGGTTGCTGCCGGGACTTAAGTGGTTGCCCAAAGTATTCCCAATGTTTGCCCAAACGACAGACAACAAAAAAGGGCCCACCTTTCGGTGAGCCCTTCTAGACCGCCCAGCAGAGCGGATTTTGTTTGGTAGGCGCGATTGGACTCGAACCAACGACCCCCACCATGTCAAGGTGGTGCTCTAACCAACTGAGCTACGTGCCTGCTGTGAGGCGGCATTCTACGGAATTCCGAAGGGGTGTCAACATCTTTTTTGCAGCTAACCCTATGAATATGCGAATTATTTATGGGTGGCGAGTACACCCTGGATTTTCGGGTGGCTGGCAGCCAATTTTCAACTGAGGTAGGATCGCGGCACTCGTAAAAAATATAAAACAGAGGTTCCAGGATGGCGAACACCCCCTACCCCCAGTCGTATTACGCCGCGTCCGCGAATGCAGTTCCACCTCGCCCGATGCTGCAAGGTGAAGTCGAAACGGATGTGTGCGTAATCGGAGCCGGCTACACCGGGCTGTCCAGCGCGCTGTTTCTGCTGGAGAACGGTTTTCGCGTGACGGTACTGGAAGCCGCCAAGGTGGGGTTTGGCGCCTCGGGCCGTAACGGCGGGCAAATTGTCAACAGCTACAGCCGCGACATTGATGTGATTGAGCGCAGCGTCGGCCCCAAGCAAGCGCAGTTGCTGGGACAGATGGCCTTTGAAGGTGGCCGAATCATTCGCGAGCGAGTTGCCAAGTATCAGATCCAGTGCGACTTGAAAGACGGCGGTGTATTCGCCGCGCTCAACAGCAAGCACATGGGCCACCTGGAATCGCAGAAGCGCTTGTGGGAGCGCTACGGCCATACGCAGCTGGAGCTGCTCGACGAGCGCCGCATCCGTGACGTGGTGGGCTGTGAAAACTATGTCGGCGGCCTGCTGGACATGAGCGGCGGGCATATTCACCCGCTCAACCTCGCGCTGGGCGAGGCGGCGGCCGTGGAATCTCTGGGCGGTACGATTTACGAGCAATCGGCGGCGGTGCGCATCGAGCGTGGCGCCAACCCGGTGGTGCATACCGCTGAGGGTAAAGTCAGGGCCAAATTCATCATCGTCGCGGGCAACGCCTACCTGGGCAACCTGGTGCCGGAGTTGGCGGCCAAGTCGATGCCGTGTGGCACGCAAGTGATCACCACTGCTCCGCTGGGCGATGAGCTGGCCAAGACATTGCTGCCCCAGGATTACTGCGTCGAAGACTGCAATTACCTGCTCGACTACTACCGCCTCACAAGCGACAAGCGCCTGATTTTCGGCGGCGGCGTGGTGTATGGGGCGCGCGATCCGGCGAACATCGAAGCGATTATTCGGCCGAAGATGATCAAGGCCTTCCCGCAGCTCAAGGATGTGAAGATCGACTACGCCTGGACCGGCAATTTCCTGCTGACCCTGTCGCGCTTGCCGCAGGTGGGCCGCCTGGGCGACAACATCTATTACTCCCAGGGCTGTAGCGGCCATGGCGTGACGTACACGCACTTGGCGGGCAAGGTGCTGGCGGAAGCGTTGAAGGGCCAGGCGGAGCGTTTTGATGCGTTTGCCGACCTGCCGCACTACCCGTTCCCGGGCGGGCAACTGTTGCGCACACCGTTTGCGGCGTTAGGGGCCTGGTATTACGGGCTGCGGGATAAGCTGGGGTTCTAACCCGATCAAACTGTGGGAGCGGGCTTGCCCGCGATGGCGTCGGATCAGTCAACATACTCACTAACTGATACACCGCTATCGCGGGCAAGCCCGCTCCCACACGTTTGACCCAGGTGGTCTCTGGACCAAATCGCAGACACAAAAAACCCCGGTCTTTCGACCAGGGTGTTTGCTATCGGATCAAAGAGGCTTAACGCTTTCTTTGTGCTTCAAGGCGTTCAGTGGGCCTTGATGCAGATATGGCGCAGCGGACGGGACTCGAACCCGCGACCCCCGGCGTGACAGGCCGGTATTCTAACCGACTGAACTACCGC
>NZ_JAFCTN010000002.1:154350-253714 GCF_049896045.1 Pseudomonas sp. PWP3-1b2
ATATGGCGCAGCGGACGGGACTCGAACCCGCGACCCCCGGCGTGACAGGCCGGTATTCTAACCGACTGAACTACCGCTGCGTATCGCTTGACCGGCTGAGCGTAAACCCTCAACCGTCTTTAAACATCTGATTGTTCAGCCTTGGCTGTTCAATCTCAAGCCTGACACATCAGACCTGGAAAATATGGCGCAGCGGACGGGACTCGAACCCGCGACCCCCGGCGTGACAGGCCGGTATTCTAACCGACTGAACTACCGCTGCGTATCGCTTGACCGGCTGAGCGTAAACCCTCAACCGTCTTTAAACATCTGATTGTTCAGCCTTGGCTGTTCAATCTCAAGCCTGACACATCAGACCTGGAAAATATGGCGCAGCGGACGGGACTCGAACCCGCGACCCCCGGCGTGACAGGCCGGTATTCTAACCGACTGAACTACCGCTGCGCGTCGGTGCAACCTTTAACGTTGCGTCTTGCCCGAAGGCAAAACTCTCAAGAAGTGGTGGGTGATGACGGGATCGAACCGCCGACCCTCTGCTTGTAAGGCAGATGCTCTCCCAGCTGAGCTAATCACCCTTTGCTTCGTTGAGGCCGCGAAATTTACGCAGGTAGCGGACCTAAGTCAATAGCCTGCTTGAAGTTTTTCTGAAAAAGGCAAAATTGCTTCAAGACCGCTACCGGCCCTACTCGCTGTAAATCATCTTCTTGCTCATGCCGCCGTCCACCACGAACTCTTGCCCGGTAACAAACCCCGCCTGACGCGACAGCAACCACGCCACCATCGCCGCCACATCTTCAACCGTCCCCACCCTCCCCGCTGGATGCTGGGCGTGATCGGCGTCGGTCAACGGCGCTGCGCGACGCGCTGCCGGATCCCGCGCATCGATCCAGCCAGGGCTGACAGCATTGACCCGCACCTCTGGCCCCAGGCTCATCGCCAGAGCGTGCGTCAGCGCCAGCAGGCCGCCCTTGCTCGCGGCATAAGCCTCCGTGTCGGGTTCCGACTGATGCGCCCGGGTCGACGCCAGATTCACAATCGCGCCACCGTGAGCGCGTAGGTACGGCGCACAGTGTTTGGCGAGCAGCATCGGCCCACCGAGGTTCACCGCCAACACGCGGTTCCAGTACGCCAGGTCCAGGCTTTCCAGGGTGATATTGCGCGGGTCAGCCACCGCTGCATTGCACACCAACGCATCCAGCCGACCAAATTGCCCAAGCACTTCAGCGACACCTTGGGCCACCTGCTTCTCGTCGGCCACGTCCATGGTGATAAACCATGCATTTTCGCCCAGCACCTTGGACACCTTGGAACCGCGCTCGCGGTCCAGGTCGGTCAACACCACCTGCCAGCCTTCGCTGATCAGCCACGCGGCGATCCCCAGGCCGATACCCCGCGCCGCACCGGTCACCAGCGCCACGCGACCGTTACCGGCCGGCGCCGTCTCCATGGACCACTCGATCACAAGGCCGCCAGCCCGCGAGCCAGGTCAGCTTGCAAATCGGCGACATCTTCCAGGCCCACCGCGATGCGGATCAGGCTGTCACGGATGCCGGCGGCTTCACGCTCCTGCGGCGCCAGGCGCCCATGAGACGTCGTGCTCGGGTGGGTAATGGTGGTCTTGCTGTCACCCAGGTTGGCGGTGATCGAAATCAGGCGCGTCGCATCGATAAAGCGCCAGGCGCCGTCTTTGCCGCCCTTCACTTCAAAGCTCACCACTGCACCGAAGCCACGCTGCTGGCGCTGGGCCAACGCGTGCTGCGGGTGGCTCTTCAGGCCTGCGTAATGCACCTTCTCGATGCCGTCCTGCTGCTCCAGCCACTCGGCCAGGGCCTGAGCATTGGCGCAATGGGCCTTCATTCGCAGGCTGAGGGTTTCCAGGCCTTTGAGGAAGATCCACGCGTTGAACGGGCTCAAGGTCGGGCCGGCGGTGCGCAGGAAGCCGACAACTTCTTTCATTTGCTCACTACGACCGGCAACCACGCCGCCCATGCAACGGCCCTGGCCGTCGATGAATTTTGTGGCCGAGTGCACCACAATGTCCGCGCCCAGCTTCAACGGTTGCTGCAACGCAGGCGTGCAGAAGCAGTTGTCGACGATCAGCATCGCGCCTTTCGCGTGAGCGACTTCCGACAGCGCGGCGATATCCACCAACTCGGCGAGCGGGTTGGACGGCGACTCGACGAACAGCAGCTTGGTGTTGGACTTGATCGCCGCGTCCCAGCCGGAAAGATCCGCCAGCGGCACGTAATCCACTTCAATACCGAAGCGCTTGAAATACTTCTCGAACAGGCTGATGGTCGAACCGAACACGCTGCGCGACACCAGCACGTGGTCGCCAGCGCTGCACAGGCTCATTACCACCGCCAGAATCGCCGCCATGCCGGTGGCCGTGGCGACCGCCTGCTCAGCGCCTTCCAGGGCCGCGATACGCTCTTCAAACGCACGCACGGTCGGGTTGGTGTAGCGCGAATACACGTTGCCCGGCACTTCACCGGCAAAACGCGCAGCGGCGTCAGCGGCGGTACGGAACACGTAGCTGGAGGTGAAGAACATCGGCTCACCGTGCTCACCTTCCGGGGTGCGGTGGTGGCCGGCGCGCACAGCCAGGGTATCGAAAGCTACGCCATCGAGGTCGCTGTCCAGCCGACCGGCATCCCATTCCTGACTCATGCTGCGACTCCTCTCTCAACGCTTTATTTAAGATACAAAACCGGCCCCTCAGGGCCGGTGTTTACTCAGTTGTTATACAGGTCAATGATCGCGCTGACCGCCTGGGTCTTGATCTTCGACGAGTCATTACGCGCCTGCTCGATCTTGTTCAGGTAGGCCTCGTCGACATCACCGGTCACGTACTTGCCGTCGAACACGGCGCAGTCGAACTGCTCGATCTTGATCTTGCCACCGCCGACCGCTTCGATCAGGTCCGGCAGGTCCTGATAGATCAGCCAGTCCGCGCCGATCAGGTCAGCCACGTCCTGGGTCGAACGGTTATGCGCGATCAGCTCGTGGGCGCTCGGCATGTCGATACCGTACACGTTCGGGTAACGCACGGCTGGGGCTGCGGAACAGAAGTACACGTTCTTCGCGCCGGCTTCGCGGGCCATCTGGATGATCTGCTTGCAGGTGGTGCCACGCACGATGGAGTCATCCACCAGCATCACGTTCTTGCCGCGAAACTCCAGCTCAATGGCGTTGAGCTTCTGGCGCACCGACTTCTTGCGCGCTGCCTGGCCCGGCATGATAAAGGTACGACCGATGTAACGGTTTTTCACGAAGCCTTCGCGGAACTTGACGCCCAGGTGGTTGGCCAGTTCCAGCGCGGCGGTACGGCTGGTGTCCGGAATCGGGATCACCACGTCGATGTCGTGTTCTGGACGCTCGCGCAGGATCTTGTCGGCGAGCTTCTCGCCCATGCGCAGGCGTGCTTTATAGACCGAAACACCGTCGATGATCGAATCCGGACGCGCCAGGTAGACGTGTTCGAAGATGCACGGGGTGAGCTTCGGTGCTACAGCGCATTGACGGGTGTGCAGCTTGCCGTCTTCGGTGATGTACACCGCTTCGCCCGGCGCGAGGTCGCGAATCAGAGTGAAGCCCAACACGTCCAGGGACACGCTTTCGGACGCGATCATGTACTCGACGCCTTCGTCGGTGTGACGCTGGCCAAACACGATCGGGCGGATGCCATGGGGGTCGCGGAAACCGACGATGCCATAACCGGTGATCATCGCCACCACGGCATAACCGCCGACGCAACGGTTGTGCACGTCAGTCACGGCGGCGAACACGTCTTCTTCGGTCGGTTGCAGCTTGCCGCGCTGGGCCAGCTCGTGGGCGAACACGTTGAGCAACACTTCCGAATCGGAGTTGGTGTTGACGTGGCGCAGGTCAGATTCGTAAATCTCCTTGGCCAGCTGTTCAACGTTGGTCAGGTTACCGTTGTGCGCCAGGGTGATGCCGTAAGGCGAGTTGACGTAGAACGGCTGAGCTTCGGCCGAGGTCGAGCTACCGGCAGTCGGGTAACGCACATGGCCAATGCCCATGTGCCCGACGAGGCGTTGCATGTGACGTTGATGAAACACGTCACGCACCAGACCATTGTCCTTGCGCAGGAATAACCGGCCGTCATGGCTGGTTACGATACCGGCAGCGTCCTGGCCGCGGTGCTGGAGGACGGTTAGCGCGTCATACAGCGCCTGATTCACGTTCGACTTACCGACGATACCGACGATGCCACACATGCGACGCAACCCCTACTTAATGAATCTTGACTGAACCCAACTTACTGAGGCGTTTTGGCCGGTAAGAGGTGTTCCTTGAACGGAAGATCAGCGGGTATGCTGATTCCGCTGGCCAGCCACTGACTGCTCCACCCCAAAATGAGGTTTTTGGACCAATCTGCAACCAATAGAAATTTTGGCACGAGTACCGACTCTTGCCACCACGAATCCTGCTGTACTGGCCCCAGGCTCAACAGCCCGACCGCCACAACCACCAGCAACGCGCCACGCGCGGCGCCGAAGGCCATGCCGAGAAATCGATCGGTCCCGGAGAGGCCGGTGACACGTATCAACTCGCCAATAAGATAATTGACCATTGCTCCCACCAGCAGCGTGGCGATGAACATGATGGCGCAGCCCGCGATGACGCGAGCCGAAGGTGTTTCGATGTACCCGGCCAGGTAAACCGACAGTGAACCACCGAACATCCAGGCGACGACTCCTGCGATGATCCAGGTCAGCAACGACAGTGCTTCTTTTACGAAGCCGCGGCTTAGACTGATCAAAGCGGAGATGGCGACGATTGCAACGATCGCCCAGTCAACCCAGGTAAATGGCACAGTGCAGCCTACGGACAGATGAGGCGGCGCATTTTAGCAGAGCGCCGGGCTATCGGTAAGCTGTGATTGCGGGTGCTTTGCAAATCAATGGGTTGGCTATCTTAAGACCAACCCATAACCAATGTGGGAGCTGGCTTGCCTGCGATAGCTTCACCGTGGCGTGACTGTCACATCTCGGCGCCTTCATCGCGGGCAAGCCCGGCTCCCACATTCAGACCGTATTGCCAGACTGAACCGGCAGTAACTCAACCGCGTTCCGGCTGAAACCGCACCACAAACCCATTCAGGTTCTGCTGGCGACCCAACAGGTCACGCAGGCGATCCGCCTCGGCACGCTCGATCAGCGGCCCGATAAACACACGGTTCTTGCCATCAGCACTGCGGATATAGGCGTTATAACCTTGGGCGCGCAGCTTCTTCTGCAACGCATCGGCGCTTTCACGGTTGGCCAGGCTGGCCAACTGGATCGACCAACTGATCGGCAGACCATTCGGATCAATGCGGCTCTGGCCCACGTCCGGTTTGCCCGGTGCGGCAGGCTGCGGCGCTACGGGCTTGGGTGCAGGCGCTGGCGCGGCAGGTTTGGCAGCGACAACCGGTGCTGGCGCTGGCGCCGGCTTGACCACTGGCACGCTCGGCTGCACCGGCATCGTGGGCGCCTGTTGCTGGGCGACCTCCACGTCAGACGGTACTGGCTCCTGTGGCAGGGCTTGCGGCTCGGGCACCACTACTGGCTCAACCTGAACCTGCGGCATGACAGGTGCCTGTGGCGCAGCCGGGGCTTCTACCACCACTTGACGCTGTTCGTCCTGACGGGAAAACAGCATCGGCAAAAAAATCACTGCCAACGCCACCAACACCAGGGCTCCGACCATTCGCTGCTTGTATGCGCTATCCAGTAATGCCATCTGCAGCTTCCTCCGTGGAGCGCCGGGCCAACCACTCAAGCGCCTCGGCAACACAATAAAATGACCCGAACAACAGTATCTCGTCCTCGGGCGTCGCTTGCGCGCATTGCGCCTCAAGGGCGGCAGTAACGCTTGCATACGACGCCACCGGCGCGCCAAGGTTCTGCAAGGCCACTTCCAACTCAACGGCCGGGCGGCTGCGCGGCGTATCCAGCGGCGCTACTGCCCAGGACTGGACATCGCCAAGCAAGGGCGCAACTACACCGCCCAGGTCTTTGTCGGCCAACAGCCCGAACACCGCCAGGCGGCGGCCCGTCGGCGGCGTACGCGAGAGGCGTTGCGCCAGGTATTCGGCAGCATGCGGGTTGTGCCCTACATCCATGAGCAGGTTCAGGCGCTTGCCCTCCCACTCGAATGCACGACGGTCCAAACGCCCAACAATACGGGTCGCCAGCAATGTCGCGGCAATCTGCTCGGCATTCCATGGCAGGTCCAGCAGCAAATAGGCTTGCAACGCCAGCGCCGCGTTTTCCATCGGCAGGTTCAGCAGGGGCAAATCACGCAATTGGACGACGTTCCCGCGCACATCGCGCCCGCGCCATTGCCAATGCTGACTGCCAATCTCCAGGTTGAATTCGCGACCGCGCAGGTAGAACGGGCAGTCCAGCTCGCGCACCTTGTCGAGCAAGGTATGGGGCGGATCAGTATCACCACACAACGCAGGCTTGCCCTGGCGGAAGATTCCGGCTTTTTCATACGCCACGGATTCGCGGGTGTTGCCGAGGTATTCAGCATGATCGACGCCGATGCTGGTGATCAGCGCAAGGTCGGCATCGACCACGTTGACCGTGTCCAGGCGCCCACCCAGGCCGACTTCCAGAACCACCACATCCAACTGCGCACGCTCGAACAGCCAGAAAGCCGCCAGGGTGCCCATTTCAAAGTAAGTCAGGGAAATCTCGCCGCGCCCCACGTCGAGTGCGGCGAAGGCTTCGCAGAGCTGCTCGTCAGTGGCTTGAACGCCATTGAGCTGCACCCGCTCGTTGTAACGCAGCAGGTGCGGAGAGTTGTACACGCCCACTTTAAGCCCTTGGGCTTGCAGCAGCGCCGCGACGAAGGCGCAGGTCGAGCCTTTGCCGTTGGTGCCGGTCACCGTGATCACACGCGGTGCCGGACGGCCCAACCCAAGGCGGGCCGCTACCTGTTGCGAGCGCTCCAGGCCCATGTCGATGGCGGACGGATGCAACTGCTCAAGGTAGGCGAGCCATTCGCCCAGGGTACGTTGGGTCATAGGTTTGCAGGCACCGGCGGAACAACGATTGGCTCGATTTTAGGCGCGACGTATACCGGACTCGGCAGGCCCATCATTTGCGCCAACAGGTTACCCAGGCGTGGGCGCAGCTCACCGCGCGGGATGATCAGGTCGATCGCGCCGTGTTCCAGCAGGAACTCGCTGCGCTGGAAGCCTTCCGGCAGCTTTTCACGCACGGTCTGTTCGATAACGCGTGGGCCGGCGAAACCGATCAGCGCCTTTGGCTCGCCGACGATCACGTCACCCAGCATTGCCAGGCTGGCGGAAACGCCGCCGTAAACCGGGTCGGTCAAAACAGAGATGAACGGAATGCCTTCTTCGCGCAGACGCGCCAATACCGCAGAGGTCTTGGCCATTTGCATCAGGGAAATCAGGGCTTCCTGCATCCGCGCACCACCGGAGGCGGCGAAGCAGATCATCGGGCAACGGTTTTCCAGGGCGTAATTGGCAGCGCGAACAAAACGCTCACCAACGATGGCCCCCATGGAGCCGCCCATGAACGAGAACTCAAAGGCCGACACCACCACTGGCATGCCCAGCAGCTTGCCGCTGACGGAAATCAGCGCGTCTTTCTCACCGGTCTGCTTCTGCGCAGCGGTCAGGCGGTCCTTGTACTTCTTGCCATCGCGGAACTTGAGACGGTCAACCGGCTCCAGGTCAGCACCCAGCTCGGCACGGCCATCGGCATCCAGGAAGATGTCGATACGCGCGCGGGCGCCGATACGCATGTGATGGTTGCACTTGGGGCAAACGTCCAGGGTCTTTTCCAGCTCCGGGCGGTACAGCACCGCGTCGCAGGAAGGGCACTTGTGCCACAGACCTTCAGGAACCGAGCTTTTCTTTACCTCGGAACGCATGATCGAAGGGATCAGTTTGTCTACTAACCAGTTGCTCATGCTTTCTTTCTCCAGTACCGGTGGCTTGAACACAGCCCCGCGTATGCCCTTGAGCTAAATTCATATGTGGCGATGATGCTTGCGGGACGGGGTCAGACGTTCGACCTGCCAATTCCCGCCTGCGTCCTCAGCCTTCCAGACAACCTGCCAGCGCAGGGTTGCCACTTCATTTCCGGCCCACCCACAGGCGGCGCCGGGCTGTTTTACACAGTGGTAGTTATGGACGGCGGCAGACTGCCAGCCGTCACATCCCGCCACTGCTGTTGCGCACGGCGTGCATGAATGCGCGAATCTTGCTGTGATCCTTGATGCCCTTGCTCTGCTCTACCCCGCCGCTGACGTCCACGGCGTAGGGCCGAACCTGCTCGATCGCCGCGCCGACATTGCCCGAATTAAGCCCGCCAGCCAGGATAATCGGCGTGCTCAGGCCTTCGGGAATCAGCGACCAGTCAAACGCTTCGCCGGTACCGCCGGGTACGCCTTCAACATAGGTGTCCAACAGAACCCCGCGAGCGCCGGCGTAGGCAGCACACGCGGCGGCAATGTCATCCCCGGCCTTGACGCGCAGCGCCTTGATGTATGGGCGCCCGTAGCTTTCGCATTCGTCGGGGCTCTCGTCGCCGTGAAACTGCAGCAGGTCCAGCGGTACCGCATCCAGGGTTTCGTTCAGTTCGCAGCGGCTGGCGTTGACGAACAAGCCCACGGTGGTCACGAACGGCGGCAGCGCGGCGATGATCGCGCGTGCCTGCAACACATTCACCGCACGGGGGCTTTTGGCGTAAAACACCAAACCAATGGCATCCGCCCCCGCCTCGACTGCCGCCAGCGCGTCTTCTATGCGGGTAATCCCGCAAATCTTGCTGCGAACGGCTGGCATGTCGTGGAAACCTCAGGGTTTGACCGGGAAAGTCCCGGATGGTAACAAAAGCTATTCCGGGCGTCAGCCGCCAAGTTCGCTGAAACCTGTGAGGAAGTGTGGCCCGATGAAACGTTGCGGCAGCTCGAACTCGTCGCGGTACTCCACATCCACCAGGTACAGGCCAAACGGATGCGCGGTCACACCGCCAGTGCGGCGCACACGACTTTCCAGCACTTCCCTGGCCCACTCCACCGGGCGCTCGCCCGTGCCGATGGTCATCAACACGCCGGCAATGTTGCGCACCATGTGGTGCAGGAACGCCCCGGCACGGATATCCAGCACGATCATCTTGCCGTGACGGGTCACGCGCAGATGATGGACTTCCTTGATCGGCGATTTGGCCTGGCACTGGCCGGCGCGGAAGGCGCTGAAATCATGCACCCCGACCAGATGCTGCGCAGCCTCGGCCATGCGCTCGGCATCCAGCGGGCGGTGGTTCCAGGTGATTTCTTCGTTGAGGTGCGCCGGGCGAATCTGATCGTTGTAGATCACATAGCGGTAACGCCGGGCGATGGCCTTGAAGCGCGCATGAAAATGCGCAGGCATGACCTTGGCCCAACTGACGCTGACGTCATGGGGCAGATTGATATTGGCGCCCATCACCCACGCTTTCATGGTGCGTTCGGCCTGGGTATCAAAGTGCACCACTTGGCCACAGGCGTGTACGCCAGCGTCGGTGCGCCCGGCACACATCAAGGACACCGGCGAATCGGCGACTTTCGACAGGGCCTTTTCCAAGGTTTCCTGCACCGTCAACACGCCAGAGGCCTGGCGTTGCCAGCCGCGATAGCGCGAGCCTTTGTATTCCACGCCGAGGGCGATGCGGTAAAAGCCTGCGGCCGCCATTTCGGCGGCCGCGTTATCTATATTTGCCAAGAACTGAGAGCCTGATGAGTTGCGCAAAGGCGGCCATTATAAAGGCGACAGCCGCACGAGGGGCGCTTTTGTTGACGTGCCTGGCACTGCCCCACACTGGACTTGCATCAACCTTCAGATTTTACCCAGCATTTCCTTGGCTTCACCGCGCTGGCCGTCATTGCCTTCGGTCAGCACCTCGGAAAGGATGTCGCGCGCACCGTCGGTATCACCCATGTCGATGTACGCCTGAGCCAAATCCAGCTTGGTGGCGACCTCGTCGGTGCCGGAGAGGAAATCGAATTCCGGCTCATCATCCCCCAGCGCTGCATCTTCTGCGGTGAAGGACGGCTCGATAGGCGGATGTTCCAGGCTCTGGGACAACCGATCCAGCTCGGCATTGACGTCATTCAGCTCCGACGCGAAGCCATCCGGCTTTGCAGCGGCCGCAGCCGCAGGCTCGTCGGCCAGGGACAGGTCGAAGTCTTCCGGCAGGTCGAAGTCGTCTAGTGCGGCAGGCGTCAACGTCGGCGGCTCAACCGCAGGCACGTCCTTCATCTGGTCTTCAAGGCCCGAGAGGAAGTCGTCATCGGACTGCGTAGAAGCCGGCGCTTCCAGCTGCAAGTCCAGGTCGAAATCAGACAAATCGTCCGGGCTGGCCTTGGCGTCGGTCTGCTGTTGCAGCACCGACTCAAAGCTCAGTTCATCTTCCGGGCGAACCACGGCAGGCGAGGCCGCTTCCAGGTCGTCCAGGCTCAAGTCGAAATCAGTGTCGAATGCGTCGGGCTCCGCAGCCGGTGCAGCAGGCTTATCCTCCAGCAGGTCCCTGACGTACTGAGCGTCCAGGGCTGCCGCAGCGACGGCGGCACTCACACCAGCGGCCATCACGGCCATGGCCGGGAAGCGGCTCTTGAGCTGCTCAACCTGGGCATGGTTTTGACCATTGGCCACCAGTTGACGCTCCTGGGCGACGAAGCCGTCCTTATCGCCTTGCAGGCCGTACACTTCCAGCAATTTCAAACGCAGATCGCTGCGCTTGGGCTCGTGCTTGATCGCTTGTTGAAGAACATCCGCAGCCTGGTTCAGATGACCACGGTCGATATGCGATTGAGCTTGTGCCAGCGCATCGCTGGAGTTTTGCGGAGCGACTGCAACGGCCAGGGGCGCGAGGACGGAAGCCACGGTCGGCACAACTACCGGCTCGACCACCGGAGCGGCTACCGGCGCTGCGGCCATCTTGACGTTAGGTGGCGGGACTTCCAAACCTTCGAAGCTGTCCGCTGGCAGGTCGTGATCCACGCTTGAGGTGAACACGGGCTCCTCCGCCAGGGCTCGCGCCATCCGCAGGTGTTTCTCCTCTTCAAGGCGGGCATTGCGATGGCGCGCCCACAGCAACAGGAGCAACAACACAATCAAGCCGGCTGCACCGCCGATCACGCCAAGCACGATCGGGTTGGTCAGCAGGTCATTGAACTTGCCTTCAGTGCTGGCAGGCGCGGCATCCGGCTTGATCGGCTCGGGCGCTGGTACTGGCGCTACGGCAGCAGGCGTCGCTGCTGGCTCCTCGGGAGCAGTGGCGGCGGGCTCACCGGCCAATTGGGCAGGCATGGCCGCAGTCGCCTGGGCGGCCGGATCACCTTTTTCAGCCTGCAAACGGGCCAGTTGATCGTTTTTCAGCTGAATCAACTTTTGCAGCTTGTCCAACTGGCTTTGCAGGTCCGCCGCACGGCTTTTCAGCTCTTCGTTGTCGCGGCGAGTGGTGTCCAGTTGTTCCTGGGTCATCGCCAGCTTGTCGCTCAGCGCCCGATCATCCGCGGCCTTGCCCTTTGCGCCTTTCTTGGAGGACTCCGCCGAAACCAGGCTCAAGTTGTCCTTGGCAGCGGTGCTCGACGGCGCGTCCCCCGCCTCGGTGCGTTTGGTAGCGTCCAGTTGTGGCTTGCCCTGCGCTTGGTTGCCGGCCGTACGACGGCCTTCACGCCAGGCCGCATTTTGCGCGGCCACCTCAGCAATCGCCTGAGGCTGCGGCAGGCTCGTTGCCTGCACGCGATCCGGCAGGCGCAGCACCTGGCCGGTTTTCAGGCGGTTGATGTTGCCGTCGATAAACGCGTCCGGGTTAAGCGCCTGGATGGCCAGCATGGTCTGCTGGACCGAACCACCGTTGCGGTTCTTCGCGGCGATTTCCCACAAGGTGTCGCGCGAAGTCGTGGTGTGACGGGCAGATTTGCTTACGGCAGGGGCGGTGTTTTTGCTTACGGTAGGGGCGGTGTTGCCAGGCGCGCTCAAACGCGGCGCGGCGGCGGGCGCGTTGGCGGTCGGCGCCGGCTGTTCGAACTTGGCCGGGTCGAGCAACACGCTGTAATCACGCATCAGGCGGCCATTGGGCCATTGCACCTGCAGCAGGAAGCGTACGTAGGAGTCGGGCAACGGCTTGCTGGAGGTGACACGCACCACACTGCGACCATTGGGGTTAACCACCGGGGTAAACGTCAGGTCATTGAGAAATGCCTGGCGGTCCACGCCCGCATCCACAAACGCCTGGGCCGAGGCCAGGCTCGGGGTGATCTCGGCAGCCGTGAGGCCACCGACATCGAGCAATTCGATTTCCACCGACAAGGGCTGGTTCAACGTCGACTTGAGGGTCATCTCCCCCAGCTGCAGCGCCTGCGCCATACCGGAGGACAGCGCCGAGGCGGCCGCTATTGCTAACACCAGTTTGCGAACTTGAACCATAGCCTCATCCTTTGTCTGAACACTCCCCGGCTTGCGAGAAGGTTGGTAACCGCTGCCATAAGGCATGGCGAGCCGATAGGTCACCGACGCGCAACTGTTCCTGCTTGGGCCCAAGCATAGCGCTTGGTTAGAATCAATCTACAAATTGACGCCAAGTATCTTTTACGTAAGGTCTTTTATCAACAACTGAGCCAACTGAACGGCGTTCAGCGCGGCGCCTTTGCGTACGTTATCTGACGTCAGCCACAGATTTAGTTCCGCCGGGTCGTCCACCCCCGCTCGGACACGTCCTACATACACCACGTCCTGACCGACCGCATCGCCCACGGCAGTAGGGTAATCGCCCTCTTCCACCCACTCGATACCTGGCGCCGCGTCGAGTAAGCGGTTCACCGCAGCCAAATCAACCGGCGCGCCCAATTGCAACGACACAGTCAAGCTATCGCCAAAAAACACCGGGGCTTGAACGCAGGTTGCGGAAATCTTCAGCAATGGAGTTTCCAGCACGGCACGCAGTTCGTGTACGAGACGTTTCTCCAGGGCTGTATGACCTTGAGCATCCGGGGTGCCGACTTGTGCCAACAGGTTGAAGGCCATCTGCCGATCAAAGAACTTCGGCTCCAGCGGGCGCACATTGAGCAGCTCGGCGGTCTGACGCGCCAATTCGCTGACCGCTTCACGGCCCTGGGCCGATACGGCCAGGTTGGCGGTCACACTGACGCGCTGGATGTCCAGCAAACCGCGCAATGGCGCAAGGACTACCGCCAGGTTGGTCGCCGACGGGCTCGGGCTGCCGAGCTGGAAGGGCTTTTTCAAGCCTTTGAGGATATGGGCGTTGGCTTCCGGGACCACTTGAGGCGCCTGATCGGCGGGCAAGGCGCCGGACAGATCGATCACCGAGCAGCCGGCGGCGATAGCACGCGGGGCAAAGCTCAGGGTGACCGCAGGGCCGGCGGCAAAGAAGGCTAACTGCGCCTTTTTGAAGTCGAATTCATCGACTTCCTTGACCCGCACGTTCTTGCCACGAAACGGCACCGATGCGCCAGCCGAGTTGCTGCCGGCCAGCAGGTAAAGAGTGCCTACCGGGAAACTCAGCTCTTCGAGGATCTGCACCAGGGTCTCGCCGACAGTGCCGGTGGCGCCGATTACGGCGATGTCAAAGGTCTGGGTCATGGGAGTTGCCTCGGGCATAGCGGGGGGAGCGGCACTTTACCGGGTGGCTGGGGGGGGAGGCAATTGGCCCAGTTTTTTGTGGTGGGGCTGATGGCCCTATCGCAGGCAAGCCAGTTCCCACATTTTGAATGTGCAAACACATTCAAGTGTGGGAGCTGGCTTGCCTGCGATGAGAGACTCAAAGGCAATAAAAAACCCGCGTCTGTTACCAGTCGCGGGTTTTTCTTACAGCCCTAAACAATCAACGCTCCAGCAAAATCCGCAGCATACGACGCAGAGGCTCTGCAGCGCCCCACAACAACTGATCACCCACGGTGAACGCACCCAGGAACTGGCTGCCCATATTCAACTTGCGCAAACGCCCGACCGGCACATTCAAGGTCCCTGTCACCTTGGTGGGGCTCAGCTCCTGCATGCTGATATCACGGTTGTTCGGCACCAACTTAACCCAAGGGTTGTGCTGGCTGATCAACCCTTCGATATCGGCGATCGGCACATCCTTGTTCAGTTTGATGGTCAGTGCCTGGCTGTGGCAGCGCATGGCGCCGATGCGCACGCAAATGCCATCCACCGGAATCGGGCTCTTGAAGCGACCCAGAATCTTGTTGGTCTCAGCCTGCGCTTTCCACTCTTCACGGCTCTGGCCGTTCGGCAGTTCCTTGTCGATCCACGGAATCAAGCTACCCGCCAATGGCACACCAAAGTTCTCGGTCGGATACGCCTCGCTGCGCATGGCCTCAGCCACACGACGGTCGATATCCAGAATCGCGCTGGCAGGGTCCGCCAGTTGATCAGCAACGGCTGCATGGGTAGCGCCCATCTGCTTGATCAGTTCACGCATGTTCTGCGCGCCGGCGCCGGAGGCTGCCTGATACGTCATGGCGCTCATCCACTCAACCAGGCCGGCTTCGAACAAGCCGCCCAGGCCCATCAGCATCAGGCTGACGGTGCAGTTGCCACCGATGTAGTTTTTGGTACCGGCATCCAGCTGCTGATCGATAACCTTGCGGTTGACCGGGTCGAGAACGATGACCGCGTCATCCTGCATGCGCAGGCTCGACGCGGCGTCGATCCAGTAACCCTGCCAGCCGGCTTCACGCAGCTTGGGGAACACTTCGCTGGTGTAGTCGCCACCCTGACAGGTCAAAATCACGTCGAGGGTTTTCAGCTCTTCAATGCTGTAGGCGTCCTTGAGCGCAGAGATATCCTTGCCCACGGAAGGCCCTTGGCCACCCACGTTCGACGTGGTGAAGAACACCGGCTCAATAAGATCGAAATCCTGCTCTTCCAGCATCCGCTGCATGAGCACGGAACCGACCATACCGCGCCAACCGATCAGACCTACACGTTTCATCGCAACTACACCTTGTTAAAAAGTGGGCCGCCTTGCAGCAACAACTGCAAGCGGGCCGCAGAGATTACAGATTCCGTAGCGCGGCGACTACTGCGTCGCCCATTTCTTGCGTCCCAACCCTGGTGCAACCCTGTGACCAAATGTCACCAGTGCGCAAACCCTGGTCCAGCACCAGGCTCACGGCCTTCTCGATGGCATCGGCCGCGTCGCTCAGGTTGAAGCTGTAACGCAGCATCATCGAGACCGACAAAATGGTCGCCAACGGGTTGGCAATGCCCTGCCCTGCGATGTCTGGCGCCGAACCGTGGCACGGCTCGTACATGCCCTTGTTGTTGGTGTCCAGGGACGCCGACGGCAGCATGCCGATGGAACCGGTGAGCATCGAGGCCTGGTCGGACAGGATGTCGCCGAACAGGTTGTCGGTGACGATCACGTCAAACTGTTTCGGTGCGCGCACCAGTTGCATGGCCGCGTTGTCGACGTACATGTGGCTCAGTTCGACGTCCGGGTAATCCTTGGCGACTTCTTCGACGATTTCACGCCACAGTTGGCTGGAAGCCAGTACGTTGGCCTTGTCGACCGAGCAGACCTTTTTGCCGCGCACGCGGGCCATATCGAAACCGACACGGGCGATACGGCGAATTTCACTCTCGCTGTACGGCAGGGTGTCGTAGGCCTGGCGCTCACCATTCTCCAACTCGCGCACACCGCGTGGCGAGCCGAAGTAGATACCGCCGGTCAGCTCACGCACGATCAGGATGTCCAGGCCCGCCACCACTTCCGGCTTCAGGCTCGACGCGTCAGCCAGTTGCGGATAAAGGATGGCCGGACGCAGGTTGCCGAACAGGCCCAGTTGCGCACGGATTTTCAGCAGGCCGCGCTCAGGGCGGATGTCACGCTCAATCTTGTCCCATTTCGGGCCACCTACCGCGCCCAACAGCACGGCGTCGGCCGCGCGGGCGCGCTCCAGGGTTTCATCGGCCAGCGGCACGCCGTGCTTGTCGATGGCCGCGCCGCCGATCACGTCGTGGCTCAGCTCAAAACCCAGGCTGTACTTGGTGTTGGCCAATTCCAGGACTTTGACCGCTTCGGCCATGATTTCCGGACCAATACCGTCGCCAGGGAGAATCAGAATCTGCTTGCTCATGGGTTCCTCATTTCATCAAACGACCCGCCCATGGGCAGGTCGGGAAAATTAATCAGCGTTCGGCAAACACCACCAGCACGTCGGTGCTGAAGGTGCCGTCGGCTTGAATCTCGTAGTAATCACGCACTTCCTGGCCCATCGCCTTTTGCAGCTCAAGGATGGCGGCGCGCAGTACCTGGGGCGTGCGCATGCGCTCGACCCACGAGGTGTATTCCAGGCGCAGGCGCTGGCAGCTGCTGTTACGTACATGCAAACCGGCTTCGCTGAGCTGACGCATCCATTCGCCGGCGGAATAATCGCGCACATGGCTGGTGTCGCGCAGCACTTCGACGGTTTGCAGGTAAGTGTCCAACAGCGGGCTGCCAGGTGACAACACGTCAACAAAGGCCGCCACGCCACCTGGCTTGAGCACGCGGCGCACATCGCGCAGGGCCACGCCGAGGTCACTCCAGTGGTGAGCCGAATAACGGCTGAACACGAAGTCGAATTCGCCATCGGCGAATGGCAGGCTTTCGGCAGCGCCGTGCACAGTGCTGATGTTGCTCAGGCCACGATCTTTTGCGGCGGCGGCAACCACGTCGAGCATCTGTTGGGACAGGTCGTAGGCCACCACTTCTTTAACCAGCGGTGCTACGTTGAAACTCACATGGCCGGCACCGCACCCCAAATCCAGCAGTCGTGCGCCGCCCTGCCCGGCCAGTTCGGCCTGGAGCAGCGCGAATTCGGTGCCTTGGGCGTGCACGGCACTGCTCAGGTAAGCCGAGGCTTGCTCGCCGAATTGTTTTTGCACGACTTGGGTGTGGGCGGTGTTGGTCATGGTGGTTTTCCTTGGGTTTTGGGGTGTTGGTACGGGCGCTATCGCAGGCAAGCCAGCTCCCACAGTTGACTGTATTCACAAGTCAAAATGTGGGAGTCGGGCTTGCCCGCGATGGGGCCCGCACGGTCTACCGCCAATCAAGCATCGCGAAACAACCAGGGCTGACTGGCCCGGTGCTTGGCTTCAAACGCGGCAATCGCATCACCGTCCTGCAAGGTCAGGCCAATATCATCCAGGCCATTGATCAGGCAGTGCTTACGGAAAGCATCCACTTCAAAGTGGTACACCTTGCCATCCGGACGGGTCACGGTTTGCGCGGCCAGATCGACGGTCAGCTGGTAGCCCACGTCGGCTTCCACTTGCTTGAACAGTTCATCCACTTCGGCGTCGCTCAAGATGATCGGCAGCAAGCCGTTCTTGAAGCTGTTGTTGAAGAAGATGTCGGCGTAGCTCGGCGCGATGATGCTGCGAAAGCCATATTCTTCCAGGGCCCACGGCGCGTGCTCACGGCTGGAGCCGCAACCGAAGTTTTCCCGCGCCAGCAGCACGCTGGCGCCCTGGTAACGCTCGGCGTTGAGCACAAAGTCCTTGTTCAACGGGCGCTTGGAGTTGTCCTGGTAGGCATAGCCCACATCCAGGTAGCGCCACTCATCGAACAGGTTCGGGCCGAAACCGGTGCGCTTGATCGACTTCAAGAACTGCTTCGGGATGATCTGGTCGGTGTCCACGTTGGCACGGTCCAACGGCGCTACAAGACCTGTGTGTTGGGTAAAAGCTCTCATCGGGTATTCCTCAGATCAATTCGCGAACGTCGATGAAACGACCGTTGACGGCAGCCGCAGCGGCCATGGCCGGGCTGACCAGGTGGGTACGCCCGCCAGCGCCCTGACGCCCTTCGAAGTTACGGTTGGAGGTGGAGGCGCAATGCTCGCCCGACTCCAAACGGTCCGGGTTCATGGCCAGGCACATCGAGCAGCCAGGCTCACGCCATTCAAAACCGGCTTCGAGGAAAATCTTGTCGAGGCCTTCGGCTTCGGCTTGTGCTTTGACCAGGCCCGAACCCGGCACCACGATGGCTTGCTTGATCGTCGAGGCGACTTTGCGGCCCTTGGCGATCACTGCCGCAGCGCGCAGGTCTTCAATCCGCGAGTTGGTGCAGGAACCAATAAACACGCGATCCAACTGAATGTCGGTAATCGCCTGATTGGCTTTCAAGCCCATGTACTTCAGGGCGCGCTCGATGGAACCACGCTTGACCAGGTCGGTTTCCTTGGCCGGGTCCGGTACGTTCTGATCGACAGCCAGCACCATTTCCGGCGAAGTGCCCCAGCTGACTTGCGGCTTGATCTGGGCAGCGTCGAGCTCAACCACGGTGTCGAACACCGCGTCGGCGTCGGAGACCAAGTCTTTCCAGGCTTCTACCGCAGCATCCCATTCAGCGCCAGCCGGTGCGAAGGGGCGACCTTTGACGTATTCAATGGTCTTTTCATCCGCTGCCACCATGCCGACACGGGCACCGGCTTCGATGGACATGTTGCAGATGGTCATGCGGCCTTCGATGGACAGGTCGCGAATCGCGCTGCCGGCGAATTCGATGGCATGGCCATTACCGCCGGCGGTGCCGATTTTGCCGATCACGGCCAGCACGATGTCTTTGGCGGTCACGCCGAACGGCAGCTTGCCTTCGACCGACACCAACATGTTCTTCATTTTCTTGGCGACCAGGCACTGGGTGGCGAACACATGTTCCACCTCCGAAGTGCCGATGCCGTGGGCCAGGGCGCCGAACGCACCGTGGGTGGAGGTGTGGGAGTCGCCGCAGACCACGGTCATGCCCGGCAAGGTGGCGCCCTGCTCAGGGCCGATCACGTGAACGATGCCTTGACGCACGTCGTTCATCTTGAATTCGGTGATGCCATATTCATCGCAGTAGTCGTCGAGGGTTTGCACCTGCAAACGCGACACGGTGTCGACGATGGCCTCGATCCCGCCCTTGCGCTCCGGGGTGGTCGGCACGTTGTGGTCCGGGGTGGCGATGATCGAGTCGACGCGCCAAGGCTTGCGCCCGGCCAGCCGCAGGCCTTCGAACGCTTGAGGCGAGGTCACTTCATGGATGATGTGACGGTCGATATAGATCAGCGACGAGCCATCGTCGCGCCGTTTCACTTCATGGGAATCCCAAAGCTTGTCGTAAAGCGTTTTGCCGGCCATCACGCGGTCCTCATCAGGTGTTTCTATGCCCCGGGTCTTGAGACATTCAATAACCCTTTGGCTTGTGAGGCTGATGGTATGGCGCTACATTAAATAACTCAAATTCATATTTTTTATGCTTTGGATAACCAACTGGAATACCACCATGGACCTGGCCAACCTCAACGCTTTTATCGCCATCGCCGAGACCGGTAGTTTCTCCGGTGCTGGTGAACGCTTGCACCTGACGCAACCGGCCATCAGCAAGCGCATCGCCGGGCTGGAGCAGCAATTAAAGGTGCGATTGTTTGACCGCTTGGGCCGCGAAGTCGGTTTGACCGAGGCCGGCCGCGCCCTGCTGCCGCGTGCTTATCAGATTCTCAACGTGCTCGACGACACCCGCCGCGCCCTCACCAACCTGACCGGCGAGGTCAGCGGCCGACTCACCCTGGCCACCAGCCATCACATCGGCCTGCACCGCCTGCCGCCGATCCTGCGCACCTTTACCCGTGAATACCCGAACGTGGCGCTGGATATTCAGTTCCTCGATTCGGAAGTTGCCTACGAAGAAATCCTCCACGGCCGCGCCGAAGTCGCAGTGATCACGTTGGCGCCCGACCCGCACCATCTCGTGCGTGCCACTCCGGTCTGGGACGACCCGCTGGATTTCGTGGTGGCCCCGGAACACAGTTTGACCAGCCATGGCCGCGTCAACCTTGCGGATATCGCGGGCCACCCGGCGGTTTTTCCCGGCGGCAACACCTTTACCCACCATATTGTCAGCCGTCTGTTCGAGGCCCAGGGCCTGACGCCAAACATCGCGATGAGCACTAACTATTTGGAAACTATCAAGATGATGGTGTCGATCGGCCTGGCCTGGAGCGTGTTGCCGCGCACCATGCTCGATGATCAGGTCGCAAGTATCGCTTTGCCGGGCATACAGCTCAGTCGCCAGCTAGGCTATATCGTGCACACAGAAAGGACGCTGTCGAACGCTGCGAGAGCTTTCATGAGCCTTTTGGATGCACAGGTCGATCTGCCAGGGGTACCGGCATGAAGCTGTGCGGCCTGAAGCTCTGATAAAAGCCGCGCCAAATGCCCATTGAGCCAAGGCCCTTTGATAATGCGCAACCCCGTCGATCACGTGCCACCGTTGCCCCGCGTCTACGCCGGTGACCCTCAAGAGGCCGAGCAAAGCTGGGACAGCGCCCCGCAACTGCTGGCCGCCCTGAATGCTGCACGGCTCGGTGCGTGGTGTTGGGAGATCGACACCGGGCGCATCAGTTGGTCACGCGGTACCCAGGCGCTATTCGGCTTCGACCCCCGGCAGCCATTGCCCAAAGACCTTGATTACCTCGACCTGCTGGCGCCTCAGGACAGCGCACGAGTGCTGAGGGCGTTTCATGCCGTGCTGGCCGGCGAGCCGTTCGAGCATGCGATGCACCATCGTATCCAGTGGCCCGACGGCAGCCTGCACTGGCTGGAAGTCAACGGCAGCCTGGTCCCGGACAAGACCGGACGACGTCGAATGATCGGCGTGATTCGTGAGATTACCCACCAGCGGGACCGCGAGAGTGCCCTGAGCAGCTCCGAAAAGCGCTTCGCCACACTGTTCCACCTGTGCCCGAACATGGTCCTGCTCACGCGCCAGTCCGATGGGCGGATCGGCGAGGCCAACCACTATTTCGAGGTGCTGTTCGGCTGGCCACTGGCCGATGTGATCGGTCGAACCACGCTGGACCTGGGCCTGTGGCGCTATCCAGAACAGCGCGCGCTGCTGGTCAAGGCCACCCAGCGCAAAGGCGAACCGATCACTATGGAGGTGCAGTTTTGCGCGAGTACCGGGCAGGTTCACGACGGCACCCTCAGCGCGCAAAAGGTTGAGTTGGAGGGTGAGGCTTACCTGATCAGCACCTTCGTCGACACCACGGAACGCAAAAACGCCGAGCAAGCGCTGAAGGACAGCCAGGATCGCCTCGACCTTGCGCTGGATTCGGCGCAACTCGGCACGTGGGACTGGCACATCCCCAGCGGCATGCTCTATGGCTCGGCTCGCGCGGCGCAACTGCACGGCTTGCCGCCGGAGCCCTTTCACGAACCCTTCGATGCGTTTTTTGAAGGCGTGTCCGATGAAGAACGCGAGGGCATGCGCAATGCTTATCGCAGCCTGCGCGAGGGCGCGAATGGCAATTACCAACTGACCTACCGCGTGCAGATGGAAGACGGCAGCGCGCGCTACCTGGAAAGCCGCGCGCGCCTGTACCGCGATGACGCCGGCAAACCACTGCGCATGGCCGGCACGCTGCTGGACATCACTGACCAGGTAGAGCGCGAACAGCGCCTGACGGCCTCCGAAGAAAAATTCGCCAGCCTGTTTCAGGCCAGCCCCGACCCGATCTGCGTCACCTGCCTGGAGAGCGGCGCGTTTATCGAGATCAACCCGGCGTTTACCCTGACCTTCGGCTGGACCGCCGCAGAGGTTATCGAAAAAAGCGCCGAACAAATCGGCCTGTGGGACGATTCGAGCAAGCGCCTGCAACGTATCGAACAAGTGATCCGCGAGCAGTCATTGAGCAATGTGGCCATCGTGGTGCATCACAAGAACGGGCAGCTCCTGACCTGCGTGATCTCCAGCCGGCTGATCAAGGTGGGCAACCAGCCGTGCATCGTCACTACTCTGCGCGATATCACCCAGCAACAGCGCTCGGAAGCTGCCCTGAAAGCCAGTGAAGAGAAGTTCGCCAAAGCCTTTCATTCCAGCCCCGATGCGATCTCCATCACCGAGCGTGACACCGGCCGTTATGTGGAGGTCAACGACGGCTTCTGCCGCTTGACCGGCTACCGCGCCGAAGAAGCCATCGGCCTGACGCTGTACCAGATCGGCATCTGGGCAGACGAAAACCAGCGTTCCGCGCTGTTGGCCGAACTGCAGATCAAGGGCCGCATTCACCACCTGGAAATGCTCTGGCACAACAAACAAGGCGACATACTCTCAGTTGAGGTTTCGGTAGAACCGATCACCCTCAACGAAACCCCCTGCCTGCTCCTCACCGCGCGGGATGTGAGCCTGCTGAAAAACGCCCAGGCGCAGATTCGCCACCTGGCCTATCACGACCCGCTGACCAACCTGCCCAACCGCGCCTTGCTGATGGACCGCCTGAGCCAGCAAATCGCCCTGCTCAAGCGCCACGACCTGCGCGGCGCCCTGCTGTTCCTGGATCTGGATCACTTCAAACACATCAACGATTCCCTCGGCCACCCGGTGGGCGACACGGTGCTGAAAATCGTCACGGCGCGCCTGGAAGCCAGCGTGCGCACAGAGGACACGGTGGCGCGCCTGGGCGGTGATGAATTCGTGGTGCTGCTCAGTGGCCTCGAAGGTTCACGCACCGAAGTCACCCACCAGGTGCAGGTGCTGGCTGACACCCTGCGTGAATTGCTCTCGGAGCCGATGTTTCTCGATGGCCATCGCTTGCAGGTCACGCCCAGCATCGGCGTGGCGCTGATTCCCGATCACGGCTCGACCCCGGCCGACCTGCTCAAGCGCGCCGACATTGCCCTGTACCGCGCCAAGGACTCGGGGCGTAACACCACGCAGATGTTTCACAACAGCATGCAAAAAACCGCCAGCGAACGCCTGCGCATGGAAACTGACTTGCGCCTGGCCCTGTCCCGTGGCGAGTTCAGCGTGCATTACCAGCCCCAAGTGGACGCACGCGGCAACAAGATCATCGGCGCCGAAGCGCTGGTGCGCTGGCAGCATCCCCAACTGGGCGCGCAGTCACCCACCGAATTCATCAAGGTGCTGGAAGACAGCGGCCTGATTCTCGAAGTCGGCACCTGGATCCTAGATGAAGCCTGCGGGGCCTTTGCGCAGTTGATTGCCGAAGGCCTGGTGGACCCGCTGAATTTCAGCCTGTGCGTGAACATCAGCCCCCGGCAGTTTCGCCAGAACGACTTTGTGGAACGGGTGGAACGCAGCCTCAAGACGCATCAGTTGCCCTTCAGCCTGTTGAAGCTGGAAATCACCGAGGGCATCGTGATTCAGAACATGGACGACACCGTGCTGAAAATGCGTCGCCTGAAAAAGCTCGGCGTGAGCTTTGCCATGGATGATTTTGGCACTGGCTACTCTTCGCTGACCTACCTCAAGCGCCTGCCGGTGGATGCGCTGAAGATCGACCAATCCTTTGTACGCGACGCCACCCATGACCCCAACGACGCCGAAATCATCCGCGCCATCGTGGCCATGGCGCGCAGCCTGAACCTCGACGTGATCGCTGAAGGCGTAGAAACCCTGGAACAATTGGCCTTCCTGCAAAAGCTCGGCTGCCATGTGTTTCAGGGTTACTTGCACAGTCGGCCGTTGCCGATCGAGGAGTTCAGGCGATTGCTGGGGTAGGCTCAGACGAGTTTGAGCGCGCGATAACTGCTGTTCATCCATTCGGATGACGCCAGGCTATAGCGCTGACCGTAGTAGTCCAGTACGCCCCCGATCACCGCCATTGAATGACTGTTATCGGCCAGGGTGCCGATGGCGCCGCTGGCCAGTTCAGCCACGTTCGAGTCCCTGACATAGGCAGAAAGCCCCAACCTGCGCAGGGATTGCCCTGGGTATTCGCCATCGTTCAAGGTCTCCATGGCCACCTCAAAGCTTTGGTTGCCGCGAAAGTCGTTGTTCTCCAACTGCGCGCGCTTGGCGCTGACGGCATATAAAAAGTTGGCGTCCTTGAGCATCGCCGTATCACTGCCGCACAGGTTTGAGCCGCGTGTGGCCCTGTCCAGTTCGTCATGGCTCAACGCCAGCTTGAAACCATCACGCATGGTCACTTCATACCCGCCTGGCGTTGCACCGATGTGCGTATAGATGCCAGCCGGGTTTTGCCCGAACCGCATCATGGCCGCCTTGATCGCCGACACGGTGACGCAATTGCCTTCAGCGCCTTGATAAAAGCCGGACCAGATATTCTTGGGTTTCAGCCCGACTGCTACCGTAGATACCGCTACGGAGTCACGGGGTTGCACAGCGTCGGTGAACTTGAGCAAGCGATAACCGTAGCCTCGATCCACAGGGTACGTATCACCCGGGTCACGCTTCACCCCGTCAACGACCAGTGCACTCGCCCGGTAATGCGTGTCCAACACACCCACCACGTCCTTGCCCACCATGTTCTGGAGCGGTACGTACTGGGCGAGCCCGGAAACCCCCATGCCTTTCAAGCAATGGAGAGTGAACTCGCCCTTGAGTGTTTCCGCCAGCGCGGACGCAAAATCGGGATAGCCGCCTGTCAGTTGTTTGCGCTTCACAAACGCTGCGAACACGAAATTGGCGTCTCGCACCGCTGCGTTGTCTGCCCCTGTGAACCTCGACGCAGCAGCTGCTTGTTTCAGTTCCCGACAGGTTAATCCAAGTTTGAACTCATCCTTCATGGTGATGGCATACCCGCCGACAACCGGCTTGACCTGATCGAACATATCGACCGGCGTTCGGCCGAAGGTCATCATCATCATTTTGATGACCGCCGCATGGGTGCTGGTTTCAAAGCTTTCGTCGAAACGCCGCTCACTCGCGCTGAATGCGGGAATAAGTGCTGCTGATTTTTCATGTGTGGCGTGCAATGAACGGTCTGCGCGCGGCCCTGGCTCTGCAGCCCATGGTCGATGTGCAATTGAGAGATTCATACCTGCTGATCCTTTGAAGTAAACAGAAAAATGACTGGGTAGCGGTCAGACCAGGGCGATTGCATCACCGCGCCAGGGTGCACGGCCGCGCGTGCCCCATAACTCCTCGCGACCGTTGATCACGGCAGCCGAATGCCCCGCTCGGTTGCTCATGCCGACCAGCCCACGGGCAAGGTCATGTGCGCTCACTGTGCGCATATGCTTGCGCAGACCCAGGCGCAAGAATCCTTCCCCCGGCCCGAGCTCATCTTCCCTGTCGTTCAAACTGCGCATCGCTGCATAAAAGCTGCTGCTCGCCGTACCGTCGTTGTTTTCCATCTGTGCACGTTTGGCACTGACGGCGTACAAAAACTGCGCATCCTTGAGCATTTCCCTGTCGGCCCCGACAAACCTTGCACCGCGTGCGCCGAGCCTCAATTCATGGTCAGTGAGGCCGAGGGCAAAGTCGTCGCGCATGATCACTCGGTACCCTCCGGCGACTTTTGTGACCGCCTTGTAGATATCCGTAGGGCTTTGCCCAAAGCGGTGCATCGCGGCCTTGATGGCGGATACCGTCACGCAGTTGCCGTCCGGCCCCTGGCGAAAGCCGCCGAAGATGTCGTTGGGCTTTTCGCCATTGCGTTTAGTTGAAAGACCCGGAATGTATCCGGCAGGGTCAAGTTTGGAAGTCGCCCGTTCAGGTTTAAATTCGGGAACTGTTTGAAGGGTTCGCTCCAATCGCGGGCTTGTATTGGCAAGTGCATTGATAGGCGCCCCGCTTGTAAAGGAGGAAAACTTATTAAAAAACGACAAGACAGACGTTTTCAGCCAGGAAAATGGGTTGAATCCAGCGATCAACCTGGAGCGTTGATGCATTCCGTTATCGGCTGGCTTATACCGCACCTTGTTACGACTGCTGTGGATTGAGTTATACCGAGCCATCTTATTTGTAGTATTCATGACAGGCGCATGGTGCACATCCAAACTACGAATACTACGATCGACCGAACAACAACGCATATATTTCTCCATAAGCAGGTACTTCTCCGAGCTGACAGTTCGGAGAGGCACCTGCGCTATTCAAAAAATTTAAACGAGGTGTAGTTTGTTAGAACTTGAAGTTGGAGCGGGCATTAAAGTGCCCTTCCTCTTGGTCAACGTAATCTTCAGAAGGCCCTGGGCTCGTTACATCAAGCGGCGGCTCGTCAGGCTGGTGCTCCGAGGTAACCTTGCCATCAAGCTGCGGGGTCATTTTATTGTCAACGGGCGGGGTTTCAGGCGTCACACTCAATGCAGGGTCGCGCTTCACGTCATCCTCGGTGTGCAGCCCCACCTCAGACGTGACGGGCAGCGGCAATTCCTGCGCAGGTTTTGGAGTTATCTGAGGCTCAATCGGCGGCGTCGTTTCGGACGTTACGTCAACATGAGGAGGGGCAGGCACCAAGCGTACATCCGGCAGGACCCGTGATGTCAGCCCATTGTTCAGCGGCAAGCCTGTCTCAGGGCAGTGGCAGTGATCGATGTTTACATTCACATTCACATTGGCCTTGGCATCATTGGTCACGGTGACCTCTGGCTTGGGCGCCGCAGGCAACACCGCGTTCAACTGCGGCCTGAGCGTGCTCCACCGGGTGACTGGCAGGTCGTTTGTGTTGTGATCATGGCTATCGATGGCGTCGGACTCGGTCACAGGCAGCGCAATCAACCCCGGCGAGTGCTTGGGGGTATCCCGCACCAAGGCAGGCATCCCGACTAACGCTGCATCAATGGTGCCGGCGGAATCAGGCGTACTCTGCAACGAGGTAAGCGGCACCGATTGCTGCTTGGGCAATTCACCCTTCACTGCCAGCAATTCGTTTGCCTTGACGCTCGGCGGCAGCTTGCCAACTTCCAGCTCTGTGGCCGGCACGTCAGCCTTGTCAGGCAATACGCTGGACTTTGATTGCTTACCGGCAAACATTTCCCGCAGAGCCTTGAACACAAGCTCCAGCATATCGAACAACTTGTTAAGGGTGCCTGCGTCAACCGTAACTTCACCCTTTGGCGGGTGGAAAGTATTATCCGTATGCGTCTGCGTTACCGACGGCAGGTTAAGTGTGGCAGGCGTGTGCAGAGGTTGATCAAGGTGGCCGTTATCAACGTTAACGAAGGCGGGCGTGCTTATAGAGAGAGACATAACAAAGTTCCTTATTCAGTCAGACGCGACTCTATTAACGAGCCGGCAAAGAGTGTCTTTAAAACGTGGAAGCAATCAGCATTGCCTCCAGTCCCTAGGTTCGTGGGGTTTTATTCCGGCGAGTTCCAGAAATCACGTTTCATATAAGGAAACCAAAATAAATATTCAGACTTTTTCTCATGGCTTTATGAGCAAAGGTCCTTTGCGCACGCGTTTCGTATGCCATTAACCTGACACACACGCTCATAAACCCCGACTCGCGCAACTTACAGACATCATTATGCAATGGCTGCAATAAGCAATTATGCTAGCGCACAAAAAAGGCGCCAATGGCGCCTTCTGTAAACTGAATGAAACTTTTATATATATATTTGATAGTTTACGCGGCAACTATCGCCGGGTGAGCCATGCCCAACAGCCGGCTGACCTGCTGCAAGTCGGTCTCGCGACGCATCGCCGTAAACAGTTCAACCGCCTCTGGATAATTGCGCGTCAGCATCGCCAGCCACTGCTTCAAACGGCCGGGCGCCTGGCGTTCAGTGAGCTGCGCCACCGACTGGGTCCAGAACTCCTGGAGCATCGGCTGCATCTGCGCCCAGGTCATTTCCACCACCTCTTCGCCCGCCTTTGCCGCCGCGATCTGCCGCGCCAGGTCGGGGCGCGCCACCAGGCCGCGACCCAGCATGATGTCTTCGGCGCCGCTGACTTCGCGGCAACGCTTCCAGTCTTCGACGCTCCAGATATCGCCATTGGCGAACACCGGCACCTTGACCACATCCTGCACCCGCGGAATCCACTCCCAGTGAGCCGGCGGCTTATAGCCGTCGGCCTTGGTGCGCGCATGCACCACGATATGCGCCGCGCCACCTTCGGCCAGGGCCGTGGCGCACACCAGCGCGCCGTCCGGGCTGTCAAAGCCCAGGCGCATCTTGGCAGTCACGGGGATATGCGCGGGGACGGCGCGGCGCACGTGTTCGACGATCCTGTTGAGCAGCTCCGGCTCTTTGAGCAATACCGCACCGCCTCGGGACTTGTTGACGGTCTTGGCGGGGCAACCGAAGTTGAGGTCGATCACCTGGGAGCCCAACTCACAGGCGAGCGCGGCGTTTTCCGCCAGGCACACCGGGTCGGAGCCGAGCAATTGCACACGCAGCGGCACGCCGGCAGCGGTCTGGGCGCCGTGCAGCAGTTCCGGGGCGAGCTTGTGGAAATACGCGGGGGTGAGCAGGCGCTCGTTGACACGGATGAACTCGGTCACGCACCAGTCGATACCGCCCACACGGGTCAACACGTCCCGCAGGATGTTGTCGACCAACCCCTCCATGGGCGCCAAAGCAATTTGCATGGAAAACACTCAACAAAAATCGTGGCGCAGTTTACTGGGTTTCCTGAAGCAACCGTTAACCCCCTGTCAGTGCGGGGCCATAACCGTCGAGAAACTCAGCCGGCATACGCTTGGGCTTGCCGGAAGACAGCTCAATGCAAACAAAGGTGGTGTGCGCACGCAGCAGTGTTGCGCCGTCGCGGGGGCGTACCAGCTGGAAACGCCGGGTCATTTTCAGGCGCTGGTCCCAATCGACGATCCAGGTGGCGAGTTGCAGCTCATCGCCCTCGTAGCCCGACGCGAGATAGTCGATCTCATGACGCACCACGGCCATGGCGCGGTCCAGCCGGCGGTATTCGGTGAGGTCCAGCCCCAAACGCTGGGAATGGCGCCAGGCGCAGCGTTCCAGCCAGGACACGTACACCGCGTTATTGGCGTGCCCCAGGCCGTCGATATCGTCGGCGCCAACCTGCAGGTCGATGATAAACGGCGTTGCCAAATCCCAGCCCATGCCTTGCTCCAGTCGATTAATGTCGGCGGGGCAGTGTATCAGGCGTCGTGCATCGCTTGAGCGGCATGGCGAAGGTCAATTCCACTTCCCAGATAAACGCCAAACGTGCGCTCGGCGCAAAATGCGCCCGTTGTGCGACTGCTTTTCAGCGTACCGCCGATTTGGCTGCGCGCAGCACGCGGTCGGACAACTCGCCCGGCCCCAAGGCACGCGCCAGGGCCAGGCCGCCGATCATCAGCGCCATGTCTGCGAGGGCTTTGTCGGTGTCTTCAGGGGTGGCGGCCAATTGGGCGGCCATCAGCTCGCAGTGCTCGTTCAGCGCCACGCGAAACTCGTCCGGCAGGCGGCTCATCTCGCCGACGGTGGCCGGTATCGGGCAGGCTTGGGTGGTTGAGTCGCGGTGTTTACGCGACAGGTAAAACGCGGCCACCAGGCTCCTGCGTTCTTCGCCAGAGAGTTGCTCGTCTATGTCGTCGATCGACGCGCGACGCCGGGCCAGCAGCTGGGTGAAGGCCTCCAGCATGAGCGCGTCCTTGCTTTCAAAATGCGCGTAGAAGCCGCCAACCGTAAGCCCTGCGGCGCCCATGACTTCACCCACACTCGGCTCGGCCGGGCCGCGCTGGATCAATGCGGCGCTGGCAGCCTGCAAAATGCGTTCGCGGGTTTGCGCTTTTTTATCGCTCATCAAAGCCTCCGTTTCTCATGGGTTTAATATTATTGGCATAATAATATTTGGCAAGCCATCGATATGACCACTCGTCTGAGCGGGCCGCAAGCTGACGATTGATGGCGCCAACGGCGGCTCTAAACCCTGATCAACCAGAATGGCAATGACATCCCGCCCACACTGGTTAAGGCGCTGCTGCAGCAATCAAACACGGAAAACCCAAACGCCAGACAAACAAAAGGGCCATTCAATAATTGAATGACCCTTAAAAATCCCGCAGAGCGGGTAATCGTGGCGTCCCCTAGGGGACTCGAACCCCTGTTACCGCCGTGAAAGGGCGGTGTCCTAGGCCACTAGACGAAGGGGACACAAACCTTCTGTACACTGATCAGGCTGAGACTGATCGATCCAGGGACGGTGTGGCCGGAACCCTGGAACTGTAAATTGGTGGAGCTAAACGGGATCGAACCGTTGACCTCTTGCATGCCATGCAAGCGCTCTCCCAGCTGAGCTATAGCCCCGGATTTTTCGTCTCGCGACGCAGCAGACCTTTCGAACTGCTTGTTGAAACTGGCGTCCCCTAGGGGACTCGAACCCCTGTTACCGCCGTGAAAGGGCGGTGTCCTAGGCCACTAGACGAAGGGGACAAAACCTTCTGTACATCAGATCAGCGCTGAGAACTGATCGATTCAAGGACGGTGTGGCCAGACCTTGAACCTGTAAATTGGTGGAGCTAAACGGGATCGAACCGTTGACCTCTTGCATGCCATGCAAGCGCTCTCCCAGCTGAGCTATAGCCCCTCGTCGGTGAGGACGGGGCGAATCTTAATGGCGGTTTGGAAGTGTGTCAAATTTATTTTCAACAATTTCCAAAGTTTTTTGCCGGGATAACAATCACTTACCGGCGAAACCCCGGAAAACCGGGGTTTCGTCGTTTCAAGCGCTTGCTCAGGCGATAGCGCCCAGCAGCTTTTCCCACTCTTTGTTTTCTTTCTTCGACACACCACCAAGCAAATCAAGGGCTTGGCGCAGACGGAAACGCGTGAGGTCCGGGCCGAGAATTTCCATCGCATCGAGCACCGACACCGAACTGGCCTGCCCGGTGATCGCGGCAAACATCAACGGCATGGCATCGCGCAATTTCAATTCCAGCGACTCAACCACTGCTTGAATCGTTGCAGTGATCGCATCCTTCTCCCACTGACGCAGGCTTTCGAGCTTCCACAGAATCAACTGCATCAACTGACGAACCTGGTCGCCGGAGAGTTTCTTGGACTCAAACAGCTTCACATCCGGGTTCACGCCACCGGCAAAGAAGAAACTGGCCAACGGTGCGACCTGGCTGAATGTTTCCACCCTGCCCTGCACCAGCGGCGCGATCTTCATCATGTACTCGGGGTTCAACGCCCACTGCTGCACGCGGCTGGCGAACTCTTCCACTGGCAAGTCACGCAGCCATTGGCCGTTAAGCCACGACAGTTTCTCGATGTCGAAAATCGGCCCGCCCAGCGAAACGCGCGACAGGTCGAAGTTATCGACCATTTCCTGCAGCGAGAACTTCTCGCGCTCGTCGGGCATCGACCAGCCCATGCGGCCCAGGTAGTTGAGCATTGCTTCGGGCATGAAGCCCATGCGCTCGTAGAACGTGACCGACGTCGGGTTCTTGCGCTTGGACAGCTTGCTCTTGTCCGGGTTACGCAGCAGCGGCATGTAGCACAGCTGCGGCTGTTCCCAGCCAAAGTACTCGTAAAGCAGGATCAGTTTCGGCGCCGATGGCAGCCATTCTTCGCCGCGCAGCACGTGGGTGATGCCCATCAAGTGGTCGTCGACCACGTTGGCCAGGAAGTACGTCGGCAAGCCGTCGGTCTTCATCAGCACCTGCATGTCCATGCGGTCCCACGGAATCTCGACGTCACCGCGCAGCATGTCTGGCACCACGCACACGCCTTCGCTCGGCACTTTCATGCGGATCACATGCGGTTCGCCAGCCGCCAGGCGCTGAGCCACTTCTTCTTTCGACAGCAACAGCGCGCGGCCATCGTAGCGCGGGGTTTCGCCACGGGCTTGCTGCTCGGCGCGCATCTGGTCGAGTTCTTCTGCGGTGCAGAAGCACGGGAACGCATGGCCCATGTCGACCAGTTGCTGGGTGTATTGCTTGTAGATGTCGCTGCGCTCGCTCTGGCGATACGGGCCGTGCGGGCCGCCAACGTCCGGGCCTTCAGCCCAGGTAATGCCCAACCAGCGCAAGGCATCGAAAATCTGCTGTTCCGACTCACGGGTGGAACGCACCTGGTCGGTGTCTTCGATCCGCAGGATGAATTCACCGCCGTGCTGCTTGGCGAAGCAGTAGTTGAACAAGGCGATGTAAGCAGTGCCGACGTGGGGATCCCCAGTAGGCGATGGCGCAATGCGCGTGCGGACGGTGGTCATGGCAGGTCTCGAATGGGCGATGGAGCTGAAAATTCAAACAAGGGGCGAATGGTAACAGCCACAGGTGGTTGGGCTCCAGCTTGGGTGATTCAGGAGTACCTTGGTGTTGCCATCGCAGACAAGCCAGCTCCCACATCTTGAAGTGTGAACACAATCAAAAGTGGGAGCTGGCTTGCCTGCGATAAGGCCAGGCCAGGCACTACAGATCAAACAGCCAAAAGACGCTCGCGCAACTTGCCAATCTCATCGCGCGTCTGCGCCGCCGCCTCAAACTCCAGGTCGCGCGCCAACTGGTACATCTTCTCTTCCAGCTGGCGAATGCGCTTGGTGATCTCACTCGGCGAGCGCAGTTCGTTTTCGTACTTGGCGTTTTCCTCGGCCGCCTTGGCCATGCCCTTGCGCTTCTTGCTGCGCGAGCCGGGCACGGTGGCGCCTTCCATGATATCGGCGACGTCCTTGAACACGCCCTTGGGCGTGATGCCATTCTCGAGGTTAAAGGCAATCTGCTTGTCGCGACGGCGCTCGGTCTCGCCAATCGCCCGCTCCATGGAGCCGGTGATGCGGTCGGCGTAGAGAATCGCACGGCCATTGAGGTTACGCGCCGCCCGGCCAATGGTCTGGATCAGCGAGCGCTCGGAGCGCAGGAAGCCCTCCTTGTCCGCGTCCAGAATCGCCACCAGCGAGACTTCCGGCATGTCCAACCCCTCACGCAGCAGGTTGATCCCCACCAGCACATCAAAGGTGCCCAGGCGCAAGTCGCGGATGATTTCCACGCGCTCCACGGTGTCGATGTCCGAGTGTAAATAGCGCACGCGCACGCCGTGGTCGGCCAGGTAGTCGGTCAAGTCTTCGGACATGCGCTTGGTCAGCGTGGTGACCAGCACCCGCTCCTCCAACGCCACACGTTTGCCGATCTCCGACAGCAAGTCATCAACCTGGGTCAGCGCCGGGCGGATTTCAATTTGCGGGTCGACCAGACCGGTCGGCCGCACCACCTGCTCGACCACACGTCCCGCATGCTCAGCCTCGTAATTGCCCGGCGTGGCCGAGACAAAAATCGTCTGCGGGCTGATGCTTTCAAACTCGTCAAAACGCATCGGCCGGTTATCCAGCGCCGACGGCAGACGAAAACCGTATTCCACCAGGGTCTCTTTACGCGAACGGTCGCCTTTGTACATCGCGCCCACCTGCGGCACGCTGACGTGGGACTCGTCGATCACCAGCAAGGCGTCGTCCGGCAAGTAATCGAACAGCGTAGGCGGCGCCTGCCCAGAGTCGCGACCCGAGAGATAGCGCGAGTAGTTTTCGATGCCATTGCAGTAGCCCAGCTCCAGAATCATCTCCAGGTCAAAGCGCGTGCGCTGCTCCAGGCGCTGGGCTTCCACCAGCTTGTTGTTGGAGCGCAGGTATTCCAGGCGCTCCGCCAATTCGCCCTTGATGCCCTCGATCGCGCCCATCAGGGTTTCGCGCGGGGTTACGTAGTGGCTTTTCGGGTAGAAGGTGAAGCGCGGCAGCTTGCGAATCACCTCGCCGGTCAACGGGTCGAAGGCCGACAGGCTCTCGACTTCATCGTCAAACAGCTCGATGCGGATGGCTTCCAGGTCGGATTCGGCCGGGTAAATGTCGATCACATCACCGCGCACGCGGAAGGTCGCGCGGGCAAAACCCATGTCGTTGCGGGTGTACTGCAAGCTCGTCAGGCGGCGCAGCAATTCGCGCTGGTCGAGTTTGTCGCCCCGGTCGACGTGCAGCACCATCTTCAAATAGGTTTCCGGGCTGCCCAGGCCGTAGATGCACGACACCGTGGTGACGATGATCGCGTCCTTGCGCTCCAGCAATGCCTTGGTCGCCGACAACCGCATCTGTTCGATGTGGTCGTTGATCGACGCATCCTTCTCGATAAAGGTATCGGAGGACGGCACGTACGCCTCGGGCTGGTAGTAGTCGTAGTAGGAAACGAAGTACTCCACCGCGTTGTTCGGGAAGAACGCCTTGAACTCGCCGTACAGTTGCGCGGCCAGGGTTTTGTTCGGCGCCAGCACAAGCGTTGGGCGGTTTGTCTGCGCAATCACGTTGGCGATACTGAAGGTCTTGCCTGAACCGGTCACCCCGAGCAGCGTTTGGTGCGCGAGGCCGGCGTCGATGCCTTCGACCAGCAGGCGAATGGCTTCGGGCTGATCGCCGGCGGGTTCAAAGCGGGTGACGAGCTGGAAATCCGACATTACGTACCTCTTTCAGGTCACCCCGGATCAACCGCACCAGGACGAAAAAAGCTCAGCGACCCGCGAATAGTCATCGCAGGTTGCAGGAAAAAACCATGATAGCTGTAGAAGTGGTGCCGAATGTGACGGGTTTCAAGGCAATCGCCTTACTGCCGTCCGGGATCAATGTTGCAATAAGACTAACGGTCGGCAAATAAACCGAAAAACTTGGCCGAAAAGCCGTTTCGGTTGTCGCCCTCAGCCTCTATGGCCTCTATACTAGCTCCCCGTTTGTGCACCGCTCTAGTGCATTCGGCTGGAGCGCGACACGTCCCTCCACTCCCCCATAGAGCTGCCGCAAAATGAGCCTGTTCTCCGCTGTCGAAATGGCACCACGCGATCCAATCCTGGGCCTCAACGAAGCATTCAACTCCGACACACGAACCACCAAGGTCAACCTTGGCGTGGGCGTTTATTGCAACGAGGAGGGGAAGATTCCACTCTTGCGTGCCGTTGCCGAAGCGGAAGCCATTCGCGTGGCGCAACACGCCGCCCGTGGCTACTTGCCGATCGATGGTATTGCCGCCTACGACAAAGCCGTGCAAACCCTGCTGTTCGGCGCGCAATCGCCATTGCTGGCGGCTGGCCGCGTCACCACTGTACAAGCGGTCGGCGGCACCGGCGCGCTGAAAATCGGCGCTGACTTCCTCAAGCAGCTGCTGCCGGACGCCGTCGTTGCAATCAGCGACCCGAGCTGGGAAAACCACCGCGCGCTGTTCGAAACCGCCGGTTTCCCGGTGCAGAACTACCGCTATTACGACGCTGCCACCCACGACGTGAACCGTGCCGGCCTGCTCGAAGACCTCAACGCCCTGCCGCCACAGTCCATCGTGGTGCTGCACGCCTGCTGCCATAACCCGACCGGCGTCGACCTGAGCCCGGCCGACTGGCAAAACGTGCTGGACGTGGTCAAGGCGAAAAACCTGGTGGCGTTCCTCGACATGGCCTACCAGGGCTTTGGCGACGGCATCCACGAAGACGCCGCTGCCGTGCGCCTGTTCGCTGAATCGGGCCTGACGTTCTTTGTGTCCAGCTCGTTCTCCAAGTCGTTCTCGCTGTACGGCGAACGCGTGGGCGCACTGTCCATCGTCGGCGACTCCAAAGAAGAAAGCGCGCGCATCCTGTCCCAGGTCAAGCGCGTGATCCGCACCAACTACTCCAACCCGCCCACCCACGGCGCAGCGATCGTGGCTGCCGTGCTGACCAACCCTGAGCTGCGCGCCCAGTGGGAAGCCGAACTGGCCGAGATGCGCCTGCGCATCCGTGGCATGCGCGAGCAGATGGTCGCCACACTGGCCAAGGCTGCGCCAGGCCAGGACTTCAGCTTCGTCGGCCGCCAGCGCGGGATGTTCTCCTACTCCGGCCTGACCGTTGAGCAAGTCACCCGCCTGCGCACCGAGTTCGGCATCTATGCACTCGACACCGGGCGCATCTGTGTGGCGGCGTTGAACCAGTCGAACATCGGCGCTGTGACCGAGGCGATTGTTAAGGTGTTGTAAGCCTTTGCGGCGGTGAAAAAGGGGAAGCCATTAATGGGCTTCCCCTTTTTTGTGGGCAAACCGCATCCCCTGTGGCGAGCGAGCTTGCTCACGTTGGGCTGCGCAGCGGCCCCAAACCTGCCACCGTGAACTTACTGGGAGAACGCGGTGCCTGAACAAGGGGCCGCTACGCGCCCCAGCGCGCTCGCCACAGGGATGCGGTTTGCCACAAAAAGCCGGATCGCCATAAAAGATGCACAGCCTGCAAAAAATTCGCTGCGCGTAGCCCCCAGCCCCTAGACTGGACCCCGATTGCCCCTTTGCCGTGAGAGCCTTATGAGAAACGACGACCTGGACCTGCGCGCCGACCGCGACGAACTGCACGACTTCACCCCGCGCGCCCCGCAAGCCAAGCGCCAGAAAAGCCTGGTGCTGCAAGTGGCGCTCGGCGTATTTCTGGGTGGCTTGGCGCTGTGGCTGGTACAGCTGGGCGCGACGGCCATCATGGCCAAACTGGCGATGGGCACTGTGCAATTCGGCGGCTGACATCGGTCAACCTGTGGGAGCTGGCTTGCCTGCGATGCAGGCGACTCGGTACATCAGGCACACCGAGTGGATGCCATCGCAGGCAAGCCAGCTCCCACATTAGACTCAGGTTGCGACCAGATTGCGTTCTTCCAGCAGCTTTACGAAGCTGTTGAGACTCTGCGACACCGTGCCCCGCCGCCAGATGAGCCAGGTGTTCAACAGGCGGAAGCTGTCCGCCAATGGCCACACGCTCACCGCCGTAAACCCCGGCATGCTTTCCAGCATGCTGCGTGGCATCAGCGCCAGGCCGGCCCCGGCGCTGACACAGGCAAGCATGCCGTGGTAAGACTCCATCTCGAAAATCTTGCCCGGTACTGCGCCGTCCTGTGAGAACCAGCGTTCGAAGTGATGACGGTATGAACAGTTCGAGCGAAAGGTATAGATGTTCTCCCCTGCCACATCCTGCCCGCGCGTGATCGGCGCGTGGTGCAGCGGCGCAATCACCACCATTTCCTCCTCAAACACCGCCACCCCTTCCAGCGTGGCATGCAATACCGGCCCATCGACAAACGCCGCCGCCAGGCGCCCGGACAGCACACCTTCGATCATCGTGCCCGAGGGCCCGGTACTCAGGTCGAGCTCGACCTTGGCGTGCTTCTGGTTATAGGCCGCCAGCAGTGACGGAATACGCACCGCCGCCGTGCTTTCCAGCGAACCAAGGGCAAATGCGCCCTGAGGCTCCTCCCCCGCCACCGTCGCGCGGGCTTCCTGCACCAAGTCGAGAATACGCCGCGCATAGCCGAGGAAATTCCACCCGGCCGGTGACAGTCGCAGGCGGCTCTTCTCACGAATGAACAACTCCACGCCCAAATCCTGCTCCAGCTGCTTGATGCGCGTGGTGAGGTTCGACGGCACACGATGAATCAACTGCGCGGCGGCACTGATGCTGCCTTGTTCGGCAACGGCCTTGAAGATTTCCAGCTGCACCAGGTCCAAATCATTCTCCAATCGTGAACGTATTGCTTAATATTATTCAGTTTCCAGAAAAGATATAGCCCCGTACGCTGAACTCAACTTGAATCACTCAGCAGGACGGTGCCATGAACGCGACTACCCACGCTCTCTCGATCAACCCGGCCACTGGCGAAACCGTCGGCAGCTACCCCTACGAAACCGAGGCGCAACTGAACACCGCCCTCAACCGCGCCACCGGCGCCTACCGTACCTGGCGCCGCCAGCCGGTGGGCCAGCGCGCCGAATTACTGCTGGCCCTGGCTGCTGCGCTGCGTGATCAAGCAGAAGACATGGCGCAGATGATTACCCTGGAAATGGGCAAACCTATCGCCCAGGCCCGTGCCGAAATCGAAAAATGCGCGCAACTCAGCGAGTGGTACGCGGCCCACGGCCCGGCCATGCTCGCCCCGGAACCCACGCTGGTGGACAACGGTACCGCGCACATCGAATACCGCCCGCTGGGCCCGATTCTCGCGGTGATGCCGTGGAATTTCCCGGTGTGGCAAGTGCTGCGCGGGGCGGTGCCGACCCTGCTCGCTGGCAACACCTACCTGCTCAAACACGCGCCGAACGTGATGGGCAGCGCCTACCTGATCCAACAAGCCTTCCACAAAGCCGGTTTCGCTGAAGGCATTTTTGAAGTGCTCAACCTGACCCAGGACGGCGTATCCAGCGCCATCGCCGACCCTCGCGTCGCCGCCGTGACCCTGACCGGCAGCGTGCGCGCCGGTATCGCCATCGGCTCCCAGGCCGGTGCCGCGCTGAAAAAATGCGTGCTGGAACTGGGCGGCTCCGACCCGTTCATCGTACTCAACGATGCCGACCTCGACGCCGCCGTGCAGGCCGCATTGATTGGTCGCTTCCAGAACAGCGGCCAGGTCTGCGCCGCCGCCAAGCGCCTGATCATCGAGGCCGGTGTGGCAGAGGCCTTCACTGCCAAATTCCTCGAGGCCAGCCGCGCGCTGGTGATGGGCGACCCGACCTCGGCCGCCACTTACATCGGCCCAATGGCCCGCTTCGATTTGCGCGACGAGCTGCACGGCCAAGTCCAGGCCACCCTCGAAGAAGGCGCGACCCTATTGCTGGGCGGCAATAAAGTACCCGGCGCCGGCAACTACTACGCGCCGACCGTGCTGGCCGGCGTTACCGACCAGATGACTTCGTTCAAACAGGAACTGTTCGGCCCCGTGGCCTCGATCATCACCGCCCGCGACGCCGACCACGCGGTGGCGCTGGCGAATGACAGCGAGTTCGGCCTCACGGCAAGCATCTTCACCACAGATTCGGCGAAGGCGCGTGATATTGCCGATCAGCTGGAAACCGGCGGGGTATTCGTCAACGCGTTCAGCGTATCCGACCCTCGGGTGGCGTTTGGTGGCGTGAAGAAAAGCGGGTTTGGGCGGGAGTTGTCGCACTTTGGCGTGCGGGAATTCTGCAATGCACAGACGGTGTGGCTGGATCGCAAGTAAGCCAGGCGTGGAGGCTTTGGCCTAGTGACTAAAATGGGGGGAGTGGGCTTTGGCAAGCCGGGCTTGTTGTGGCGAGCGGGCTTGCCCCGCGTTGGGCTGCGAAGCGGCCCCATCAAGGCCACCGCGCTCGTTCAGACAGACCGCATTGTCAGGTTCTGGGGCCGCTTCGCAGCCCAACGCGGGGCAAGCCCGCTCGCCACAGCAAGTCCGGCTGCCACAGGAAGCCCGCTCGCCACAGAGAGAGCCTGCTCAGCACAGGAAAGCTGCTCGCCACGGCAACCCTGCAAGTCACAACAGCGGCAGCCTCACCACAAACTCACTCCCCTTCCCGTGGCCCTCGCTGGTGGCGGTTACTTTGCCGCCATGGGCTTCTACCAGTTCGCGAACCACGGTCAAGCCAATCCCCAGGCCCGAGCCGTTAAACCCGATGGCATGTTCGTCCTGCACATACGGGTCGAAGATGTACGGCAGCGATTTGGCCGATACGCCAATGCCGTTGTCGCAGATGCTGATCTTCAACGTCTGCGCCTCAACCTTTGCAGACAACTCAATGCTGCCCGCCACCTGGGTGTACTTGGCAGAGTTGGCCAACAGGTTATGCAGAATCTGCGCGAGGCGAATGGGGTCACCGCTGATCATCACCACACCCTCCGGCAACTGCGCCGTGAAATGCTGCTGTTTGGCGTGCATGACCGGGCTACAGGCGTCAATCGCGTCCCTCAGGATTTGCAGCATATCGACGTCACGGCAGTTGATCCGCAGCTTGCCCGTACTCACCCGGGACACGTCCAACAGGTCATCGACCAACTGCGAAATATGCTGCACTTGCCCCTCGATCAGCTCGCGCATCCGCGGTAGCTGGTCGCTCGGCAGCCGAACCATGCGTTCGGCGATCATGCTGATTGGCGTCAACGGGTTACGCAGCTCGTGCGCCACCATCGCCAGGATGCTTTTCTGCTGGCCCAGCGCACTTTCAGCGGTGGCCTGAAGGTCTTGGGCGCTGAGCGCAGCGATGACCAACTGCGCATTCGCTTCGCGCAGCTCTTGGTACAAGCGTTGTTCCTCCAGGCGCGGAGGCGCTGCGGCGTCGGATTGCGCCAACAGCATCGCCAGCACCAGTTGCTGATTGGCCTCGATCACTTCCTCTATGTGCTGAGTGTCCACCAGACGATCGCTGGCATCCGTGAGTTGCTGTTGCAGGGCGGCCAATACGGCGCGGGCTTCAACGGTTTTTTGGCCAAGCAGGAAGAGTTCGTGGGCCGCAGTGTTCAGCGCACGCTCATTCTTGCCGCCGTTTTCACTCATGAGTCAGGCTCATACATGTTTATCTCCTGTCACCGCAATGGCGGGCACCTGCTTGGTCGGCCGACCACCCAACAAGCCTTCCTGCTCGGGCAGCATGTCGCGAATTTGCAGGCCGTTGTCGTCGATGTGGTACTGGCGCAGCTCGTCGGAGTGGGCACTGGCGCGCACCTTGACCACCGCCATGATGCGCAGCAGACGGCTCTCGACCTCGATATAGCGCTGCACGATGATTGCGTCGGTTAAAAAGGCGGTGCCGTAAGGGCTGAAACGCAAGTCGGTGTAGCGGTCTTCCAGCTCCGAGGTCATCAATACGCTGACCCCGGCCCCGGTGAGCGCGGTAACCATGCGCGACAGCGACTCGCGAAAATCCGCGCGAAAGGTCGGCGCCAGTGCCAGTTCAAAGCCTGACAGCGAGTCGATCACCACGCGCGTCGCCTTCAAGCGGCTGATTTCGCTGAGCAGCAATTGCACGATTTCATCGATAGACAGGTCCGGCGCGCGGCTGTCCACCAGGCCGACCTGATCGTTTTCGATCAACGTCGCCAATTGAGGGTTTTGCGAATGGTTGGGGCGCTGCTCAAACACCGCAATCACCCCGGTTTCCCCATTGCGCGCGCCTTCGGCCAAAAAGGTCGACGCCAAAATACTCTTGCCCGAACCCGAAGGCCCGGCCACCAGCAACGAATAGCCCCGAGGCAGGCCGCCGCCAAGCATCTCATCGAGTTTGGGCACGCCCATTTTCAGCCGTTTGATCGGGAACGTCGGCGGCGATTCAACTGACGGGTCGCGCGCGGCCGGCGGGAATACCTTGATGCCCGAGGTGGCAATACGGAAGGTGTGCAGCCCCGGCAATGTTGGCTGGCCACGCATCTTCATGATTTCCATCTTGCGCACCATCGAGTTGCGCTCAACGCTTTGGCGCAGCCAGATCAAGCCGTCGGCCACGGTGAAAATCGGGTTGGTGTCGGTTTCGGTGAAATATTCGCCGATCAGGAAGGTGGTCGCCTGCCAGGTGGTCATCAACATGCCCAGTTGCTGAACGAACTGCGGCAAGTTGTTGTTGGGGTTGTCCTGAGTCTGGCTGGCCAGCACCACGGAGCGGAACGAGTCGACAAACACCAGCGCCGGTGAATATTTCTCCACCTCGCTGACGATGCGCCGCAACACCTCATCCAAATCGCCTGCCAGCGTGTCGCTGGCCAGGTTGATATAGCGAATTGAATGGTTGATTGTTTCATTGTCGAAGAAATCGAATTGCTGCTGATAGCGCAGCATTTTCAGCGGCGGCTCACCCAGCACGGTAAAGAACAGCGCCGGACGCTCCGGCGTTGCCAGGGCAAACATCATCTGATGCGCCAGGGTGGTCTTGCCGCAGCCCGGCGGGCCGGCAATCAGGTTGAACGAAAACTCCGGCAAGCCGCCGCCCAGGACCTCGTCCAGTCCTGGCACGCCCGTGGCAAGACGGTTGATAGTCACTTTGGTGCTCATGGCGAAATTTCCTGCGAAGAGGTGTCGCTCGAAGAAGGCAGCCACACGTCAGCAAGCAAACGCGCGGTGAGTGAGGGCCCGATCAGCGTGGTCAGTAGCTCGTAGAGGCTCGTCAGCAACGCCTCACCGAAAAACAGCGCATCGGTTTGGTTTTGTTCTACGAGTACGGATTTGAGGGCAATCAGGTCCATCGTGGCCAGCACACCGTCATAGGTGCGGGCCAGGCGTGGATGGTTAGAGACGCACAGATGGAGGCTGCGGCGGTACAGCGCGGCAACTCCCTGCTGGCCGATGATGGGGGCAAGTGCAGCGCCCATATCCTGCAAAATCGACACAATCGCCTCGGCGATGCTTGCAGTGTCAGCGTGCGGACCAACACGGTGCGCCAGAGAAGCTACGATCCGGCGGCTCTCTTCGCTAAGCGTGGACATGACTGACTAATATCTGATGAACAGTCCCTTAGCCTACACCCTCTATCAGCAGATAGAGACCCCGCAGGCTAAAGCAGCTGGTTTGCGGGCCTTTGAGGCTCCCCCTGCCCGGCCCGATCGACTACCATACCGCGCCGGTTCCCAAACGGGACTAATAGGGAATTCGAAACGCCGCCCGCGACGTCAATCGAAACTGCCCCCGCAACTGTAGGTGCTGAGCCTGCTCCAACACGCCACTGAGCCTTGCTCGGGAAGGCCGGAGCGTGGCGACGACGCATCAGTCAGGAGACCTGCCGGCCCAGTAACTCACTAACCGGCGGGGTGTCCGGGAAGGACGTCCTCGCCTGCTACAACCGCAGCGTTTGAGGGTGGATTTCCCAACCGTACCTCCCCAGCTTCACGTACGGTCCACGGAGATCTCCCCATGCTGCCACGCGTTACCGCCCTGCTCACCGGCCTGGGCTTCTGTGCCCTGGCCCACGCGGCCCCGACTCACTACCCGCTGACCGTGCAGAACTGTGGCAGCACGCTGACCTTCCAGGCAGCGCCAGCGCGCAGCGTTACCATTGGCCAGGCCGCCACTGAAATGCTCTACGCACTGGGCGTGGCCGACAAGGTGGTCGGCACCTCGCTGTGGTTCAACAGCGTGCTGCCCCAATTCAAGGCGCAGAACGATAACATCGAGCGCCTGGCTGATAACGAGCCCAGCTTCGAAGCCGTCATCGCCAAGCGCCCGCAACTGGTGGCCGCCGAGCTGGAATGGGTAGTGGGCCCGCAGGGCGTAGTGGGCACCCGCGAGCAGTTCCACGAGCTGAAAATCCCCACCTATTTGCTGCCCTCCGACTGCGAAGGCAAAGACAACCTGGTCGGCGCCGACGGCACCCGGCTGGAGCCGTTTCGCATCTCGACGATCTACAAGAGCATCAGCCAACTGGCCGAGATTTTCGACGTACAGGATCGCGGCCAGCAACTGAACGATGCACTCAAGACCCGCCTGGCCAACTCCGTCGCCACCGTGCACAGCAAAGGCCTCAAGCAGGCCAGCGCACTGGTGTGGTTCTCCAGTTCCGAGATGGCCAGCGACCCGTACGTGGCGGGCCATAAAGGCATTCCGCAATTCATGCTCGAAACCCTCGGCCTGCACAACGTGGTGCAGTCCGATGAAGAGTGGCCCGCCGTCGGCTGGGAAACCATCGCCAAGGCCAACCCTACCTTCCTCGTCATCGCACGCATGGACCGTCGCCGCTACCCGGCCGACGACCATGAAAAGAAACTCGCCTTCCTGCGCAGCGACCCAGTGACCCGCAACATGGACGCCGTCAAACACAACCGCATCATCATCCTCGACGCCCTCGCGTTGCAGGCCAGCATCCGCATGTTCGACGGCCTCGAACAACTGGCCACGGCCATCGACGGCTACGACCTGCCGAAATGATGCGCAGCCTACTCGCCCTCGCGCTGCTGCTGGCGGCCGTCCTCGCCGGCGTCGCTATCGGCGAAACCGCCATCTCGCCACAGGTGGTGCTGCAAGTGCTCGCCAACAAACTGTGGGCCGCCGGGTATGTGCTCGACCCGATCGACGAAGGCGTGGTGTGGAACTACCGCCTGACCCGCGCCCTGGTCGCCGCCGCGTGCGGGGCCGGGCTGGCGACGTGCGGGGTGATCCTGCAGTCGTTGTTGCGCAACCCGCTGGCCGATCCGTACCTGCTGGGCATCAGCGCCGGCGCGTCGACCGGCGCGGTGTTAGTAGCGCTGATCGGCGTGGGCGGCGGTTTGGTTTCACTGTCGGCAGGTGCGTTTGTCGGCGCCATGGCGGCGTTCGCCTTGGTGATTTTACTGGCGCGGGCCAGCGGCTCCTCCAGCGGCACCGGCCAGGTCATCCTCGCGGGCATCGCCGGTTCGCAGCTGTTCAACGCGCTGACTGCGTTCCTGATCACCAAGTCGGCCAGTTCCGAGCAGGCACGCGGCATCATGTTCTGGCTGCTGGGCAACCTCAGCGGCGTGCGCTGGCCGTCGGTGTGGCTGGCGGTGCCGGTGGCGGTGGCGGGTTTGGCGGTGTGCCTGTGGCACCGTCGCGCGCTGGATGCGTTTACCTTCGGCACTGACTCGGCGGCGTCCCTGGGCATTCCGGTGCGCCGCGTGCAGTTCGTACTGGTGGGTTGCGCGGCGCTGGTGACGGCGGTGATGGTGTCGATTGTCGGCTCTATCGGCTTTGTGGGTCTGGTGATTCCGCATGCCGTGCGCCTGCTGCTGGGCACCGGGCATTCGCGCCTGTTACCCGCCAGCGCATTGGGCGGCGCGTTGTTTTTGATTGCGGCGGACGTGCTGTCGCGCACGCTGATCAAGGGCCAGGTGATTCCGGTCGGTGTGGTGACCGCACTGGTCGGTGCACCGGTGTTTGCGCTGATCCTGATTGGCCGGAGGAATGCGCGATGAGTGTGCTGAGTTGCCGCGGGCTGGGCTTCAAGGTGCGTGAGGCTGAATTGCTGCGCGATGTTCACCTGGACATTGAATCGGGCGAGACCCTGGGGATTGTCGGGCCGAACGGCTCGGGCAAATCCACCCTGCTCAAGTTGCTCGCCGGGTTGCGCGCGCCCGCATCCGGCGAAGTGCGGTTGGGGGGGCGGCGCCTGGGTGATTTGTCCCGCCGCGCCATCGCGCAACAACTCGCGGTGGTGGAACAACAGGCTGATACCGACGACGCCATTCGCGTGTTCGACGCCGTGGCGTTGGGCCGCACACCATGGTTGTCGGCACTCAGCCCGTGGTCTGGCGAAGACGACGCCATCGTGCGTCAAGCCTTGCATGACGTGGACGCCACCCACCTGAGCCAACGAGCCTGGCGCAGCCTCTCCGGCGGCGAACGCCAACGCGTCCACATCGCCCGCGCGCTGGCGCAACGGCCACAGATTTTGCTGCTGGACGAGCCGACTAATCACCTGGACATTCAGCATCAATTAGGCATTTTGAAAGGCGTGCAAGCGCTGCCGGTGACCACCCTGATTGCCCTGCATGACCTGAATCAGGCGCTCACCTGCGATCGTTTGGCCGTGCTCGATCGCGGGCAATTAGTCGCGCTGGGCAAACCGCTGGAAGTGCTGACACCGCAGAGGTTGCAAGACACCTTCGGCGTGCAGGCGCACTACCTGACAGACCCGTTCGACGGCGCGCAAATACTGCGGCTGCGCCCCAACTAACGACCTGACCACAGACGTCCAAAACACCATAGCTCCCACCCTTGGAGAACTACAGCACCCGCTGCATATGGGTTGTCTGCCACACCGGATCAGCTTCGATGTCGATAATGTCGAACCCCTGCCGAACCCAGAAATCAATCGCCCCAGGCAGAAATGGATGAGTGTGCAGGTACATCACCTCAACCCCATCCGCCCGCGCCATTCCCTCCAGCGCACGATACAACTCACCCGCCAGACCAAAACGACGCAACGCCGGGAGCACAAACAGCCGCACCACTTCCGCCGTCTTTCGACCCCTGTAGTTGAGCTGGGGAAATCGCCCGTCGTACGGCAAATAACCGACAGCCGCGACGATCCGACCCTCATCCCAGGCGACCAGAAATGTCCCGCCCCCACCAAGATAGACCGCCTCAAACCGCGCCAAATCATCCGGCATTCCAGCGCCGCTGAGCTTCGGAAAAAGCTCGGCACGGGCCTGCAAGACAAAGGTCAACACCTCAGGAATATCGGCGCCAGTGGCCGCCCGAATGACAGGCCGCGCGCTCATACAACCTTGATCTGGCTTATCCCCAACCCCTGCGCCTTCTGCACAATTTCCTCTGGAGTAGCGTCCGCCGTCGGCATGACCAGGCTGTTCTCGGCATCGCCCACGTGCAGCGCCAGCAGATGCATCGCGGCCTCATGAACGGCCAATTCAGGCTGTTTGAGCTCAAACACATGGGTGCGGGGCTCGCCATTGAACAGGTAATGCAGAGTGAATTCGCGCATGGGGAAGTCCTTATGATGGAAGTAGAACACCTGATTAACCTGACTCGATGATCAGCTTTTTAGTTCAACTCCCCTAAGCCCGATCCACCCGCCCCGAATAACACCCTTGCTTGGCATTGTGCACATGAATGTAACTGACCTGCGGATCAGCCAGCATCCGCTCAATCACAGGCTCCATCACCCGCCCCTCCACCACCTCCGCGTCCAGCATCATGCCCTCCTGCGAAAACGCCCGCAGCGACAGCAACCGCACGCGCATGACCTCAGGCACCTCATTTACCGCATCGTAGGCCTGTGTTGCCCACTCCCGAATGAAAATCGCGTGGGACGCGCGGTACGGCGTGTCAGCAGGCTGGCACACATGGTTGAGCAGCAACACCGTTTCGCCCACCTCGGCGTCCTTCATTTCTATACGATCAGGAAAGCCCGGCTGACAGTCGACGCGATAACGCCTGATGCCACGCGCGGCGAGTTCAGCATCGGGCAGGCCAAACAGTGGGCGGAAAGGGTCCGGGGCGAGGCCGGTGATGCGCAAGTTCATGAGGAGTGCCTATTGAGGTGAGCGCTTATGAAGCGGCAACCTTGGCAGTGGTGACTATCCGGTTCTTGCGGCGAAATTTAAATAGCTTCAAGGTCGTCAGGTAGAACAGGCGATAAGCACTGTGTGGCGAGCGGGCTTGCCCCGCGTTGGGTTGCGAAGCGACCCTGAAAGGAAGAACGCGGTGAGTCAGATGCGCCTCGGTCGCTGGTTATGGGGCTGCTTCGCAGCCCAACGCGGGGCAAGCCCGCTCGCCACAGGGACAGTATTCGACCTTAACGGGCTGGTATCAGCCATATACCGCCGAAGTCCAAAGACCTGAAAAGGGCTGGTATTTAGAGTGGTGGCAAGCGGCCCGCTAAAAAGGGGGCTGCTGCCACGAACACTCATTGACCACACGGAAGAAATCTACGGGCTGACGTACTGACCGTTTGAGGCTACCTCGCAAAATCCTGCGAGGACTTCCCACCCGCATGGAAAGCATCGATCTGCTGCGTGATCCAATCTCGGCTATACCGCAACACCCCCGCGCCCATGGCCACCGGAAAATGGATAAACCCATGAGCAGCCTCCGGCAGCAAATGCGCCTGCGCCGACGGCCACCGCTCAGCCAGCAGCAGCGTGTCATCCTTCAACGGGTCCAGCGCCCCCACAAACATCAGCGCCGGCGGCAGCCCCGTAAAATCACCGTACAACGGTGACAACGGCGCCTGCTGACGTGCTTCATCACTCAACCCCGGCGTCAGCATGCGCAGTGCCTCAACCATCCCTGGCCCGTCCAGCAGCAGAGTGTCCGGCCCTGCCGCACGCACGCTGGGCGTACCGGTCAAATCGTAAACCCCGTAATACAGCACCGCCCCGCTCACCCGCGCGAGCAATTCGGGCCATTGCTTCAACGCCAGCAACGTCGCCGCCGCCAGGTGCCCGCCTGCCGACTCACCGACGACAATCACCGGTAACTGCGCAAACTCGGGCTCACTCAGCAACCAACGCGCAGCCGCCAGACAGTCTTCCATCAACCCTTCAACCGGCGTGTCCACCGCCAACCGATAATCCACCGACACCACCACCACGTCGCACGCGCGCACCATGCCCAGGTTCAGGTCATCGTCCATTTGCGCATTGCCAATCACCCAGCCGCCGCCGTGGATATCCAGCACCACGCCCTTGGCTTCACCCGCTGGCCGCATAATACGCACCGGCACTTGCACCCCGCCCACGCTGACCAGCCGGGTGTGCGCCGGGTGTTGCTTTTTGACCTTTTGACTGACGCGCAGCAGCGCCTGAATCAGGCGCGGCGTGACGCGGTTGCGAATTTTAAAACGCGGCATCCATGCGAGCTTTTTATTGAATGCGCGCATCTGCTCCAGCTCAGGCTCGCTGGCAGGCCAGGTTGTATGGGCCATCAACGGTTATTCCGCAAAATCGAAAAATTCAACGCCGCCGCCACACTCAGCCACACCAGGTACGGAAACAGGATCAACCCCGTGATCAAATCCAGGCGCACGGCCAGCACCACCATGGTCGCCACTGTCACCCAAAGCAGCGCGATCACCACCATCCCCGCGAACAGGCGATGCGCGCCGAAGAACACCGGCGTCCACAGCGTATTCAACGCAATCTGCGCCGCCCACAGCGCCAGCACCATCTGGCTGCCCGGTATCAGGCTCAACCGGTAACCGGCCCAGGCCAGCAGCACATAAATGATCGTCCACGCCACCGGGAACAACCATTTGGGCGGCGTAAAGCTCGGTTTTACCAGGGATTCATACCACGCACCCGGCTTGAAAATAATGCCGGTACTCGCGGCGGCGGCGCAGGCTAGCAGGAAAATAAAGAAGGTCATCGTCTGTCCTTTGCTGATCATTTCAAACTTGGACGCCCAACACGCGGGTAAAAGTTCATTGCGATCCACGCTCGGAGCAACTGTGCTGACAGCTTTTTAAAAAGCCTGATCCGGCGTCACTATCCTGAGCCAGGGCCACCGCGCCTGATAACTGCGGGCCTTCACCGCAAACAGCTCCGGCTCCCGATGATGCGGATTAATCCGCAACACCCCTTGCGCCACATCCTCCAACCCATACGGCGCATACACCTCGCCTGTCTCAATCTCCAACCCGATGCACGTGCCCGCCACCAGATAGCGATCAACGCCCTGCCTGGCCGTGTGCAACTGCGGATAGGGCCGGCCAAACCGCTGGCCATACCAAAGATGAACCCGCGCCTGATTCTTCACCTCAACGTTTACGCCCAAATCCTCAAACAACGCCTCGGCCGCACGAATGACCTTGTCCTCCGCCTCGTAGGAGAGGTCGGTATCAAAATAAAAAACGTCGTAGTCCTTCACCCCCTGGTCGGCAGGCAAATTCGACTGATGGTTCCAAACCGCCTGAAACAGGCAGCCTGCCGTGAGCATGCATTGGTCCACGCCGAGGGCTGGCAGGCGCGCGGTGATTTCAGCGTTGATGGGGTTGGCCATGGCCAGTTCGAGCAGGGTGTTGACGGTCAATGTCATGGCGGGTCCTTGATGATCGAGGCAGATCCAAGGGCCAACTTTATAACAACGCGAGAAAGGGTTTTGTGAAGGGCGGCGTTTTTTTTACGAGGGGAGGACATTGCCTGTAGGAACTTGCCGGGAAGTGCGCAACAAAGCGTCGTTGCCTTGCTCCTTTGCCTACGCGTACGTCAGAATCCGCCGGCTTGTGCGCGGGGGTGGCCGTCTCTAAGGTTGCTCGGTCGCTGAATTGTTCAGTGATCGGGTTTAGTAGCCTGAGTCGGGTATCTATAAGTGCATGAGCGTTATCAATCAGACATTGCGTCTGTGCTTGATGGTGGCTGTGCGTAGGGCGTCCTCGGGCGCGCCGGCTTTAGATATCCACCGGTCTACTAACCTGCGCACAGCTGCCACCCATTCCGTTTAGTAGCGGCGAGGTGGCGGCCCATTCCAGGATATCTAGATGAATAACGTCACGCCGGATTCAAGCACCCTCTTCTGCGTCATCCAGAACGCCAGCACCGAAACCCTGATCACCAACAGCTACGAAACCTTCACCTCGGTCAGCACCCTACTGCTCGACCTGTCCGAAGACCTGAGCGGCAAACACCGCGACATCGCGCTGGCCATTCATCAACTGAGCGAACTGGGCGTGCTCCTCACGGCCAAACTCCTCGACCGCGAAGCACCCTGCCCTGGCTGATGACTAGCCCTTCAATTCACTAGCGCGATTGCTCGCCGCGTCGTCGTAAGCCACATACAACGACTCGGCGATTTGGCTTTTGATGGCCTTGGACGCCTCCAGCCCCAACACAAAACCCTCGGCCTTGCCGCCAGCGCGGTTGAGTTCTTCGTGGGTGGACGCGCCAGTGATGGCGTCGAGCAGCTTGGTGGCGTGAGGGCCTACGCCTTTAGGAAGGGAGATTTGGTCGATGGACATTGGCGGTACCTTGAAAAAATGGAGGGCGGTGATGCGTAGAACCACTGCCGGGGTGGCATGGTAGACCTGTTTGGGTGGAAAGGGGCTGGTTTTGGGTTGTTGCGGGCAGTTGCAGCGGGCAGCAATCAGTCAAAAGCGGCTAATTCCGGTCGCTTGTAAAAGACTATCAACGTTGTTTCACCGCGATTGCTTCACCAAGGAGAATGAGTGACTCTGCTTCAGGAAAAACATTTGCTAAAAGTCTAAATAGAGAGCCAAGGACGAACCGATGCTGAAACAAACTTTTGAAAGCCTCCTGGAAACAGCCATGTCGGCCTTGAGGGACAAGCAAGAGCAACTCAATCGTGATTACGGGCTGGGCAACATGGCTCGCTGGTGGCTGGATCAGGAGACCGCTACTCTCCAATTCTTCGATGAGAACGACCGGTTGTCAGTCGAAGCGCACATCCTCAACATCGGCTCGTTCGCACCCAAGCGTTCCAGTTGGATGTGGGCCTGGAGCAACCCCACGGTGCCTTCTGCGCTTCGTGAAAAAGCACTGTCGCTCAAGCAACTGCAGACCCTCTCGGGCGCTGAATGCTTTGGCGCTGAAGAGGCGATAGCCCTCGAAGATGAGGGGATGGCGTGGGAGTTGGCCGCTGTTGTGGTGCACCACCTGAACGCGCTGGGTTGCTATCGAGCACCCACGCCACCTGATGGGCCAACTATTTTCCTGGCCATCACTCATCTGAAGCGCATAAGCCACTGAGCGTTTCGCAGACACCAGCCCCAGGGAGCTGCTGTCTGCGAAAAAAGAGCTTTCCGTAAATACTCACATCAGCTTTTCAACCAGGACTGTTGTGGACTGTATAGCCAAATCCTCAAAATCCCCCTCAAGCAACGGAACGTTCTCAACAATAGTTATTCCTTCAAGCTTTCCAAATACGCTGGTGTTTAGAACATGAAGAGCGCCCAGCCTGATGGTTAGCTCAGTGCCGTCGGTATTTCATGCATATTCGCTGTCGTCATTGACATGATTTATAGGGATTTATTCATGACCACGATTGATAACTTAAAGATCAAGTACCCCGAAGCCATTGCATTGCAATTCGGGGACTCTCCAGAAATGGCAGATGAACTGGCAGAGCTTGTTGTTAAAGGAATAAAAACAGCCAGCTGTAGCTCATTTTCGTCTTTCAAACACGACCATGAGTCACCCAGCCTCGGCAGTTACAGCATCATCCTCAACAGCAAACGTGAACCCGTGTGTGTAATCAGAGTTATTTCATTACGTATAATTCGTTACTGCGACGTGGATCATAATTTTGCAAAAAAGGAAGGCGAAGGGGATCTCAGCCTCAGCTACTGGAAGCAAGGCCATAGAGACTTTTTCCAAAGAGAAGGCTCGTTCGACGAGGCGATGGAACTGGTGGCAGAAGAATTTGAGCTGACGGAAAGATTATAAGAGCGAGATTCAGACCACCTCACGCCATTTGAACCCGTTAAAAATTAATCAAAGAGACGCGATTGCCAAGGCGCTTTCATACGCAGAGAGCGAGCGGTTGCCAGAACCCGCGTAAGAGAAGATCAGCACGTTTACACTGGCGCTTTGGTTAACGCCTGCAGGGCGGGTGCCCTCTCCATTTACCCCAATCATTCAGGGAGAAAGTCGATGTCTACCGAACCACTCTGCCTGGTGTTCGTACCGGCCCTTGTGGCCGTGCTCACCGCAGCCGAGCACAAAAAGGGCGTGCCCCTCACAGAAGTTGAAGTGTGTGACATCCGGGACCAAGCCACCTGTATGACGCTGACTTTCAGCACTGCACTGGCGATGGAAGAGCAGCGCGGCTATCCGGATATCGTCGCCGAGGACTGCTGGAATGAGTGGCAACGGGTACGCGACTCGATTCAAAAAAGCTCGGGGACAGTCGTTTCACAGACTTCAGCACCATGACTATTCAGGAAATCAAACAACGCCTGGCCCGCCCGGCCTTGAAACTCATCGCTGGCGGCTTTCGCCCTGTGGGTAGTGATGAAGAAAGCTGGTTGGGCAACGTCTTCCTGTTTCGCCCCGACGAAGGCGTTCCGACCAATAAAAACGGGGAACCGTTGTTTCCCTACGCACAGTTCTATTTGCCCGCCCTACCCTTCAACAGCCAGGTGCTGGGCAACGTCCGCGTCTTGACGCTGTTTATTTCAAACCCGTTTCCGGAGGGTTTTGAGCCCATGGGTGATAACTGGTTGATTCGCGAATATGGGCCGGATGACGTGCTGGTGCGTAAAACTCTGCCGGTGGGGGGCGCATTTCTCAAGCCATTCCCGTTAAAGGCTGAAGTGGTACCGGAGGACTTTCCACTGTGGGATGGCGGCGGCGTCCCGTCTGACCTTGAGGACGAAATACTCAAGCTGGAACGCGCTGGCAAGATAAAGGGCTATTACGACATGGTGACCCACACTTATGAACACAAAATGGGTGGTTACCCATCGTTCTGCCAATCGGGCGTTGATCCGGGTGAAGGCTTCGAATTTGTGTTCCAAATTTCATCTGACGCGAAAATCAATCTGAATGTAGTGGACGGTGGCAGCCTGATGTTCTGGAAACACGCCGTCACGGGGGAATGGGCGCTTTACTATGATTTTTTTTAGTAAATAAGGGTAAGACCACCGTCCCTTCATCTCACTAACCCCAGCCTCAGCAACTCCTTCGCTGCACCGCCAGCCGGCACACTGACGTCCCACCAACCCCTCGGCTTCCCACACGGTCATCAGCGCAAACACCTGCGGCAAGTTACTCGCCGCAGCCATGCGTTTGGTATCAGTTGCCAAAGCACGGACCGGGTCACGACCGTAACGCCGACGGCGCTCTTGATGCCTTCACCCAAGCGCAACAACATCAGGTGTGAATAGCAAAATCATCAAATACCGCACCGTCATCTTTCATCTCATCCAACCGGTCGTGATCAAACCGGTCGTGGCGGATGATCAAGTCATTCAATGGTTTGAAGATGCCTTCGGCGGCGTCATCTTCGACTTCGGGAAGCAGCAGGTTAAACAACCGGCTGAACGCCTCGGCGCGCAGGCCGAGGGCTATCGCGTAGTGGTACGTCGCCAGGCGCTGGCGTTCTTTGTTCCAGTAGCGCAGTAGGCGCTCGCCCTCCTGCGGGGACTGCGCATACAGGTCGGCGAAACCGACCAGAGCCGACATATCGTCAGAATAGCTATGGACGGAATCGCACAGCGGCGAATAAAAGGCGTGGTAGTGATTTTCCCAGCCCAGGGCCGTGAACAGGCGTCCGCCTCGGGGGTAGCGGTAGCTTACGGCCTCTGGGTAGCGCTCGTCGAAAAGCGCCAGTTGGGCCTCGCCACTCGCTTGTCGCGCCCGCGCGGCAGGATTGTGCGCACCTTGTGCATCCAAGTAAGTTGCCCAGTTCCTGCCGCTGCCTACGGTCAATTGCTTGCTGCTGCGCAGCAGTGCCAACGCATTAGCGCCGTCATCCATGCCGACATAAAGCAGGTTGGCAGACTGCTCCATGATCACGCGGCTCAGGGCCTCCAACGTGGAGAACGCCTTGGCGTGCAGACTTCTACAGCCCTGCTGGCAGAGCTCACGCAGAACGTTCAGGTAGTGGCGGCTGATGATGCGCTGATGCTCGTTGTTGAACGCTGCAAGCACCGCCTCTTTGTGTCGGCCAACCAACGCATCAAACTGTTGATTGAAGTGTGCAATCGTTAAGGCATCCTGCTTCAGGTCAATCATCGTGGCTCCCTGTTAAAAACGTCTACTGGTCAAAAACAGCACTTTTTAATCGCGACCAGCAAATCAAACAACAACTGGCGCCATCACGCTGTTCACCCGAACACTTTAATCCGGGCAGATTGACCGCCACGCCGCCTCGGCGAGCACCTGCCCATACTCACGCGGGCTTTTCTTCACCCGTGCCGACAACCAGGCGCGTGAGTAGCTTTCCGCTGAGCCGATGATCAACGACGGCAAGAGCTCGGCAGGAATGTGGCTGAAATGCGCCTTGCGGCCCTCCACGCTCATCCAGTCCGCTAACTGCTGGTTGCGCAGCTTGTTGCGTGACAGCAGTTCGTCCTTGAACGAACCGTTGGCCACCGCGAAGCGGCTCTGAAAGACGAAACGCGCCCAGTCGGGCTGCTCGGTCACCCATTCCACGTAGCTTTGCACCAGCGCCACGATGCCGTCGTGAGGGCTGTCAGCCTTTTGCAGATAGCGGTCACGCAGCGCGCTTTGGTCTTCCAGCGCGGCAAAAAACAGCGCCGCGACGATGCCTTCCTTGTTGCCGAAGTGGTGGTAGATGGCGCCCACGCTGGTCTCGCATAACGCGCGGATGGTTTCGATATTGGTGGCTTCGATGCCCACCTCGTTAAAACAGGCCAGCGCCTGGCGCAGGATGCTGCGCTTGAGCTCGCTGCGCCGGCCCGGGAAGGTGCGCTCGATCAGATCAGGTGCGTGCATGAAAGGGCTCGCCAAATGTACGAAGTCTAAAGGTACATCGGTTGGCAGAGAAGGCATGGCTTGACACTCCGCAAATTTACGGAATATTGTTCCGTTACAGAATTTTATTCTGTTAACCCATTTTTTGAGGACAGTCCATGAGCCAGTTTCTAAGCATGTTCAACAGCATCGGCCCTGCTGCATTCAGTCAGATGGCCTGCCAGGTGGCCCCCTACTTCAGCACCATCGCGCCGCACATCGCCGAGCTGCGCCCTGGGCACGCGGTGGTTAACGTGCCGTTTCGCAAAGAAATCACCAACCACTTGGCCTCCGTGCACGCCATCGCCTTGTGCAACGCAGCCGAGTTGGCGGGCGGCACGATGACGGACGTGTCGATTCCCGCCGGGGCCAAATGGATTCCCAAGGGCATGACCGTTGAGTATTTGGCGAAGGCCAAGTCGGACATTCGCGCGGTTGCCGATGGCAGCGGTATTGATTGGCAAACGGCTGGCGACAAGTTTGTCCCGGTGGAGATTTTTGATGAGGGCGGGGTCAAGGTGTTTACGGCGAGCATTACGATGAACGTAAAACTCGGTTGAGCCGCGTGGGCGGGCGTGTTGCATTTGGGGGTAAGCTGAGGATTACTGTGGGCCAAGACTAGCCCTGGAAATCACCCGCCCGTTTCGAGGTTTCAATGGGCTTCGCGGATTGCGTCGGTGGGAAGGTAAAATCAGCGGCACGCTGTGTATGGGCTTGAGGCTGAAGATTGCCTTTGAGCAGCGATAGATGCCTGACTTAGATAAACCAAGGAGCCCTTGATGCCGCCTACCCAACGCGACAATGCCCGCCTCGAGCGCCGACTGGTCGTTGCCCTCACTGAAGCCTGCGAGACCGCAAAAACCGAAATACCGGGCTTCGACTGGCTGACCCACACTGTCGACTACGCCAACTTTCCCCGAAGCCTGCGGGTGATATGGGTGTTCGACACCCTCGCCAACAAGGAACACGCCCTGGCAGCCGGCGCCGGCGAACGCATGCGCGAATTGACCAGCGCTGCACTCCTCGACGCCGAAGTGGCCCCCGTGCCGATGGAACGCTGCATTCGCTTCGACTCGGAAGAAGAATGCACGGCCAGGCATGGCGGCGATTGGCGAGCGCGTTTGGCACAAGCGTCGCGCTGAAGAGGTGCGCGTTGATACGTTTTTGTGGGCTGTCTGCCAGGGCCTCATCGCAGGCAAGCCAGCTCCCACAGTTGATCTGAGGTGTGGCTGGGATTAAGTCTCCAGTTCAAATCTCAGGTAGCCATTGGCGTCCGCGCCTGCTTGCAGAAAACCGGCTTTTTGGTAGAGCCGTTTGGCCGGGTTGTCTTCGCGCACGCTCAACGTCAAACGAGAAAATCCTGCTTGCCGAGCCTCATCTGTGTAGGCCTTTAACAAGGCGGCGCCCAGCCCTCTGCAGCGGTACTGCTCACTCACGCCAATCGTACAAAGCAGTGCGCGGCCGTCTTCCGGCATCCACAGGCAATAACCTGCAAATTGCCCGTCGACGCTGGCAATCACCAGGCGGTCAAAGTGTTCTACCCAATTGGCAAGGTGCCGTTCGGACTGACGCAGCCAGCCATCTTCATGACTGGGTTCCCAGCGCTGGATGTATTCGCGCTCACCTCGGTAAATCAACGGCAGGTCGGTGATGACGGCTTTGCGCAAACAGTGGGGTATCGACGGTTGTCCAGGAGATGGCGCGGCCACAGGTGGTTTCCTGAAGGATGGAAAGTCAGGAGAGCATAAAAGTGTGGAGATACTTTGTCATCGGCACCCGCAAAGAAGACAGACCACGCCGCCTGCCTTCCTTTGGGTGGTTCGACTTATTTTGCGAACGCGTATTCGCCGCCCTGCTCCACCGCTTTGCGGTAAGCCGGGCGAGCCTGGAAGCGGTGCACCCACGCGGCGAGGTTTGGGTACGCCTGCAACTTGCCTTGCGCCCCGGCGATTTCGCCGATGAAGCTCAGCTGGATATCGGCGCCGCTCAACTCGTCACCCAGCAGGTAGGGCGTATCCGCCAGCACGTCGTTCAAATAGCCAAGGTAGTTGGCGATTTCCGACTCGATACGTGGATGCAACGGCGCGCCTGCTTCACCCAGGCGGCCAACGTACAGGTTGAGCATCAGCGGCAGCATGGCCGAGCCTTCGGCGAAGTGCAGCCATTGCACGTATTTGTCGTAGGTGGCGGTGGCAGGGTCGGGCTGCAGGCGGCCCTGGCCGTGGCGGCGGATAAGGTAGTCGATGATCGCGGCGGACTCGATCAATACCAGCGAGCCATCCTCGATGACCGGCGACTTGCCCAGCGGGTTGATGGCTTTGAGTTCGGGTGGGGCGAGGTTGGTTTTCGGGTCGCGCTGATAGCGTTTTATGTCGTAAGGCAGGCCGAGCTCTTCGAGCAGCCAGAGGATGCGTTGTGAGCGGGAGTTGTTGAGGTGGTGGACAGTGATCATGGGGACAGCTCCGTGAGTCGAGCGTTGAAGGTATATCAGCAGACTGCGCGCGGGCGGTGGAGTGCCCGGAAGTTGCAGGTGTTTGAGAACGGGGGTTGCCGGGCTTGTTGTGGGAAGCGAGCCTGTCGTGGTGAGCGGGCCTGTTGTGGCGAGCGGGCTTGCCCCGCGTTGGGCTGCGAAGCGGCCCCATCAGGACCACCGCGATCTTTCAGTTAAATCGGGGTGGCAGGGTTTGGGGCCGCTTCGCAGCCCAACGCGGGGCAAGCCCGCTCGCCACAACAAGCCCACTTGCCACAACAAGCCGACTAACCACAAGAGCCTGATCAAGCCAGGCGGAAGCGGGCGGTGTTGTCGCTCAGGGCGCGGCTGCCTTTGCTAAGGGTGTCGGCGGCCTGGTTTACGGCGCGGGCGCCTTCGAGCAGGCGGCCTGCGGCTTGGTCGACTTGCTGGATATTGCCGCTGACTTCGTCCGCAGTAGCGGCTTGCTCTTCTACCGCAGCGGCAATTTGCGCGAGGGTATCGGTGACTTTTTGCACCGCGCCGGCAATCTCGCCCAGGCGGGTGCCCAGGCCGGTGACGGATTCGGCATCGGTCAGCGCCTGGTTGCACGCAGCGCCCATCAGGCTCACGGCCTGGCTCACGGTGGCGCGCAGGCTGTCCACGGTGCCGGCGATCTGAGCTGTCGAGGCTTGGGTGCGCTGCGACAGGCTGCGCACTTCATCGGCCACCACGGCAAAACCACGGCCCTGCTCGCCCGCGCGGGCGGCTTCGATGGCGGCGTTCAGCGCCAGCAGGTTGGTCTGTTCGGCGATGCCGCGAATGGTGTCGACCACCGACTGAATCTGCTGCCCTTGCTGGCTGACTTGTTCCAGCGCATTGGCCGTGTCAGTCAGGCGCTGATTAAGTTGCTGGATGCTGGCCGTGGTGCGTTGGCTGTCGCGGCTGCTGTCTTCGGCAATTTGCCGGGTGTGCTGGGCGCTGTCTGAGGCTTGCTCACAACTTCTGGCGACGCCCATGGACGTGGCTGCCAATTGCGTCGCGGCGGCGGCAATCTGGCTGATTTGTTGCTGCTGGTCTTCGACTTCGGTGAGGGTGCTGCCCGACTGCGAGTTGAGGGTCAGCACCGTCGAGCCAAGCTGCTGGGTTTCGTGATTCACGCCCAGCAGGCTGGTGCGCAACTGCACCACCGCAACGTTCAGCGCGGTGCTGATGGCGGCGAGTTCATCGCGGCCTTCCACCGCCACTTCGACACACAGGTTGCCGTCGCGCAGGGACTCGGCAAGCGTGGTGATGCCGCTGGCACTGCGGCGAATCGAAGCTTGCAGGCAGATAAACAGGTACAACGCGGCCAGCGCCAGCAGGCTGAACGTCGCCACCACCGGGATGAACTGCTTGAGCGAGCGGTCGCGGTAGTAGCCCAGGCGCTCATCCAGCGACGTCAGCGACTGGCTGCGCAATGCACCCAGGGCGCCGAGCACGCTGTCGATACTGCGGTCGAAGCCTGCGGTGTCGAGCTTGATGGTGCCGCCAAACACACCGTCGTCCAGGGCTTTCAGCTCGCTGTCGAGCAATTGCAGGCTGCTCTCGTACTGCGCCGTCCAAGGCTCAAGCCCCGCGTAGCGCTTGGTCTTGAGCGAGGCGGCGGCCTTGACCAACTGGTCGCGCGCGTCGCCGATACGGCTGCGCAGGTCACGCATCTGCAGGCGACTTTGCAGGGTGAACTGCCCCGACGCGATGGACGACTCACCAACACTCGCCGTGCGGCCGATGCGCTCGATCAGGTCTGGCGCGTGCTGGGTGGAAATCTGCATCAGCAAATAGGTTTCCAGCCAAGGGTCGAGAATCAGCCCGGCGTCTTGAGTAATCTGCTCGCGCAACGTTTGCATCGCGGTCAGCGCAGCGGTGAAGCGGTCGTAACCGTCCGGCCACCAGCCCACTGCGCGCAGAGACTGGGTGTCCATGCCCTTGACCGTGGCCTGCAACGCCTCGAAACGCGCCAGAGTGTCGGCGCTGGCGTTGTGTTTTTTCAGCGCATCGCCCAAGGCTTGCAGGCTTTGGGTAATTGCCGGGCTTGCGGCGTCCACCTTGTCCATCGCCGCCTTGGCCGCTGGCGTTGGCGTATGCAAGATGTCCAATGCCTTCCAGCGCGCGGCCAAATTGCGTTGCGCGGTCAATTGGTCATCCAGCGTGTCCAGGGACAGCAGCTGGCGAACGCCGGACTGCTCGCTGGAAATAACCGCTAATTTTTCGCGATAGTCCTGGCCGATCATCCACAGGCTCCCGGCCAGCGGCAGCATGAACAGGAAAAACAGGATCTGGAATTTGCGCGCGAAACCGAACCGTCCGAGCAGGCGGATACCGGGTGATAAAAGACTGTGCATGGCCGACCACTCCCTAAAACAACCCACACGGTGCACGCGTGGGTGAAGCCTTGAAATGAATAACGGCAAAATGCCATGTCATTGATTAGCTTGGCTCTAGCAAGATACGGGCCGCTGCCAGCAGACCACGAAATAGGCGGCTCCACGTTCAAAAAGAGGCATTGCGTGCGCGAAAATGGGGCGAAAGCACTCAGTTACGACTACCAATGCTGTAACACTTCGCAGCGGTGACCTGCTTAACCGCCCCGTGCAACGATCAGCCAGCTGTTTTCACAAGCATGTACTGACTGAAATTATTGATGTGATCATCCAGATTGTCCTCCAGCATCATCCGGTACTGATCGCAGAAATACTTCAACATCGCCTCCCGCGCATCGGCCATTTCAGCGCCGGACTTGAAGTTGCGCGCACTGGCCCAGGCGTTAAAACGCGTGGTGCCAAACATCATCGAGGCGCTGACCTCGCCGAGGTTTTCACAGGTTTTAAGCTGCTCGTTCGACAGCTCGATATGGGCGTCGGCCCGGTCGTAAAAGGCTTGGTCGGTGGTTTGGGCCATGATGAAGGTTCCGGATGAACAAATGATGGCGGCCATTGGAGCATATCCGGCCGCCGGTTTGCAGGCGCCTGCACTGTCACATCAATGCGAGCACCAGCCGTTCAAGCCCGATACCGAATCCTGCGCCCTCGCGGTAGGCACCACCGCCCACCACCTGCTGCTGTGCACCTAACGCGGGGCAACGCACTTCGAAGCCGTTGCCTTCAAGGTAGTAACTCAACCCACGTTTCACTGCGCAATTGAGCTGATAGTCGAGCCCCAGGGAGTCCAGAAAACCGCTGCAAAGGGCTTGGCTACGCTGCAACGCCACAACCGGTTCGGGGCTTAGAATCTCCAGCCCCAGTTGAGTGAACTCACGATAACGGCCGGCTTGCGGGCGCTCGTAGCGGTAACAGCGTGCCACGTAGAAAAACATCGCCTCGCGTCGTCCGCCGAGTAATTCAGCGTTGCGCTCCTGGAACAGCGCGGTGGCCTCGGGGATCAAGCAACACTGGCGGCCCGCCTTGTCGTCGAACGCCCACATCTGCCCGATGATTTCACTGCCGCCGGCTTTTTCGATAAACGTGTCCTGGCCCCACAGCGCTGGCACGATGGTTTCTTCAGCGCCCGCTTCGATGAAGGTAGCTCCGAAAACGGCCTTCAATTTCACGCATCGTTGAGGCTTCTTTTCCGGTCACAATTCGCGTTCCGCGTAGCATGGTCATGGGGTAAATCTCCATTTTTTACAGGCAATAAAAAAGGCGCCGTGGGCGCCTTGGTTTGGGTTCAATGAGTGATCAGAGGTTCTGTTCAAACAGTGAGTGCAAGCAACCGCGGCGCCTGGGAGAAGGTCCGTGGTGGTGATGGCGGTTGCTTTGCAGGAATTGAGTCATGGGGCGATCCTTGCACAGTTGTAGGAAAAGTTACAAGCTGACACTAATCCAACCGCGTCATCTCACCCAACTGCTCAGCCGTGGGAAACCCCAGTGTCCTGTAGCGTGGCGGGTAAGTGTCGAATGGCTGCAACAGTTCACCTGCCTTGGCCTCAAGCTCTTCCCAGGCGAAAAGCCGGGTTCTGGCCGAGCCATCGGATTGCAGCTGGACCAATGCGACGCGGTCGGTTTTGGGCAGCAAGGTGTCGACCGCTTCGGTCCAGCTGCACACCGAGAAGGTCTTGCCGCTGCCGTCCGTCAACTCGAAGAGCGTGTACGTCGCGACGAATAATTCAGTGTTCTGCTCAGCGTGGATCGTGTCGAGTTGCTCTTTCTGCGAGCGGTAATTGCCTTCCAGCAGCACGTGTTCCAGGCTTGCCATGCGCGCCAGGAGTGCTTCGTCCTGAGTGGCAAACGGTACGATCCGTTGATCCTGATACGTATAGACCTGGCTGGAGACGACGCGGCCGTTTTCCATGGCCTTGAAGCAGACCTCGACCATGTGCCGAATGCCATCCTCGTCTTTGTCGCCGGTGACCATCAGCACATCGCGGGTCGGGATCATGAACACCGGGCGCCCTTTGATGGGGGCGCGCTGCAATACATCCGGCAGCAGCACGCGGCTGGTGTCATAGCTGTCGTTCCAGCGCCCGAGGTAGAGCCCGGGCACAATTTCTTCGAAGGCGTCCGGGGTGGTTTCGCGCAAGTTGCTCTGCGCTGCCGCCAATGCCTCGTCTAGGCTCACCCCCCAGCTCTCTTTCGGGCCATCGGTAAGGGTTGAAGTGGTTTCGGGATAATCCACCGCCAACAAGATCACGCAGTCTTTACCCAAAGATCGGTGGACAGCATTGCGCGGCGTATCCCAGCCATCAGTGCGCACCTTGTACAGGCGCACCTCTTCAAGCATCGCCAGGTTGCGAATCACGGGCCGCAACAGTGGCCTCACGTCTTCGAAGCGCTCTGGCGCGTTCTTGCGGTAGTTGAGCAGCGTCGACGCATACCCATTCAACACAGCGGCTTTGCGCGACTTCTCGGCGTTCTGGTAGTCACGAAAGGCGTTATGCAAGTTAAAGAAGCCGCCGCCGTCACCGTGGTCGAGGCGAAACTCCTTGGGCACATACACCAGCGGCCCGCTGAAGCCCACCTGGCGGGCAGCCTTGATGACTTTCTGGGCGAAGGCCGCCTCGGTCAGGGGGCGATTGAAGAGCTTGTCGATCAAGGTGCCAAACATGCGCAGGTTCCTCCATGAGTGCGAGCGGTCCATCCTCGGCGATGCAAGGGACAGGGTTAAATAACGACCCGTGTTGCGTGGTCGAGTTCACTGTTACCCGGTCAGGCCAGTAACTGCGTGATCCACCGCGCCTGCCGGGCGATTTCCTGCACCTTGTCTTCCGGCACCCACTGCTTCGCCTGCTCAAGGCTGGCTAAGGTCTTGTGCTTCTGGCGCAGCATGCGCTGCCACTTGGCCAGGAACTCCGGGCTGCGCGCCTGCAATTGCAGCGGGCCGAAGTACAGTTCTTCATCGGTGTAGGTCACCGGTTGCGCACGTTCGGCGACGATGATCTCGTAGTAGAAGCGGTTCTCCTGCAACAACTCTTCCCTGAGGATTCGGTAACCGTTGTGCATCAGCCAGTGGCGCAACGGTTGCTCGCCGCCGTTGGGTTGCAGGATCAAGCGTTCGTGGCCGGCGAGGTGCGCCTTGCCGTTGTCGAGGATGTCGCGAATCGTCTCGCCGCCCATGCCGCAGATGCTGATGGCGGTGATGCCGTCGCCAACCTCGATCGCCGCGAGGCCGTCGGCCAACCGCACAGTAATGCTTTTTTCCAGGCCGTTATCGCGCACGGTGCGCTGGGCTGCGTGGAAGGGCGTAGCTGCCACCTCCCCCGCCACCGCCGCTGCGATCAAACCCCGGCGCATCATTGCCACCGGCAGGTAGCCATGGTCCGAGCCGATGTCCGCCAGACGCGCGCCAACGGGCACGTTCGCCGCCACGCGCTCAAGGCGCCTGGATAATGTGTGTTCGTTCAACGGTTGTTCCTTGTCACTGAAAAATTACTCACCCGAAAAGCGGTCACGGCTATTGGTCAGGTGCAGCACCATGGCCGCCCGCGCCGCGTCCGGGTCCTGGCGCTTGATCGCGTTGAAGATCGCCTCGTGTTCCAGGTTCGCCAACTGGCCCAGCTTGGCAAAGTCGGCCCCCCCGCGCTCGGCGCCCTTGACCTGCGTACGCGGGATCATCGCATTGCCCAAATGCAGCATGATCTCGGTGAAAAACGTATTGCCGGTGGCCTCGGCGATCAGTTGGTGAAAGCGCTTGTCCTCTTCCACGCAACTGTCGTTGTTGGCCAGCGAGGCCTGGTAGTCATCCAGTGCTGCGCGCATCTGCGCCAGTTGCTCCTCAGACCGGCGCAACGCGGCCAGCGCCACGGCTTGCACCTCCAGGCCCAGGCGCAGTTCGAGCATGTTGCGCACGCTGGCGACGGTGTCCACGTGCAAGCGCAACCCTTGCTGAGCGTGCGGCTCCAGCACGAAGGTGCCGATGCCGTGACGCGTCTCCACCAGGCCCGACGCCTGCAACTTGGAGATGGCCTCGCGAACCACGGTTCGGCTCACACCGTGCTCCCGCACGATGGTCGATTCCGACGGCAGTTTTTCACCAGGCTTGAGCTGCCCAAGCAGGATGCGCTGGGTCAGCGCCTCGACCACGCCCTGGGCGAGATTGTTGGAACGTTTACGAACAAGGGTTGCGCTATCAATGGGCATCGCGACGGGTCCACGGGGTTGGGCTGGTGCGAGCTTAACACCCTCGTTGAACTGATTCGAAAACCAATCAACTTGTATGACAACCAACCTTAAACTCCCACAACCCCAAGAACTCCGACCTTCGCGCCAACCGGGAATCACCTGCCTGAATCGCCACCTAAAAAGCTACAAAACCCTAATATCCATTGGTCAAATAACCAAAACACCCATTCAGCATTCGCCGTTATAAGAACAAATACATCCGCCACCGCATTGCGATCCCCGGAAAACCACTTGTATGATGTCTATCAACAAAACACGCAAACCCGCATAAAAATAATCAGGGGGAGTTTTGAATTGTGAACAATTCAAGCCATGCATCTGCCGCACCAGAAAACGATTCAGTGCTCGCGCGCGCCGTGAGCAAAGTGAAGGGCCATGTGCTCCCACTGTTCGTGATCATGTTCATCCTCAACTACATCGACCGGGTCAATATAGGCTTCGTGCGCACGCACATGGAGCATGACCTCGGCATCGGCGCGGCCGCCTACGGCCTGGGCGCCGGGCTGTTCTTCATCGGCTACGCGCTGTTCGAAGTGCCCTCCAACATGCTGCTGCAAAAAGTCGGCGCGCGTATCTGGCTGACCCGCATCATGTTCACCTGGGGCATCGTCGCCACGCTGATGGCGTTCATCCAGAACGAAACCCAGTTCTACATCCTGCGTTTCCTGCTCGGCGTGGCTGAGGCGGGATTCTTCCCTGGCGTGATCTACTACTTCACCCGCTGGCTGCCAGGGGTTGAGCGCGGCAAGGCCATTGCGATCTTTCTGAGTGGTTCGGCGGTGGCCTCGCTGATCTCCGGCCCGCTCTCAGGCGCGCTGTTGCAGATAGAGGGCTTCGGCTTCCATGGCTGGCAGTGGATGTTTGCCATAGAAGGCCTGGCCTCGGTGGCGCTGGGGTTCTTCGTGTGGTTCTGGCTGGACTCCAAACCCCATGACGCCGACTGGATGACCCGCGAAGAGCAGGACGCACTGGTCGGCGCGATTGATCAGGAACAGCGCGAGCGTGAAGCGCTGACCACGGTCAAACCAACCCTTGGCAAGCTGCTCAAGGACCGTCAGATCCTGCTGTTCTGCGCCTTGTACTTCTGCATCCAGTTGACGATCTACGCCGCAACGTTCTGGCTGCCGAGCATCATCAAAAAGATGGGCGACTTGAGCGATATACAGGTGGGTTTCTTCAACTCGATCCCGTGGCTGATCTCGATCATTGCCATGTACACCTTTGCCTCGCTGTCGGGAAAATTCAGGTTCCAGCAAGCCTGGGTCGCCGCTGCGCTGCTGATTGCGGCTGCGGGGATGTTCATGTCCACCACGGGCGGGCCGATTTTTGCCTTTGTTGCGATCTGCTTTGCGGCCATCGGTTTCAAGTCGGCCTCGTCGCTGTTCTGGCCGATTCCCCAGGGGTATCTGGACGCGCGCATCGCCGCCGCCGTGATCGCGCTGATCAACTCCATCGGCAACCTGGGCGGGTTTGTAGCACCGACGACCTTTGGTTTTCTGGAGCAGACCACCGGTTCGATCCAGGGCGGCCTTTATGGGCTGGCCGGCACGTCGGTGATCGCCGCGATCCTGGTGTTTTTCGCCAAAACCGCGCCCTCTGCCCCTCAGGCTTCGCCGAGCGTTGTGCCCACGGGCGCCGCCATCAGCAAACCTCTTTAAGCGTATTCAGGAACTTGCCATGAGCACTTCAACGTCACCTGTCGTCACCCATTTCCAGGTCATCCCGGTTGCCGGCCATGACAGCATGCTGCTGAACCTGAGCGGCGCCCACGGGCCGTACTTCACGCGCAATATCGTGATTCTCAAAGACAGTTCCGGCAACACCGGCGTGGGCGAAGTACCCGGCGGCGAACGCATCCGCCAAACCCTGGAAGACGCGCGCAGCCTGGTGGTGGGCCAACCCATTGGCCACTACCAGCGCATCCTCAACCAAATGCGCACCACCTTTGCCTCACGGGATTCTGCCGGTCGCGGCCTGCAAACCTTTGACCTGCGCATCACCATTCACGCGGTCACGGCGATGGAAGCGGCACTGCTCGATTTGCTGGGCCAGTTCCTCGAAGTGCCGGTGGCCGCCTTGCTCGGCGAAGGCCAGCAGCGCGACGCGGTGAAGATGCTCGGCTACCTGTTCTACGTCGGTGATCGCACCGCCACAGACCTGGCCTATCGCAACGAGGCGGACGCCGATGATGACTGGTTTCGCCTGCGCCACGAGACAGCCCTGACGGCCGACGCGGTGGTGCGCCTGGCCGAAGCCGCCAAAGCCAAATACGGCTTCAACGACTTCAAACTCAAAGGCGGCGTCTTGAGCGGCGATGCCGAAATCGAAGCCGTCACCGCGCTGGCCGAACGCTTCCCGGATGCACGCATCACCCTCGACCCGAACGGCGCCTGGTCACTCAAAGAAGCCATCCGCCTGTGCCGCGACCAGCACCACGTACTCGCCTACGCCGAAGACCCGTGCGGTGCGGAAAACGGCTACTCGGGCCGCGAAGTCATGGCCGAATTCCGCCGCGCCACGGGCCTGAAAACCGCCACTAACATGATCGCCACCGACTGGCGAGAAATGGGCCACGCGATCCAGTTGCAATCGGTGGACATCCCCCTCGCCGACCCGCACTTCTGGACAATGCAAGGCTCGGTGCGCGTGGCGCAGATGTGTAACGACTGGGGTTTGACCTGGGGTTCGCATTCCAACAACCACTTCGATATTTCCCTGGCGATGTTTACTCAGGTCGCCGCCGCCGCACCAGGCGATATCACCGCCATCGACACCCATTGGATCTGGCAGGACGGCCAGCGTCTGACCAGGCAACCGCTGAAGATCGAAGGCGGTTATGTGAAGGTGCCGAGCAAGCCCGGCCTGGGCGTGGATATCGATATGGACGCCGTGGCGAAGGCCCACGAGGTCTACAAAGGCATGGGCCTCGGCGCGCGGGATGACAGCGTGGCGATGCAGTTTTTGATTCCCGGCTGGCGCTTCAATAACAAGCAGCCTTGCCTGGTGCGTTAGGGCCCCCTGCGAACACAGTACCTGTGGGGCGTGGGCTTTCTGTGGCGAGCGGGCTTGCCCCGCGTTGGGCTGCGAAGCAGCCCTGAAACCTGACGACGCGGTTTATCAGTTACACCGTGCCGTTTGAATGGGGAGCGCTTCGCACTCCAACGCGGGGCAAGCCCGCTCGCCACAGAAAGCACGCTCGCCACAACAAGCCAGCTCGCCACAGCAAATCAGGGTTTACTGGCTGCTGTCGATTTTGCCCTGGCCGTTTTCCTGGGTGCAATCGGCTGCACGGTAAGTTCCACTCCTAGCGCCAACATAAGTTTCTGGACAGTCTCATAACGGGTTTTCGAGCCGCCTTTCAGCGTTTTGTAAAGGCTCTCCCGATTGATCCCGGCAGCCTCCGCCACTTTGTTCACGCCCTGGGCTTTGGCGACCTCGGCAAGCGCCTTCATCAGTATCTGCGGGTCTTGCGACTTCATGCTTTGCGCCAAATACGCGCTGATCACCTCCGGGCTGTCGAGGAAGCGCGACGCTTCGTAAACGCTGGTACCGGATGTATCAAGATCGAGGATCGGCATGTCCTCGGGTTTGAATGTGGATTTGCTCATTTTCATGTACCTCTCAGGGCTTCAAGGATTTCTCTTGCCCGCCTGATTCCTCTGTTCTGGTCGGTTTTGTCACTGCCCCACAGCATCAGGTAAGCAGTGATGCCCGTGCGTACAAAGTAAATCCTGTAGCCGGGCCCGACAAAAACACGCATTTCACTCAAGCCCTCGCCTACGGGTTCGCAATCACCAAAATTGTTTTCTTCGGCGCGGTCCAATCGAGTCAGAACCGCCGTTTTCCCGCAAACGTCCCTCATACCGTCGAGCCATGTATCGAACTCCGGCGTCCTGCCGATCAAATTAGTCAAGATTTCACTTGTAGCCTACTGGCTACTCCTTGCCGATGCTAGTGAATTTTCAAACCCGGTGAACTCCGGGTTAAAAAATCCTAGTCCAGCCCCCGCAGGAGCAGCCGTTCGATACTATGAGCGCGTGTTTCTCCAACCGCTTAAAGCGCCCGATCAAATAACGGGGTTGCGCGCAATCGTTCCATCAGATCTACCACCTCAACACCCTCGCCGGCCCCTGTGGCGAGGGAGCAAGCTCGCGCTGGGGCGCGCAGCGGCCCTTGATCAGCCGACGCGGTAAGCCTGGCCTACCGCGTTTTGCGGTTTTGGGGCTGCTACGCAACCCAGCGCGAGCTTGCGCCCTCGCCAAGGGACCGAGGGTTATTTAAGCGATCTTGATAACCACCTTGCCAAATGCGCCTTTGGCCAGATGCGCATAAGCTTCGCGCGCCTGTTCGAACGAGTAGACCTGATCGATCACCGGGCGAATCTTGTGCTCGTTCAAAAACGCGTTCATCCGATCAAATGATGAGCGCGGTGCGACGGCGATGCCGCGAAGGGTGGTTTGGCGAAATATCAGCGGCATCAGGTTCAATTGCACGGTCTGCCCCGTCAGGAATCCAATCTGCGCGATGCGTCCGGCGGCCTTGGTGGCTGCCACCGACTGGTTGATGCCATTGCCACCGGCGACATCAAGCAGCAGGTCAACGCCCTTGCCCTCGGTCAACTTCAGCACTTCTTCCTCCCAGGCAGGCGTGGTCCGATAGTTGATACCTGCCACTGCGCCCAAGTCGATGACGGTTTGCAGGTTCTGGTCGCTGCTGGACGTCGCGATCACCCTGGCCCCCAGCGCTGTTGCCATTTGCACAGCGAAGATGGAGACCCCACCGGTGCCCTGGACCAGGACGGTCTGCCCAGGCTGGACCTGCCCGAAATCCACCAGTGAGTACCAGGCCGTCAGCGCAGCAATCGGCAACGTGGCAGCCTCTTCGTCGCTCATGTTATCGGGGGCGCGCACCGCGCTGTCCTCGTGGATGATCATGTACTCGGCCAGCCCGCCAGGCAGCGGGGAACCAAAGCAGTAGTCCCGCTCATCCGGGCCAGGTTCACCGTCCAGCCAGCGTGAATACAAATGCGAGTTCACGCGATCGCCGACGTTGAAGCGCGACACTCCATCACCCACCGCGACCACAGTACCGGCAGCATCGCTTACCGGAATCAAATCCTTTGGCACTGTGTGCGGTTCGTACATACCATCCACGATGACCTTGTCGCGAAAATTCAGCGAAACGGCGCCCACCTTGACCAGCAGTTCGCCGGGCTTTGGTGTTGGCGTAGGCACTTCACCCATGTGCAGATTGTCGAGCCCGAATTCTCTGAGTAACCAAGCCTTCATAACGTATTCCCCGCGTGACGTGAGAGGCGGCATTGCCTTGAACACATCATTCGCCGTTTGACGAAGGCAATAAATACGCAGAAATGGACAGGATTGTTCTATTCTCAAGCAATAGTCATAGCCAACACCGTCACCAGGGTCGCCCATGGAACTGCTCCAATCGATGCGCTTATTCGCTCGGCTTGCTGAACTCGGCAGCTTCACCAAGGCCGCCGAGTCCCTGGCCATCGGCCGCCCGCATGTTACCCGCGCCATTCAAGAGCTGGAGTCGTCGCTGGGCGTGCGCTTGTTCCAGCGCACCACGCGCAAAGTCACGCTCACCGCTGAAGGCGAGCGGTTCTATGGGCGGGTGCAGGAAATTCTCGGCAACATTGCTGACGCAACCTCCATGTTTGACCCCACCGGGGCGACCCTCAGTGGTCGGCTGCGCGTCGACATCCCGACCGCCTTTGCGCAAATCGAATTCATCGACAGCCTTAAAGAATTCGCCAGCACTTTTCCAGGCATCAACCTGATACTCGGCGTCACCGACCGGACCGTGGACCTGGTGGGCGAAGGGGTGGACTGCGCACTGCGCATCGGCGATTTACCGAACTCGACGTTGGTGGGGCGGCCCGTGGGCATGGCGACCTTGATCACTTGCGCCGCGCCCGCTTACCTGCAGGCTCACGGTGAACCTGAGCGAATAGAAGCGCTGGCGGCGCATCAGGGCGTCAGTTATCTGTCTGGCCACAGCAACCGGATCCTGCCCTGGCATTTTCGAGTGGACAGCGCGGACCACGTGCATGTCAGTCAGGCCGCCATCACCGTGACCGAATCGCACACCTATGTTCAATGTGGGGTGGCGGGTTTCGGCATCATTCAAGCGCTGGGCATTTCAGTCAGCCATCACCTGGCCAACGGCGACCTTGTAGAAATCCTCGCGCCCTATCGCCCCGCCCCCAGACCGGTGACGCTGCTGTACCCGAGCCGCACCCACATTGCGCCGCAGGTGCAAGCCTTTACGCAGTGGTTGCTGGAGCGCTTTCCACAGATTCATACCCAGTGGCTGGAGCCCTACGCCATCCGTTAGAGGTAGCGCCCGATAAAACATCCCACATCCCATGTGGGAGCTGGCTTGCCTGCGATAGCAATCTACCAGTCAAACAGGGGTGAGCTGACCCACCGCTATCGCAGGCAAGCCAGCTCCCACATTTTTAGCCGGTGCATGGCTTGGAACAGGTGTTGGTATTACTGGCTCACAAATGCAAGCACCCGCGCCAGCATCTGATCACAGGCTTGCAGTTGTGCAAGGCTGATGAACTCATCCGGCTTGTGCCCCTGCTCCATGCTCCCCGGCCCGCAGACCACGGTAGGAATGCCCGCTTGGTCAAACAGCCCGCCTTCACTGCCGAAGGCCACGGTGCCGTAATCCCGGGAACCACAGAACTGCGCAACCCATTCGGCCGCCTGGCTTTCTACCGACGTCGCCAGGCCCGGATAGCTGGATAACTCATTGAAACTGATCGCGCTGTCTGCGCTGACCGCGTGCATGACGGGCAGCAAGGTGTGCTCCGCATAGTCACGCAACTGGTCGGCCACCTCCCATGGGTTTTGGGCCGGCAGCGAGCGCACTTCAAAGTCGAAGCTGCAGTTCTGCGGGACGACATTCAGTGCTTTGCCGCCTGAGATGACACCGGTTTGCACGGTGGAAAACGGTGGATCGAAACGCGCATTCCGGTGCTGCGGCGCCTTAAGTGTTTCGCCCAAGCGCACCAGCTCACCGATCAACCGCGCGGCGTATTCGATAGCATTGACGCCCGACGGCGCGTACGCCGAATGGCAGGCTGCGCCGTGCACTTCGCAGCGCATCGCCAATTTGCCTTTGTGGCCCAGCACCGGTTTGAGTTCGGTGGGTTCGCCGATCACGCACAGCAGCGGTTTGACCGGTTGCGCGTGAAACCGCTCGATCAGCGAGCGCACGCCGAGGCAGCCCACTTCTTCGTCGTAAGACAGCGCGATATGCACCGGCATGCGCAGCGACGCCGCAACCAGTGCCGGCACGCTTGCCAGCACACACGCAATGTAGCCTTTCATGTCTGCCGTGCCACGGCCGTACAACTTGCCGTGCTGTTCCGTCAGGTCGAACGGCGCCACGCTCCAGCGCTGGCCGTCCACCGGCACCACGTCGGTGTGGCCAGACAGCACAATGCCGGGCACGTCGGCCGGGCCGATGGTCGCCAGCAGGTTGGCCTTGCTCTTGTGTTCGTTGAACACCAGCTCACAGGCCACGCCATGGCCTTGCAAATACGTGCGCACAAAGTCGATCAAGGCCAGGTTCGATTCGCGGCTGGTGGTGTCGAAGCGCACCAGTTGCGCGAGCAGGTCGCGGCTGTTGCTCATCGGTCATCTCCCGGCACGGCATAGCCCGGCGCCTGTTGCGGGTTGAGGGCGCGGTCGATGTAATCCTGCAGTTGCCCGCGATAGGCTTGCCAGAGCTGATCAAGGGCGCGGATCGGCTCTTCATCAGCCCAGTCCACGCGCAGGTTGACGATGGGCCACAGCAGGTCGTCCACCACCACCAACGCCGCCGAATGCACCGGCCCGGCTTCGCCGCCTTTGGCCTGGCCCGCGTGCATGGCCGCGAGCAAGCGGTCGGCGAGGTGCCCGGGGGCGTTTTCGAACGCGAGCACCATGGCTTCGATCACGCCGGGGTTGGCGAGCATGTTCCCGGCGGCCACGCATTGCTCGCCACTCAGTGCCGCGTGAATGCCGAGGGTGTGTGCACCGCTGAAATGCGCGGTGCGGCCTTCGCTGTCAATCACGGTTACCTGGCGGTATTCGTGGTGTTCTTCGTTTTCAAGCGCCCTGGCCAACGCCTCAATCGGCGCCATGCCCTGTTCCAGCCGATCCAGCACAGACGGCCCCAGGCTCGGCAAGGTGATGTTCTGCGACGCCACCGCGCCCACACCGGGCCGCAGCCACGGGCAACGCGCCCCCACGGCAATGCTGGAAGAGCTGATCGCAATGCCCAACTGGCCCGTTTCGGCGCAGCGAGCGACAACGGAAAACGTCATAAAAAGCCCTCAGTCGAGCACCGAAGGGTCGGCGTCGATCATCAATTGCTTCATCTCTTCAAAGTGCTGACGCGAGAAGTCCGTAATGCCTTCCCAGCCCCGCGCGGTTTTCTCTGCCACTTCGTCCGACAGCACGCGCAACGGCTGCCCGGTGGACCACGCGGTAACCAGAATCTGGCAAGCGCGCTCCAGGGTCCAGATGTCGTCGAACGCTTCGCCGATGGACACGCCGGTGACCATCACGCCGTGGTTGCCCATCAGCAGGCGGCTTTTGCCGTCGAGCAACCCGGCCAAACGTGCGCCCTCGGCTTCGGTGTCGGCCATGCCGCCGTAGAGTTCATCCACCGCCACACGGTTGAAATAGCGGGCGGTGTTCTGGTCGATCGGCGGGATGTGCGGCGTGGCCAGGCAAGCCACGGCGGTGGTGTAGATGGGGTGCAAGTGCAGCACGGCGCGGGTGTGCGGCAACAGGCGGTGAATCTGCCCATGGATCGACCAGGCGGTGGCGTCCACGTCCGGGTGGTCAGCGCTGGCCGGGTCGTCCGCGTTCAGCAGCAGCAAGTCACTCGCTCGAATGCGCGAAAAATGCTTCCACTTGGGGTTGAGCAAAAACTGTTTGCCATCGGCGGACACGGCAGCGCTGAGGTGGTTGGCCACCGCTTCGTGCATGCCCACATGGGCAATGATGCGAAAGGTCGCCGCCAGATCAATGCGCGCCTGTTCTTCAAGGGATAACGCCATGAATCGGTCTCCGCAGGGCGCGCGCCGCAGCGGGCTGCGGCGCGCGCGATAGAGTTACTTCGGCATCAGTTCGGCGATGTCGGCGTCAGTGGGTGCCTGGAAGTTGTACTTCTTGAGCAAGGCGGCGTACTCAGGGGTGGTGCGGTATTTCGCCAGGCCATCGACCAGGGCTTTTTTCACCTCGTCATTGCCCTTCTTCACGCCGAAGCCGTTGAGCACCGGGTAGATCAGGGTGTCGGAGGAAATCACCACACGGCTGCCGAGCTTGTCGATCACGCCACGGGCAACGGCGGCGTCGGTGATCTGCGCTTCAACCGCGTGAGCCAGCAACGCCTGAGTGGTTTGCGGGTCGGTGCTGTATTCACTGATGGCGATCGGCTTCAAGCCCTTGGCCACGCAGTATTCATCCGACAGCTTGTGCATTTGCGCCAGCCAGGACGTGGCGCCCATGGAGCCAAGCTTGTGGCCGCAGAAATCTTCCGGGGTCTTGGGCTGGTAGGCGCTGTCTTTGAGGGTAAGGATCGACTCGCCGCTTTTCAGGTACGGGATCATATCGATGACTTTGATCCGCTCGGCAGTGATGTACATCGACGAGTTGGTCACGTCAAAACGCCCGGCTTGCAGGCCGGTGATCAGGTTGGGGAAGCGCGTGTCGAGGGTCTCGACCTTGCGGCCCATGACCTTGCCCAGGCCTTCCATGAACTCGATGTCAAAGCCCGCCGGCTTGTTGTTGTCCATGTATTCATAGGGGAAGAAGGTCACGTCGGAACCGGCGATGATCTTGCCTTCCTGCTGGAACGCCGAAGCGGCCAACGACGTCAGTGCAACCGCAGCGCCCAGCAGGCACACGGCAAAGGGGCGAACACTTTTACGAAACGCTGTCATGGTCATTACCTGCAAGGGTTTTGGGAAGCTCGTGGGTTAAGCAGTCAGGCAGTGGCGGAGTCTTGACCGGCCTGTTGCACGAAAAAGGACGCACCACGGGGTTTTTGCGGCAAGCGCATGTGGTTGTCCGTGGAGCGCACCAGGCCGCTTTCTTCACCGGCCACCAGCAGGCCGGCGTGTGCGCTTGGCAGCGGGTTTTCGCCAAATGGCAGCGCGTCTTCAGCGGCGTAGACGCTGATGAACAGGGTGCGCGGCAGTTCGGTCTCGTTAGGGCTTGACGCATGCAAAAGGCGCGTGTGCATAAAGCACACGGAACCGGCCGGGCCGTAACAGGCCACCGTTTGCTGGCAGTGTTCTTCAACCACTGCATCGTCCACAGAACCGGTGAAGCGCTGGTTCTGCCAGTGCGACCACAGCGGGCCTTTGTGGCTGCCGGGTATCACATTCAGCGGCCCGTTTTGCGGGGTGACTTCGCTGACCATCAGCAAGGCGGTGACGATGTCGTCATTGCTGTGCGGCGTGAACAGAAAGTCCTGGTGCCACTTCACCTGGGTCGCGGTGTGCGGCAGTTTCGAGTTGATCTTGCTGTGATGAAAACGCGTGCCGCCGGCGCCAATCAGCTGTGCGGAAATCGCCGCCATGCGCGACTGCAACGCTACGCGTTCATACACCGGGGAAATCTCCGTGGGTGAACTGACCCGGCGCAGCGACGGGTGATCCGGGCGGTGATCACCCTCCAGATCAAACCGCGCGCGGCCATCCACCGTGGCGCCCCAGCCTTCAGTGTGGCGGCGGCTTTCTTCCACCCACTGATCGAAGTCATGTTGCAGTGCGGCCACTTCGTCAGGTGACAGCACGTCTTGCACCACCAAATATCCGTCACGCTGGAATTGTTCGATTTGCGCTTGCCCGATCATTTTCTGGTTCCTCAACGTTAAAGGGTCACGCCAGCGAGACGTCCTTGAGGAACGCCTCCACGCGTGGGTTGTGGCCGCTGCGCAAGGCAACCGGCGTGTCGTCGCAGACCACGCGGCCCTTCTCCATGAAGACGATGCGGTCAGAGACCTTGAAAGCGAAATTCATCTCGTGGGTGACGATCACCATGGTGATGCCCTCCCCGGCCAGGGCTTCGATGACCTGGAGCACTTCGTTGACTTTTTCCGGGTCGAGGGCCGAGGTCGGCTCGTCGAACAGCATGATTTGCGGGCGCATCATCAAGGCGCGGGCAATCGCCACGCGTTGTTGTTGGCCGCCGGACAACTGGTGCGGGTACTTCCAGGCGTGGTCGAGCATGCCCACCTTGTGCAGCAACGCGTAGGCCTGTTGTTTCAGCTCGGAGGTCGTTCCCAGGCGATGGTATTTGGGCGCCATCAACAGGTTGTCGAGCACGCTCAAATGCGGGAACAGGTTGAAGCTCTGGAACACCATGCCGATGTTCAAGCGGTGCTCGGCGTGCTCGATGTACTGGGGTTTGAGCGCGCCGGATTTATTCAGGTGTATGAACGGCAGGCCGTTGATATGAATCTCGCCGTTGTCCAGTTGCTCAAGGCCGTTGAGCAGGCGAATCAGCGTGGTTTTACCCGAGCCCGACGGCCCGATCACCGACACCACTTCACCGGGCTGCACCTGCAAATTGACCGAGCCGAGCACCTCAATGTCGTTGTAAGCCTTGTGCAACCGCGAGGCTTGCAGCGCGGCAACGCCGGTGCTGGCGGGGCGCGTTATTGCCGGGCGTTGTTGGGTGGCCAGGGCGAGCACCGCCGCGTCCGGCACGCGGGAGACATTGCGCTGGTTAACGTCGAGGAAGCGCTCCAGGCGTTTGAGCAAAAAGTCGAACACGGTGACGATAAACACGTAGAAAAACGCCACCGCCGCCATGGTTTCGATCACCAGAAAGTTCTGCGAATACAGGCGCTGGCCGACCATCAGGATTTCAGTGAGGGAGATCACCGACACCAGGGAGGTGAGCTTGACGATGGAGATGTATTCGTTGGCCAACGACGGCAACGCAACGCGCAAGGCCTGGGGAATCACCACGCGGATTTGGCTACCAAAGAACCTCAAGCCCAATGCCCGCGCGGCTTCGCCCTGCCCCTTGGGAATCGAGAGCAAACCGCCGCGATGGATCTCGGCCACATAGGCGGTTTCGCAGATCACCAGCGCCAGCAGGCCGGACCAGAACGGGTCGGCCAGCACCGCTGAGGTGCCGGGCAGCGCTTGGGGCAAGTTGTAGATGAAGATCAGCAGCACCAGCAGTGGCAGGCTGCGAAACAGCCAAATGTAGGCGCGCGCCGGCAGGCTGAGCAGCGGGCTTTTGGATTGTTTGGCCAGGGCCAGCAGGAAGCCCAACGCGATGCTCAAGAGCCAGGTCAGGGTACTGAGTTTGATGACCGTCCACGTCGCGCGCCAGAACTCGGCATCGCTGAGTAAACCAAACATGTAGTGCCAGTCGAATGTCATCGTCGTGGTGCCCTGAATAAGTTGATCTACATCGATGGGTTCAGAGTCGTGGCGGGAGGCGGTTGGGGTCAATTCGTAAAAGCCGGGGCACTGGGTAGGCAGAACCTATGCAGCACTGAACACAGCCTGGACCCCCTGTGGGAGCTGGCTTGCCTGCTTGGGGGGTCGGTCTGTTGGCATCTCAATCCACCGGCGGACCGCTATCGCAGGCAAGCCAGCTCCCACATTTGATCGGCAGTGTTCTGAGGGTTGGGTGCATCGCCCAAAATGGTGCGCGCCCGATTCACTAACAACGAGCGCGCCACTTATTGGTGCGCTCTCAGCTCACACCACTCAACACCCGCACCGCGTGCGGATCAAAAAAGCTCGGCGGGGCCATGCCGGGGATGTACTGGTCGGACACAAACATGCGGCAGCGCTCGGCAAACGCCGACACCACGCGCGACAGCTGCGTGTTGCTGGCCGTGGCGTAGCCCAGGCGCATCGGCCGGTGCGAGCCCGCCAGGCGCAGGCGAATGACCCGTTTGCCGTCCTGGGACACGTTGGATTTAGGCCGCGCATTCGCAAATGAATAGCCAATGCCATTGCCCACCATCGCGCGCACCGTTTCGAGGTTGGTGGAGCGCATGATGATGTTCGGCGTGGTGCCCGCCTGCATGAACAGGCTGAGGAAATAGTCACGGCTCCAGGGCGTGTCGAGCAGCACCACCGGGTACGCCTCAAGGTCCTGCATGCTGACTGCCGGCAGGCTCGCCAGCGGGTGATATTCACCGACCATCACGTACGGCGGCAGATGCGCCAGGGGTTGAAAGTCGATGTCGGGGCTGGTCACCAGGTCATAAGTCAGGGCGATATCCAGCTCGCCGCTGCGCAGTTTTTCGAGCAACTCCTCGTGGTTGCCTTCGGCCTGAGTCAGGCGTACGCCGGGAAACGCGCGGCCAAAACCAAACACCAGTTCCGGCGTGATCATCGGCGCCAGCGACTCCAAACAGCCCACCCGCAACGGCCCGCGCACGGTATTCAGCGACTCCGAGGCGATGGTGTAAAGGTTGTTCATCTGCTCCAGGATCAGCTTGGCTTCCTGCATGACCTGGCGCCCCACGGCCGTGAGGGAAATGCCCTGAGCGTGGTGGCGTACAAACAGCTGAATGCCCAGCTCCGCCTCCATATGGGTGATCGCCGCCGAGATCGACGGCGACGACACATGGATGCGCTCCGCCGCCGCGCTGATGCTGCCCGCCTCGCCGGACGCGACGAAATATTCCAGCTGGCGTTGAGTAATTCGACTGAGCATCACGCCTCCACGGCAACAATAGGCTACGTGGACGCTGTTGCAGGGTTCGTGCCGGGTGCTGCCAGCCAAGAAGAACAGCCGATAAGTACCCCGTGGCGAGCGGGCTTGCCCCGCGTTGGGCTGCGAAGCAGCCCTATAAGGAAGAATGCGGTGAATCAGGCACTCTTCGGCCGTTGGGTTTTGGGGTCGCTTCGCAACCCAACGCGGGGCAAGCCCGCTCGCCACAGTTGCCGTATCCGGGTGGGTTTTTACTTTGGGCCGCCTGGCGCGTCGTTTGAAAGGGTATCAACGTGACGCGCCTTCCACGGCATGCGCTGAAACCAGGACTGCGGCACCGGGTGCACGACGGCTCGCAGCGCCCTGGCGTAATCCATCACCAGGCCTGGGGTCCAGGCCATGGTCAGCGCACGCCTGCGCACTTGCGCTGCAATCCAGAGTTCAGGCATGAACAGGGTGCGCAAACAGTCTCGCCAGCGCTCGCTGCGAAAGGCCAGCGCGCCATCCAGGGATGCCTCGAGCGCATAGGCGACGGTGCTGGAACAGTTGCGGTAGGTGAGGTTGTAGCGGTTGTCGAGGCTGTAGTTCATCCAGAAATGCTCAAGGGCACTGCTGTTGTAGTGGTGAAACAGTATCTTGCGGTCCGACTCACACCAATCGGCCGCCTCTTTCGCATAGTCAGGCTGAAAGGTACCCGGCACATCATTGTCCCGGGTGGCCTTGAGTATCCGGAAGAACTCCGACGGCGAGCGGTCGATATCGGCGGCGGGGTACAGGCTGATATAGATCGAGGGCTGCAACTCTAGGGCTGCGTGCCCAGTGGAAATCACGCCCTGGCTGTCCACTGCGGCGATGTAGCGGTTGATGATCGGTCGCGGCACCGGTGTATTTTCCGCCGTGCCCTCCGGCGTCCAGATATGCACCACCAAAGGCTCATGGCTTGGCGGGTTGGCAGCTACCGTGACGAGTTCCGGTTTGACCGCCGACTTTATAGTGAGGCTCATGACCGGTGCACGGGGCGTCAGCAGCTCAAACGAGGACGTGCCACGCACCAGTAAACTGGCGCGCCTGGCCACTCGCAGGGCACTGATGCCGCTGACGATCATCAATGACCCGATGAAAAACGACACCGTTGACTGGTAGCCCACCGGGTAAGGCGTGAACAGCAACAGGGCGAAGATCACCTTGGCACTGCCGGTAACCACTGAAAAGCGCCAATGCGGGTACCTGACGACAAACGCCGACGTGATCACCAGCAAGCCAAAAATGAAGTAGGAGAAGCCGAAAATAATCGCCAGTAACAGGTTGCTGTAGGTCTTGTTGGCCAGAATCAACAGGGACACGAAGAAGCACACGCCGCCCTTGAAAAACAGCACGGCCTTTTGCGCACCGATACCGCTTGACGCGACGCTCAGTGTGATCAGGCTTTCCAACAGCAGCAGAATGCCGAACGCCTTCATCGGGAAATACAACACCCCGTCCATGCCGTCGATCAGCACGCCGGCGCCCATCACGCCCCACAGTAAACCCAGACCACCGATGAATTTGGCTCTGGAGCGGACGAATTCTGCGCCAAACAACAGCAATGCGATTTGAATCATGAGTTGTTTCCCTGGTACCAAGGTTGCCAATCAAAGTGCTGCATCATCATTCGTAGTGACTGATCTGCCAGTTGCCCACGATCACCTCACCGCTGGAATCTGCAATCAGGCCCGGCGTGTTATCGCAGATAACCCGCGTATCCGAACCCTGCGCCGTGATGCGAAACGTCAGCGAGGCGCCGCCCTGCCTGCGCTGCTGAGTGGACCAATGTTGCCGAAGTTTTTCCTGGTCATTGGGGTCTACGCGTTCAAGCACGTCGTTGATGGTCGACAACACCGGCGCGTCGATGCCCAGCACCTCACGCAGGTTGTCGTCCCAGTAAATCTCGCCTGACACGGGGTGCAAGCGGTACATCACCCCCTCACCCGCCGCCCGGCCGGTGTCCAGGTCGTAACGTCGCGCTGACTTGGCCAGCACCCGCAGAAAAACCAGCAACAAGGCCGTCGCGCACAGGTAGCACTGGGCTAACAACAGTGGTTCACCCGGGTTCAGCCCCTTGAGGAAAAACGGCCCTTGCCCCATGTCGGTGTGATGAATCACCAGAGTCGCCAGCGTCAGCAAGGCCAGCGTCGCCCCTCGCCCGCCCCAGGTGACCGAAACAACCACGCAAAAGATGATCGGAATACACGCCAGCGCAAAGTTCATGGCAGACCCGGCCGAGTCGGTAATACTGGACTTTAACCACGGAGAATCGACGCCAAAGATAAACCAGGTACTCAGGCACATCAGGAAAAAGGCGATCACTCCGCTGAGCCTGGCCAGCCACCCGGTGCGATAGATATTCAGATCGACATGCAGCAGGCTCATGATCGCAATCGTGCTGAAAATAACCCCGGTGATGTTGGCGATCCATATCACCCACAGCAGGCGCTGCAGCGGCACGTCGCGCGCAAGGGACAGCCAGGCGCCGATCAGTGCAGCTTGCAGTGCGCACACCACCACGGTGGCAATTATCCACAGCACAATGGCGTGCAAATCGTCATTGGGCCGGGCAAAGCGGCGCACCAGCCAGGCAATGCAGAGGGCCGCACTCAGGGACAGGCCCGAATGCACCAGTGTAGAGGCCCAGTCGTGTCGCCACAGGTATTCCAGAACGATTCGCGTGGTCAGCAGCACCACAAACAGCAGTGGCCAACGCGAACGTTGCGAGATGAGGAACGCCGAAACGGCCACGCCCGCCGGGAACCACACCACGGCCACCTGGGAAACAGGGTCATCGAACTCAAGTGAAATAAGGCCTGTCACGTAATAGGCCAGCGCCCACATCAATAAGGTGGCGGCTTGCAATAAAGCCCTGGGTAGGATCACGACGTTTTTTTCCAATTCAATAATAAGGATGCTGCGGGTTCACGCCTGAGGGGGCGTGTGTGTGGGCTGTTTGTGCCTCACGGCAAACAGCGTGAACAGTGCGCACAGTGCGGCGGTGAGCAAGGGCAAACCGTGGAGGCCCAATTGCATCGAGACACCGGCCAATACCGGTCCCAACAGCGCGCCAATGCCCCAGGCAACCGACAGTGCGCTGTAAACCCCGACCAGTTCGGTGCCGCTGAAACGCTCACCGACCTGCGTGACCACCACCGTATAAATCCCGACAAACACACCGCCCCACACGAACAACAGCCCATACGAAAGCCAGCGCTGCGTCAGTGCCAACGGCCAGATCAGCGCGCCTACCGCTGAAAGCGCCGACAGCACGATGACCAGGCGACGGCGGTCCATGCGGTCGGCGAGCCAGCCAATCGGCAACTGCAAAACGATCGCGCCACACAACAGCATAGACAGCAACCACGTGGCCTGCTGCACCGGCCAGCCCACGTTGATCGCGTAAATCACCAGCATGTTCATGCCGGCGCTTTCAAGGGCGCCGTTCAGTGCAGCCGCCACCAGGGCAAGCAGTGCGATGCGCACATACAGTGAGAGCGGGCGGCCCTTTTCGTGGGCAATCGGGCGGCCATCGGTTTTGATCCCGAGCAGTGAGAGGCCGGCGAGCAGTGTAATCAAACTGCCGACAAGGAAGGCCGCCGACGACGCATTGCCCACCCAGGACAGAATGAACGGCCCCAGGGCAAACCCCAGCGACAGGCTGGCCACATACATCGCCATGGTTTTTGCCCGCGCCTGCTCCACTGTGGTGTGGTTCAGCCAGGTTTCCGACACCACCATGATGATTTCGCTGAACAGCCCAAGGCCCAGGCGCAGTAAAACCCAGGCTTCGATGGGAACGAAAGGGAATGCAGCCAACAACACCACCAGCGCGCCCAGCGAAAACCCCAACAACAGCCTGGGGCTGAACCGACGGCACAGCATCGGCAGAAAGGGCGCGATGGCAAACACACCCACCGCATGCATCGCGGCGTTGATGCCAACGTACACCTCGCTGAAGCCCGCAGTGGTCAACTTGATTGCAATCAAGGGCGCGCTCAAACCGTAACTCAATCCAAAAATCATCACGGTCAGGGTAATGAGCAGCTTGTTACGGTTATCCATCAGAATTTTCATCGGCGTCCTTGTTTTGGTGAGTGCCAGGCGTCAGTCATTGACCCGTAATCAAGGGGTGCGGCGTTGATACCGAACTATAAGGCACCGGCTTCGGTTTTTCCTAAGCACTACCCCGCACAAATGCTGGTTTCGCCAGAACCGGAGCGGTGTGAAGCTGTTTTCATCCCGCTTGCGATGAGTCGACGCCATGCCCACCCACACCCGCATCCGCATGTTCAACACCAAACAGACCTACCCCAACCAGGCGCTGGACAACGACCTGTGCCAGGCCGTTCGCGCTGGCAACACCATCTATGTACGCGGGCAGATCGGCACCGACTTCGACGGCAACCTGATCGGCCTCGGCGACCCGCGCGCCCAAGCCGAGCAGGCCATGAAAAACGTCAAGCAACTGCTTGAGGAAGCCGGTTCCGACCTGTCGCACATCGTCAAAACCACCACCTACCTGATCGACCCGCGCTACCGCGAGCCGGTGTACCAGGAGGTCGGCAAGTGGCTCAAAGGCGTGTTCCCGATCTCCACCGGGCTGGTGATTTCCGGCCTGGGCCAGCCGGAATGGCTGATGGAAATCGACGTGATCGCCGTGGTGCCCGATGACTGGCAGCCCTGAATAGCCTGGAGTACGCCATGAGCCACCGCGTGTTTTTCCTCAATGGGCCTAACGCCAACCTCTACGGGCTGGACCAGAACGGCACCTACGGCAGCGAGAGTTTTGCAGGCATCGAAGCGCGTTGCCACCGCCACGCCAGCGAGCTGGGGCTGACGTTGCACTTTCGCCAAAGCAACCACGAAGGCGTGCTGGTGGACTGGATTCAAGAGGCCCGGCTGAAGGGTGACGCCATCGTGATCAATGCCGCCGGGTTGAGCTACAGCTCGGTGCCGATACTGGATGCGCTGCTGGCGTTCAACGGCCCGATCATCGAAGCGCACATGAGCAATATCTGGAAGCGCGAGAGTTTTCGGCATCAGTCCTACGTGTCCAAAGCCGCCACCGGCGTGATCGCAGGGTTGGGGGCACTGGGTTATGAACTGGCCCTGACTGCGGTGGCCGCCTTGCTCAAACCGTAAGTACACCACCGCTCCAATGTGGGAGCTGGCTTGCCTGCGATGGCATCAACCCGGTCTGCCTGATGCACCGTGGTGCCCGCATCGCAGGCAAGCCAGCTCCCACCTTCGAGCCCCGGCGTTGCCCATAAATCTTTTACTCAGGAACCCCCCATGTCAGTAGAAACCATCAACACTTTGGTCGTCGGCGCAGGCCAGGCCGGGGTTGCCATGAGCGAACACCTTTCCCTGATGGGCGTGCCGCACATCGTGCTTGAGCGCCACCGCATCGCCGAACGCTGGCGCTCCGAGCGCTGGGACTCGCTGGTCGCCAATGGCCCAGCCTGGCACGACCGCTTTCCCGGCCTCACGTTTGAAGGCATTTCCCCCGAAGCCTTCCCGCCGAAAGAGCGCATGGCCGACTACTTCGAAGCCTACGCTCACAAACTGCAAGCGCCGGTGCGCACCGGTGTGGAAGTGCTGCAAGTGGAACGCCACGTGGGCCGCCCCGGCTTCAAAGTCACCACCTCGGCCGGCGTGATCGAAGCCATCAACGTGGTCGCCGCCACCGGCCCGTTCCAGCGCCCGTCCATTCCCGCCATCGTTCCGGCCTCGGCACCGCTGCACCAACTGCACTCCTCCACCTACAAAAACCCCGGCCAACTGCCCGCAGGCGCCGTACTCGTCATCGGCGCCGGTGCCTCCGGCTCACAAATCGCCGAAGAACTGCAAAAGGCCGGCAGAACCGTCTACCTCTCCGTGGGCGAACACTACCGCCCGCCCCGCGCCTACCGTGGCCGCGACTATTGCTGGTGGCTGGGGGCATTGGGCTTGTGGGACGAAGTCAAAATCCAGCCGAAGAAAAAGCACGTGGCCTTTGCCGTCAGTGGCTACGAAGGCGGTAAGACCGTGGACTTCCGCCGACTCGCCCACCAGGGCGTCCACCTCGTCGGCGTCACCCGCAACTGGGACGACGGCGTCATGACCTTCGAACCGGGCCTGGCCGCCAACGTGGCCGAAGGCGACCGCGCCTACTTTGACGTGCTGCGCGACGCCGACGCCTACATCGAAGCCAATGGCTTGCCCTTCCCCCAGGAACCCGAAGCCTGGGAACTGCTGCCCGACCCCGAATGCCTGGTAAACCCCACGCTCAGCCTGAACCTGGCCGAGGTTGGCGTGACCACCATTCTGTGGGCGACGGGCTTCAAGTTCGATTTCAGCTGGCTGCAAGTCGACGCCTTCGACGAAAAAGGCGAGCCGTTCCACAAGCGTGGAATCTCGGCGCAGAGCGGGATTTACTTCCTCGGCCTGCCCAACCTGGTCAACCGTGCCTCGTCGTTTATCTACGGCGTGTGGCACGACGCGAAGTACGTGGCCGACCATATTGTTTTGCAGAATGAGTACATGTCCTACAGCAAGCCCTGAAACAGAAAAGTCCGAGGCGACAGCGCCTTGCTCCTTTGCCTACGCGTGCGTCAGAATCCGCCGGCTTGTGCGCTGGAGTGGGCGTCTCTAAGGTTGCCCGGTCGCTGAAAACTCAGTGATCGGGTTTAGTAGCCTGCGTGACAACATAAAGTGCATGAGCCCCATCCCTCAGATGTTTTTGTCTGTACTTGATGGTGGCTGTGCGCAGGGCGCCCTCGGGCGCGCCGGCTTTGTGTGTTTCCCCGGTCTACTAACCTGTGCACAGCTGCCACCCCTTTGTTTAGTAGCGAAGAGGTGTTGGCCCTAATCAGGTACAACACACATGCATAAAGTCACGCCCAACCCGCCTCCACCACCCGGCTTGTTCAGCGTCGCCGCCGACGCAAGCAGTGAAACCCTGATCGCCAACAGCTATGAAACCTTTTCTTCGGTAACCGCCTTGCTGCTCGATCTTTCTGAGGATTTGACGGGCAAGCAACGCGATGTAGCGTTGGCGATTCACCAGTTAAGTGAGCTGGGGGTTTTGTTGATAGATAAGCTGATGGAGCGAGAGGTCTCGGTAGCGCAAAGCTGACATTTCAGCGCTGTAAGCCGACAAACCGCCGAGTCGTTTAAATTTCGTCAGGACGACTCGGTGGTTTCCGACGGTTTTCTTGCTTGAGCGTCCAGGCATTCCGTGCTGGTTGAACTAGCTATATCAAACGCATCGATAAATCACCTGGACCAGCGACACGTCTCCTCTCTTCTCTAGCGTATTGCTCCCTCAAAATTCGCCTCACTAAACGTGAAAAATCCGGGCTATGTTGATCGAAATAACACAGTCATGCGCTTGCAGACACTCGTTCAAGCGATCAAGCCTTTCCATGCACGTGCCCTTCCCGGCGGACCAAATCGGCAAATACGGCATGCAGTTTTTCAGTGGCTTGCACTGAAAGGCTCGCCGTAAAGCGCTGAAGCTCCGCTTCAGCAGCATCGGGTTTGCCATTCATGGCCAGTACAAACGCGTAGGCAAGCGGGTGTTGCACGTAGTTGTAAAACCCCACCCCGCCGGACGACAGATGTTGCTTCACCTGTTCAAACGCTTGAGGCAGATCTGATACCGCGCGGGCACTGCTCCAGAAGGTTTCAGCCTTCGCCACGGCGGCTCCCAAAATGCGCGGGGCATCGCGCGCAGTCACTTCGGGCCCGTACATATAGGAAATGTCCATCGCTCGATCGCGCACATCCCACGTCAGATCAAGTCGCGCCGATTTGGGCGTTCGGTGCCATTTGATTTGATTGCCGGAAAGATGTGGAACGAAATCCAGCGACAGCCCCCACGCAGGCGCCAGCGCGCCTCCCTTCCACTGCTTGAGGCAAAAAATCTGGCGAATCGGCGCATCCTCACTGCGTAGCCACGTCAGAGGCGCTTGCACCTCAAAACCCAGCGGCTGCAAAAATGGCTCTACAACGGGCGCAATGATCTCGTGGATCTGGTCTATCCGGACAATGGAAAAGGTTGGGGCTTGCATCATGCTTCCTTGATTAATGGGACAAAAGGGAGTCGATACCTCACTTCCACCAGCGACATACCGCCCCTCTCAAGCGTGCGCTCACTGCCTGTTTCCTCACTGCATCCTGCCCTGCGATAAAACCGAATAGCCCGTTCATTGCCGGTCAAAACCCAAAGCGTCAGACACTGATAGCCCTGCTCTCTCAACCACTGCAAGCCTGCATTCCACAATGCCAGACCCGTACCCGTGTGCCAGTATTCCGCTAACACATAGATGGCCATGACCTCGCCTATATTGCCCTCGGCAACATCGCTATCCCGGCTGGCGCCAACTGATATCCAACCCACAACCTGCTCATTCAGTTCAGCCACCCATACTTTTAGCTCACCCGCTTCAATCGCGCGTATCCAATTGGCTTCCCGCTGAGCCAGCGTCGCGTTCAGCGAGTTCAAATAGTCGGCAGGCATGAGGTCGCGATACGCTTGTTGCCAACTGCTGACATGCACGTGGGCAATGGCTTTGGCGTCGGAGGGTAATGCGTGACGGATCATCGAAGTATTCCTTCTTCGGACACAGAGTGCTTGCTGGAGATGTACCGTCATAGCATCCCAATCTGACGTATCGATGAACAGACCCCAACGCCGTGCAGACGCAAAAAAGCCCAACGCGAGGTTGGGCTTTTTACGGGGCTGGTTTTCCAGGCGCCGGGTTTAACGGCCCTACGGTCAATCGCGCTTCGGCAGCTTCCAGTTCGGCCGAATGAAGTGGCAGGTGTAGCCATTCGGTATGCGCTCCAGATAATCCTGATGCTCCGGCTCCGCTTCCCAGAATGGCCCCGCCGGTTCGATCTCGGTCACCACGGGGCCCGGCCACAGCTTCGACGCATCGACGTCGGCAGCGGTGTCTTTGGCAACCTCGCGCTGCTGCTCGCTCAGGTAATAGATCGCCGAGCGGTAGCCAGGCCCTAGATCATTGCCCTGACGGTTAGGCGTGCTGGGGTCGTGTATCTGGAAGAAAAACTCAAGAATCTGCCGGTACGTGATCACGGCCGGGTCAAACACGATTTCAATCGCTTCGGCATGGGTGCCGTGGTTGCGGTAGGTGGCGTTAGGCACGTCGCCGCCGGTGTAGCCGACGCGCGTGTGCAGCACGCCGGGGTAGCGGCGCAACAGGTCTTGCATGCCCCAGAAGCAGCCGCCGGCGAGGATGGCGGTTTCGGTTGGGTTGGTCATGGTCGGTCACCTCAGTGGATACAGGTGTAGTTATGGGGCCGGGTTGGCGGATACCAAGGTGGGCATGCCGCCTATCTTCGCTATGCTGCTTCACTGTGCACACGATGAGGGGTTCGCCACGTTATGAAGCTGGATCGCACGAAGGCGTTGATTCACAGCCAGATCAATCGGGACGATCCCATTGAGAGTCTCATCCACGTACTTGAAGCCGCTATTGAGCTGATTTCACTCCCCGACAACGACTTCTGCTGGTCCAGCTGGGAGAACGAAGCTCACGCAACGTCAGAGTTAGTTGGCTTGCTCAGCACACTCAAGTCTGGCGGCTTGCCTGAAAAGATGAGCCTAGCGGTGCTGTTTGCCGCAACCGGCCCGCTGCAAGAGGTGAGCCTGAGCAGCGGCTGGGCGGACGTTTTCTTGAAGGTGGCGGATAAATACGACGAAGTTGAAGCATTGCTGTGGTGAGTAAGAGAATCGGGACCTCTCCCCGATTCTCCTCCCAAGAAAAGCTTGATGCACTCAGGCAACGTTTCAGTCGCGCATCAGCTTCCCCGGTTTATCGACGATCAAGGGAATAACGCCCCGCTCCGGTCATGCTGAGCAGCAAAAGTCCGCCGATGATGCTCATGTTCTTGAAGAACTGAACCGTGTTGGCCGATTTGGCCGGTTCGACCATGTCCCAGAAGTGGTGGCCGATGATGGCCGTACCCAGGACGAACAGGGCCATCAACAACGCCAGCGGCCGTGTGTAGAAACCGATCAGCAGCAGGATGCCGACACCGAACTCCATAAGCACGGCCACCGAGGCGGCGATGGAGGGCAGCGGTGCGCCGATGGAGGTGAAGTACTCGACGGTGCCGCTGAACCCGGTGAGTTTGCCCCAGCCGGAGGTCACGAACAGCAGCATCAGCAGGATGCGGGCAATCAGGATGATCAGGTCGCGTTGACGCTCGAACAGGGTGTATCGCATGGCTTCGCTCTCTTTAGGGGGGGTGGGTTTGTGATTGGCAGTTGCTTAACCTTAGTCAATTCCACTCGTTCGCAGCATCTACTTTCGTTCGCGCGGGGGGGATGCGCTCGCTTCGAATTTCAAGGCATGATGCGCCGACACATAATCAAGGACGATAATAACAGTGAAAAACGCCCTCACCGCCCTGCTTTTGCTGGCCCTGGCTACGCCTGCAATTGCAGCAGAAAGCCCCATCGGTTTTCGCACCGAGACCCTTCACGATGCGCAACACAACAACCCACTGGAACTGGTGGTGTGGTACCCGGCTAAAACGACTGCCAAACCCGAGTTGATTGCTGACACCGTGGTCTTTATCGGCGCCCTCGGTGTGCCCGATGCACCGCCAGCGGCAGGCGCGCATCCCTTGGTTGTGCTGTCCCACGGTTACGGTGGCAACTGGGGCAAACAGGTGTGGTTGGCCAGTGCATTGGCGCACAAGGGCTACATCGTGGCGGCGGTTAACCACCCGGGCACCACCACCAAAAACCGCGAACCGCAGGCCGCCGCGCAGGTATGGAAGCGCCCCGCCGACCTGAGCCGCGCGATTGATGCGGTGCTGGCGCAGCCGAAGCAATTTGGCGCGGTTGAGAAACACCGGATTGCCGTGATTGGCCATTCTCTCGGCGGCTGGACCGCGCTGGAAATCGCCGGCGCACGCTTCGACCCCGACCTGTTCAGCCGCGACTGCGACGCACACCCTAAGTTGGGTGGCTGCATTGCCTACCATGAGATGAACCCTGCCGGAACACCCGCCTTGAAGGCTCACTTGGCCGCCGACTTGAGTGACAAGCGCGTCACCGCCATTGTGTCGTTGGACCTGGGCCTGTCACGCGGCTTCACCGACGCCAGCCTGGCCAAACTGCCGGTGCCGGCGCTGGTGATTGCCGGCGGCGCACCCTCGGAGGATATGCCTGCCGAACTGGAATCTGCCGACTTGGCCAGGCGGTTGCCCAAAGCGTCGACGACTTACGTGGCAATCAGCGACGCCAACCACTTCAGCTTTATGCCGATATGCAAGCCAGGGGCGATTGCGTTGATTGAAGAGGGTTCGCCGGGGGACGGCATGATTTGCCGGGATGGCGAAGGCGCGCGGCCACGGGAGGTGATTCAGCAACAGGTGATCGGGCTGATTTCGGAGTTTTTGGCGAAGTAGTTCAGGCTCAGTGTGGGAGCTGGGTTGCCTGGGAAGGCGGCGGCACTGTCAGCAGCGATATCGTCTGTTACACCGCCATCGCAGGCAAGCCAGCTCCCACAGGGGACTTGCAGTTTTTGTTAGGGCACAGTGCCATCGTGCCTAACACTTTCTTGCCAGCGATGCAGTTCTACTGTGGGAGCTGGCTTGCCTGCGAAGACGGCGGCACTGCCAACAGAGATACCGCCTGACCCACTCCGCCAGCCCGTTTCAAGCAAAGGCCGAAACGCTAACCGCGCCCAACCCCTCAATCAGCGCCTCCACCACCACCCGAACCTTTGGCAGCGCCGCGCGGCTTTTAACCCATGCCACATAGATATCCATTCCCTGAATCGCCAACTGCGGCAGCACCTCCACCAGCGTCCCCGCCTCCAACTGTCGCTGTATCGACCACGACGGCAACTGCGCAATACCGCAACCCGCCTCAGCAGCCATCACCAAACCATCGCCCACCCCCAGCACCAGGTGCGGGGTAACTTGCCTGCGCAGGGTCGCGCCGTTCTCGCCCGCATAGCGCCAGGGGCTGATCCGGCCGTCGACCCAGCCATAGGCGAGGCATTGGTGGTGGTCCAAATCCCGCTCCGACAACGGCGTGCCGCGCCGCGCCAGATAGCCCGGCGATGCGCAAAACAAGTGCCGTTCCTGAGCGAGCAGGCGATGCTCCACTGCTGGCGGCCAGGCGTCTGCATGGCCGATACGCACCACGATATCGACGCCTTCCTCCAGCGGGTTGATGTAGCCGTCGCTGAAGGTGATGTGCGGCATAAGCAAGGGGTGCGCTTTCGCACACTGCAGCAGCACCGGCAACACCTGTGCGCGGCCATACGCACTGGGCAAGTCAATGCGCACCCGCCCGCGCGGCTCGGTGTTTTCGCTCTGGAGTGACACCTCGGCCTCTTCGAGGTCGGCCAGCACGCCGGTGCAGGTGCGCAGAAACGCGGTGCCGGCATCCGTCAGCGCCAGTTTGCGCGTGGTCCGCTGAAACAGTTGCACGCCCAGGCGTTTTTCCAGGCGGGCCACGCTTTTACTGATGGCCGACGCGGTGAGGTTCAATTTCTCGGCGGCTGCCGTGAAGCTGCCGAACTGCGCGACGCAGACGAATACGTCGATCCCTTTCAAGCGTTCGGAGGAAAACATGGCCATCCTTGATTGATGATTTCAGTTCTTGTATCTCGGTAAAAAACATCCTAAATCAGAAACGCAGTCAACAGTAAGCTGCTCGGACTTTATACAACCCGACAATGAGGCACGGATGCTGGCGACGCTTAGACATTACCCTTCGACCCTCAACCTGCTGCTGTCTGCCTCACTGGTGTTGACCCTTGCCCGCGCGATCACCCTGCCCTACCTGGTGATTTACTTGGCGGGCAACTTTGGCTTGAGCGTTGCCGACATTGGCCTGGTAATCGGCAGCACCTTGATCATCGGCTCGTTGTTGAGTCTGTATGGCGGCTTTCTGGTGGACCGGATGTCGAGTTACCGGCTTATCCTGACGTTCTGCGGCATATTCACCGCAGGCTTTCTCGGGGCATTTGTCGCGCCCGAGTTGTGGTTGTTCTACGGCTGCCTGGTGTCGGTGAACCTGGCGTATTCCGTCATCGACATCGCGGTGAAATCGGCCTTTGCCAGCCTGGTCCCGGTGGACCAGCGCGGTGAAGTGTTCTCGATCAAATACACGCTGACCAACATCGGTTACGCCGTCGGGCCATTTGTGGGGGCGGGCTTGGCGGGGATCGATATGAGCCTGCCTTTTTTGATGTCTGCAGGGCTGGGTGCGGGGTTCTTTTTTATCTATTTCGTGTGGGGCGACAGACGCCTGGCGACGGGTGAGACCGGCGAAAAAATACCGTTTCTGGCGGTGGGCCGCGTGCTGCTGCGCGATTATCGGCTGGTGTGCTTTACCCTCGGTGGAGTGCTGAGCGCCGTGGTGTTCGGCCAGTTCACGGCGTATCTCTCGCAATACCTGGTCGTCACCACTACGCCCCAGGCGACCTATGAAATCATCAGCACCCTCGTTGCGACGAACGCCCTGATGGTGATCGGCCTGCAATACAGCCTCGGTAAGCGAATCACCCATAAGCACCTGAACCTGTGGCTCGCGGGTGGGTTAGGCATGTTTGCCCTTGGCCTGGGCGGTTTTGCGCTGTCGACCACGCTGATGTTCTGGGCGGTGTCGATGGCGGTTTTCACGGTGGGTGAAATCATCGTATTCCCCGCCGAATACATGTTCATCGACAACATCGCACCCCGCCACCTGCGCGGCATGTACTACGCCGCGCAAAACCTGAGCAATGTCGGCGCCGCGCTGGGGCCGGTGCTGTGTGGGTTTGTGCTGGCCACGCAGCCGGCGCACTACATTTTCTACCTGCTGGTGCTGTTCGTCCTGGCCGGGGGGCTGTTGTATTTCCTCGGTGTTTCATTGGCTGGGGAAGTCACAACTGCCGCCGACTAAGCAGGGTTCTGACGCGGTTTATTAAGCTGATATCATTCAGGCCATTAACCGCTGAGTAGCCACCCATGAATCGCCAAAAGAAACTGAAGCAGCTCTTCAAGGCCAAAGCCAAAAAGGCCAGCGCCAAACTCGCACCGAAAAACAAAGACATCTACATCAGCAAAGCCGACCGCCTGAAACTGGCGGCCGAGGCCACGCCAGACTCAGCCGAAACCGGCGACACGCCCAGCTGAAGGAGTGCCCTTCTCGTATTTGCCCCAGATACGCCGCAAATGACGCGCCGACCCAAACCCTGCGCGTTCGGCCACCGCCTCCATGTCCAGGTTCGATTCCGCCAATAACGCGCGGGCCACCGCCAACCGCAGCTGGTGCAGGTAATCCAGGGGGCTGACACCCACATGTTCCTGGAATAACCGCGCCAGGTGGCGGCTGCTGGTGTAGGCCAGGTCTGCCATGCGCGTGACGGTCCAGGCATCACCGGGGTTTGCTGCGAGGGCGTCCTGCACCCGATGCACCGCCGGATGCAAATGGTCACGGCCCCACGTCCAGGGCGACAACTGCGGGTCGGCGCCGCTGCGGCGCATGTACACCACCATGTCCCGCGCAACGGCGCTGGCCAGCCGCGGCCCGGCCAGTTCGGCTACCAGGTGCAGCATCAAATCGATACCTGCCGTGATCCCGGCGCTGCAACTGATCGGGCCGTCGGTGACGTACAGGCGGTTTTCCAGCACCTTCGCCTTGGGCGCCATGGCCTGCAACGTCTCGCACAGCGCATGGTGCGTGGTGCATTGGCGACCATCGAGCAGCCCCGCCCGCGCGGCGGTCAATGCACCGGCGCACACGCACACCAGCCGTTCGCCCGAGGGTGCGAAAACAGTTTGCAGCCACTGCACCAGCGTATTACTCGCCGACTCAAATGCCTGCTGCCGTGCTTTCGTCACCTTCGACGTGGAGCCCACCAACACCACCAGCGTGCCGGGCGCGAGGTTCTGTGGCAGCGCCGCCAAACCGCTGAGGGGCAAGCCGATGGAGGTTTGCAGCGCCGCCACGGGGCTGGCGTATTGCAAGTCGAAATCCACCGCCGCCGGGTCCTCGATTTGCGCGGCCAGGCGCAGCACTTCCGCCGGGCCTGCGAGGTCCAGCATCAGCACATTGGGCAACAACACGAACAGTACCGGCACGCTCACGGGTTCAACTCTCCAGGGCTTGGGCGACGGTGAGGATACGGGCAAAACGCTCCTCCAGAACCAGCTCGGTGCGCTCGCGAATCTCGGCCGGGGTGTAAACCCGGCCACTGCGCGCGTGGGTCATCGCAAAGGTCAGCGTGGCTTCGCTGACGAAGTCCACGGCAAAGCCACTGTCCGAGGCCTGGCGCGTGGTGGTTTCGCAGCACTGTTCGGTACGGATGCCGCTGATGATCAACGACGTGACGCCCATCTCGGTAAGCCGCGCGGCCAGGGGCGTGCCGGCGAAGGCGCTGTGGTAGCGCTTGTGAATGATCAGGTCGGGGTTGATCGATAATTCGCTCAAGGCCCTGACGTTACCCGATGCCATGGAAAAATGCCCCTGCTCCTCAACATGGAAAACTTGTACCACCGGGATGCCCTGTTGAACACATCCGTCGATCAGGGCTTGCTGTTTTTCCAGGTAACCCGGCAGGTCATTTTCAGACCAATAGGTGGAATGGCGAAAGGAATGCTGGGCATCGATAACGATCAAGGCTTTGCGCTGCATGGTGAGTCCTCCTGGCGTGCCTGTGAAAGGCTGATGCAAGCCATGCTAAGGACAATACCGCACCGCTGACAGACGCACGCCGGACCACTTGAGGACGTATTCGGACATCGTCCTTCAGCGCCGAAGGTCGCCCTGTGAGGTTTCCCGCAAGGTGACCAAGGCCACCAATGCGCACACCGCCGCCCCGGCCATGAAGAACCCCGGCACCAGCAAATTGCCGGTGGAACCAATCAATGAGGTGACGATGTAAGGCGTAATGCCGCCGCCCAAAATCGCCCCCAGGTTGATGCTGATGGCCATGCCGGTGTAGCGAACGCGGGTTGGAAACTGCTCGGCGTAGGTGGGGTAACCCACGGACTGAATGACCGGCATCGGCAACGTCGCCACAAAAAACGCGATGACCGCAATCAACAGGCTGCTGTTGTTCATCAACACCATCATCGGAATCACCAGCACCGCGTAACCGACAAAGCCGATGGCCAAGGCCTTCTTGCGCCCGATGCGATCGGACAAGCCGCCCCAGAACGGCATCATCGCCGCCATGCACAGGCTGATCCCGGCTATCACCCAATAGATTTTGGATTTTTCGAAGTGCAGGTAGGTGGTCAGGTAAATGTTCATGAACACCAGGCCGATGTAGTAACCGGCGTTCTGCGCGAAGGCGAACACCACCACGCGCAGCACCGCAGGCAGGTTCTGGGTGAGCACCTCGCGGACCGGTGCAGTGGGCGGTTTTTCCACGGCAAGAAAGGCTTTGAACTCAGGCGTTTCTTCTACGTTGTGACGCATGATGCAAGAGAAGATCACCAAGGGAATGGCGAGGAAAAACGGAATACGCCACGCCCAGGCTTGCAGCTGCTCGGCATCGGCCAACCCGGTGGTGATGCCGCAGATAATCGCCGCCATCGAACCGCCAATCGCCACACCGACCGGAGTGAATGCACCGTAAAAGCCGCGTCGGCCTTTGGGCGATGACTCGGCCAGAAACGCCGCCGCGCCGATGACTTCACCGCCGGCGAAAAAGCCCTGGATCAGCCGAATCAGCACCAGCAGGATCGGCGCGACAATGCCCACTTGGGCAGACGTCGGTAACAGCCCTATGGCCGCCGTTGCGGTGCCCATGCCGATCACCGTGCTCAACAACACGCTGCGCCGGCCTATGCGGTCCGCCAGGCGCCCGAGCAAAATACCGCCCAGCGGCCGAATCAAAAACGCACTGCCAAACACCGCGAGGGTCGCCAGCAATGCGGCAGCGGCGTTGTCACTGGGAAAGAACAAAGGCGCGATGATCGTCGCCATAAAGCCGTACACACCGAACTCGTAGTACTCCACCGCCGTGCCGGTGGCAGCGGCGATGGCCGCGCGCCTGGCGATTTTGGTGGTGCTGTTTTGAGCCGTTGTAGCCGGCGTATCGAAACTGGCCGCAGGGGCCGCCGTAGATAAAACTCGAGACATAAACACCTTCCACTCTGACCGCTGGTCATTTGAGTTATTGAGGTGGAGTGCTCCACCCAGAAGTAACCCCATCGGGAACCGAGAGGTTTTAATGCTCGACAGTAAGAAAGGTGAACGTGGGCTGGTTCATGTAGCGCTCCTGTTTTTATTATTGGGTAGCGACGGTGTGTGTTTTAGTGGGCCGTCTCCAGTCGTTTGAGCGTGCGCGCGCGGGCCACCAACAGCTGCTGCGCCGTGCGCACGTCAATCAGTGAAAATCGCACTTCATCGCCCGGCATCAGTTGCGCCAGCCTGGGCAAATCCACACTCGCCACGTGGGCGATGCGGGGGTAGCCGCCGGTGGTTTGCCGGTCCGCCATCAATACGATCGGTTGGCCGCCAGCGGGCACTTGCACGGTGCCAAACGCCACGCTTTGCGACAGCAGCTGGGTGGGCTCGGTCAGGTCCAGAGCGGCGCCGTCCAAGCGGTAACCCATGCGGTCCGAGGCGGCGGTCATCTGGTAGGGCTCGTTGAGAAAGTCATGCCGGGCGGTTTCGCTGAAGTCGGCCCATTCGCGCCCTTGCAGCACGCGCACTGTCACAGGTTGGCTGGGCGCGGCGTATAGCAACCCGGCAGGGATGTTCAAGCGCGGCGGGTTGGCAAACGACGAACTGATCGGGATCACGTCACCGGCTTTCAACGCCCGGCCATGGAGCCCGCCAAAGCTGCCTCGGCTGTAGGTACTGCAGCTGTTCATCACCGGGTCGAGCAGGTAACCGCCGCTGACGGCCAGGTAAGCACGCGCACCGTATTCGCGTTTTTCGAAACGTAGCGTGGCACCCGGCTTAACAACGGCGGAATGGCCCGGTTTCAGCGCCACACCGTCCAAACTTGCACCCAGGTCGGCGCCTGCAAGGGCGATCAATGCCCTGGCTTGAAAGCACAGCTGCGGGCCTTGAACAGTCATTTCCAATGTAGCCGTGCTGATCGGGTTGCCGACCAACAGGTTCGCCAGCGCATGAGCGTCGGGATCCATCGCACCGTTGACCGGCACGCCCCAGTGCTGGAAGCCCGTGCGGCCGGTGTCTTGAAACGACGAAAACAGCCCGGGCCGGATCACCTTGACGGTCATGGCAGCGCTCCCGCCATCAGCGCGAACTCACGGGCCGTGATCGGCACAAAACGGATTTTATCGCCCCCGGTGAGCAGGCAAGGTGGCTCATTGGCGGGTGAAAACATCGTTAACGGCGTACGCCCGACAATGTTCCAGCCGCCGGGCAAATCAGAGGGGTAAATAACGCTCTGACAGTTGGCCAGGCCCACGCTGCCTTTGTTGACCAGCGTGCGCGGCACAGCCCGACGCGCCAGCTTCAGCGCGGGTTCGTGCATGCCAATGTAGGGATGGCCCGGCGCAAAACCCACCATTAACACGTCGACCCACTGCGCAGTGTGTACGGCAATCACTTCGCCTGGGGTCATGCCACAGGCGGTGGCGATACCCAGCAGATCGGGCGCGTAGTCGCCCTCGTAGCACACTGGAATTTCAAGGCGCCTGGGCGTTGTGCGTGGCGCGGTTTGCAGCTGTGTCAGGGCCTTGTCGAGCAGCTCGACAACCGCGTCATAAGGCACTGAGTCGGGAGACCGCGTTGCGAAGATAGCCGGGGAATAATGCACGCCCACCGACACCATCGCGGGGATGACATCGGTGACGCCGGTGAGAGAACCCTGCACCAACCGCTCATGCAGGGCCGCGCTGAACGCCACCGCGCGGCGGTTCGCCTGCGCACTGAACAGCGTGGCAAACACCACCACGATGCAGCTGTCGCCACACGGCTCGAACCGCCAGGACGGCTCGGCTCGCACCGGATTACGGGCATCACAGTTAACGTCAGACATAACGTCGTTTCTCGCAGGCGGCAGCCATCAAGATCCGCCCGGTCAGGCTTCACCTATTGTTAACGCCGTCGCTCTGCTGGCGACGGTCGCGCAGGTCACACTTACTTGGCGAACAGTTGGCTCATGTCCTTGAACGCCTTGAACTCCAGGGCGTTGCCACACGGGTCAAACAAAAACATGGTGGCTTGTTCGCCGACCTGGCCCTGGAAGCGGATGTAAGGTTCGATCACGAACTGGGTCTCGCGGGCTCGCAGCCGGTCGGCCAACGCTTCCCATTGATCCCACTGCAGGATGATGCCGAAATGCGGGACCGGCACGTCATGGCCGTCGACCGGGTTGGAGTGCACCGACGCCTGGGATTCAGTCTTGGGGTGTTCGTGGATAACCAGCTGGTGGCCGTAGAAATCGAAGTCCACCCACTGCGCGCTGGAGCGGCCTTCGCGGAGGCCAAACACGTCGCCATAGAAGTGGCGAGCGGCGGCGAGGTCGTAGACGGGAATAGCTAGATGAAAGGGCGAAAGGCTCACGGCGGTTACCTGCAAGTTCTGTTGTTTAGAACTTGATTCTTCACCAGAACCCTTAGCGGATAAAGCGCATATCTTTCGCCCTGAGCTTCAATAATTTCGATGCTTGCGCGCTATTTCGGCGCACTCAGCACTTGCATGACGCACGACCTGAACAACGTGAAGAGCGGCAATTGGCGCTGGGTGTACTTGGTCAGCAAGACGATTTCGCGATAGAAGGTGAGCGTGTCCAATCGCAAAACCCGCACGTCGCTGCCGTGTTCCAGCCACAAACCTGCCAGGGGCACCAGTGACACTCCGAGGCCACTGCGGACCATCTTGACGATGGCGTCCAGCTCGTCGAGCTCAAGGGCTTGCTGAGTCTGGATCTTCTGTTCCTTGAGAAACTGGGTCACCTGACGCCCGCCAAACGAGCCCCGGTCGTAACGCACGAAGGGCTGTTCGCGCAGGATCTGCAACGGGTCGTCGCCCTCCACGTCCTTGGCGGTGATCAGCACAAACGGCTCGCGCGCGATGACTTCAATATTCAGGTCTTTAGGCAAGTTGAACGGCGGGTGAATCATGATCGCCAGGTCCAGCTCCCCGGCATCCACCTGGCTGAGCAGGTTCAGTGAGACGCCGGGCACCAGGCTCACCTCGATAAACGGCGCGCGCCGCTTCAGGGCCACCAGCGCCTGGGGCAGGATGCCGGTTTGCACGCTGCCGATGGCGCCGATACGCAGGGAGCCGTGGAAGTTGTTCGCACTGTCGGGGGTGCCCATGCGCGAGAAAATATCGAGGATTTCTTCCGCCATCGGCACCGCCCGCTGCCCTGCCGAATTGAGCGTTGCCGAGCGGCCGGTGCGGTCGAACAGCTTGACCCCCAGCGCGTCCTCAAGGTGTTTGATTTGCGCGCTCACCGCCGATTGCGTCAGCCCGACCTGCTGCCCGGCGGCGGCAAAGGTGCCGCGCCGGGCGGCGGATACAAAGGTTCTTAACTCTCGAATCATCCTGGCACCTTACCGCTAGAGGTTTAACCGCTCAGCAACCGCTCAATGCCACCTGCGGCCGCTCGCCCGCAAAGAACAATGGCCGCAAGCGCACGCCCACGCCGTTACCGATAAATGCTGCCACCAGCCACACCCAGCCATGCAGGCTGCCCGAAGCGATGCCGCTGAAATACGCGCCGATGTTGCAACCATAGGCCAGGCGCGAGCCGTAACCCAGCAGCAGGCCGCCGATCACCGCCGCCACCAGCGAGCGCGGCGGAATTTTCAGGCTTGGCGCAAAACGCCCGGCCAGGCCTGCGGCCAACAGCGCGCCGAGGATGATGCCCACGTCCATGACGCTGGTGATGTCTTCCCATACCGGCGCGGCCAGGGCCTTGGCGTTGCCCGGCATTTGCCAGAACGCCCAACTGGAAACGTCCACACCCAGGCCGCTCGCCACTTTGGCGCCCCACAGCGCGAACGCCGACGTGATGCCCCATGGGCGCCCGGCCAATGCCAGCGTGGCGTAGTTGAGCAGGGCCAGGCCAATTGCGCCCCACACCAGCGGCCACGGCCCGCGCAGGAAACGGCGCAGGCCTATGTGTTCGCTGCTCACGCCGGCTTCGAGCTGGCCATGGCGGCGCTTTTCGAGGCGAACAGTGATGAGTGCAATCAAGGCGAACACGGCCAGGCTCAAGACCAGCGCTGGTATTACCCCGAAACTTTTGACGATGGACACCGCCGGGAATGCCGGCAGTGCGAACCACCAATCCACATGATGGGTGGCGATCAATGAACCGCAGATGAAGAACAACAACGTCACCAGCATGCGCGCGTTGCCGCCGCCTACGGTGAACAGGGTGCCTGACGCACAACCGCCGCCCAGCTGCATGCCGATGCCGAAAATGAACGCACCGAAGACCACCGAGACCCCGGCAGGCGCCACCAGACCGACGACGGGTTGGCCGAACAATGTGCCCGCGCCCAGTGCCGGGAAAAACAGCACGACCGCCACCGCGAGCATGACCATCTGCGCACGCAGGCCGGCGCCACGACGGTCGTTTAGGAAGACGCGCCAGGCGGAAGTGAAGCCGAACGCGGCGTGGTAGAGGGTCAGGCCCAGCGCGGCGCCGACCACCAGTAACAGCACCTGGCGTGAGCCGACGGTGTTTTGCAGGAACAGCGCGCCGAGCACCAGGATGATGAAAGCCAACAGCGGCGCGGCCGGCTTGCGCGTGGGGGTGATGGGGACAGTGGTGCTCATGGGGGATCCGCTTGGTTTGAATGGGGTTGATTGCGAGGGGGTTGAGTATAAACGGGCGTTGAGGTGTAGGTATCGACACCTGTTTTTAATGGGCTGGGTTTTTGCGTACAGATTCGTGGTTTGGGCAATGGCTGATAGGGGTTCGGCTCTTACGGCCAGCCCTTTCAAGGTCTTAGGTAGACAGGCGATTAGTACCCCGTGGCGAGCGGGCTTGCCCCGCGTTGGGCTGCGAAGCAGCCCCAAATACAGCAGCCGAAGAGTGCCTGACTCACCGCATTCTTCCTTTTAGGGTCGCTTCGCAACCCAACGCGGGGCAAGCCCGCTCGCCACAGGGGTACTAATCGCCTGTCCTAACTAAAGACCTTGAAAGGCTCAACAGTGTGTAGAGGTATTGAAGTCTTACTCGGTCAAAACTGTGGGAGCGGGCTTGCTCGCGAAGGCGGTGGGTCAGTTGATGGATGAATGGGCTGACCC
>NZ_JAFCTN010000003.1:0-5946 GCF_049896045.1 Pseudomonas sp. PWP3-1b2
GGTTGCGAAGCGACCCTAAAAGGAGGAGTGCGGTGTGTCAGACACTCTTAGGCTGCTGTTTTTGGGGCTGCTTCGCAACCCAACGCGGGGCAAGCCCGCTCGCCACAGAGTACGTATCGCCTGTTTGGCCTAAAGACCTTGAAAGGGCTGGCTGTAAGAGCGGAACCCCAAGTGGCCGCTACCGCAGCAATGGATATGTACTCATTCCAACCAAGCAAATGGCCAACCCAAAGGCCGCCATCGCAGGCAAGCCAGCTCCCACACGTTGAACCGGTTCACACCTGACGATCACAGTCGCCTGACAAGCCGCCTTCGCGAGCAAGCCCGCTCCCACAGTTTAATCGGTGTATGGCAGTGATTTATTTGATCGACTTCAGGGCCGAGGGGCATACGCGAACACATCGGCGCGCATCTGGTGCGCGTCCATCCCGGCCGCCACCAACGCATCCAACGTGCCGTAGATCATTGCCGGCGAGCCACTGGCGTAGACGTGCACGGCCTTGAGGTCGCTGATGTCTTCACACACCGCTTCATGCAGCAGCCCGCAGCGCCCTTCCCAGCCGCACAGGTCGCTGACGACTTTGTGCAGGAACAGGTTGGGCAGTTGCCGCCACTGGTCCCAGTGCTCGATCTCGTAGAAATCTTCCGGGCGGCGCACGCCCCAGTACAGGTGCACCGGGTGCTTGAAGCCGGAGGCGCGGCAATGCTCGATCAGGCTGTGCATCTGCGCCATGCCGGTACCGGCGGCGATCAGCACCAGCGGCCCGTCCGGCAACTCGGCCAAATGGGTGTCGCCAAACGGCAGCTCGATGCGCGCCATCTGGTTGCGCTGCAATTGTTCGAGCAGGGAGCGCGCGCTGTCCTCACGGGCCAGCACGTGCAACTCCAGCTCACGCCCGGCGTGGGGTGCTGACGCCAGGGAGAATGCAGATTTCTGGCCGTTTTCCCGCTCGATCATCAGGTATTGCCCGGCGTGGTAACGCACCGCTTTGCCGGCCGGGGCAAGCAGGCGCACGCGCCACACATCGCCACCGACGTCCACGCATTCACTTAATTGGCACGACAACTTGCGCAACGGCAACTCTCCCGGCGCCAACACGCCATCCCACAACACAATGCAATCTTCCAGCGGTTCAGCGATGCAGGTGAAGAACTCACCATGGTCGCGCACCTCACCGGCTTGCCGCACGCGGCCCTCTACCAGCAGCGCGGCACACACGTGGCACACGCCATTGCGACAGGCCTGCGGGCACTCGTAGCCCAGGCGACGAGCGCCTTCGAGGATTCGCTCGCCAGGGACCAGTTCCAATATGGCGCCGGAAGGTTGCAGGGTTACGCGCATCAATCTATTCCCAATTCTTTCCACATCGCATCGACACGGGCAGTTACCGCTTCATCCTTGACGATCACCCTGCCCCACTCACGGGTAGTTTCACCCGGCCATTTGTGGGTGGCATCCAGGCCCATTTTCGAGCCCAGGCCCGACACCGGCGAGGCGAAGTCCAGGTAGTCGATCGGCGTGTTGTCGATCATCACCGTATCGCGCTTGGGGTCCATGCGCGTGGTAATGGCCCAGATCACGTCGTTCCAGTCGCGGGCATTGATGTCGTCGTCGGTGACAATAACGAACTTGGTGTACATGAACTGTCGCAAAAACGACCACACACCGAGCATTACCCGCTTGGCATGGCCCGGGTACGACTTCTTCATGGTCACGATGGCCATGCGGTACGAACAGCCCTCGGGCGGCAGGTAGAAGTCGGTAATCTCCGGGAATTGCTTTTGGAGGATCGGCACGAACACTTCGTTCAGCGCCACGCCCAAAATAGCCGGCTCATCCGGTGGACGGCCGGTGTAGGTGCTGTGGTAGATCGGTTTGATGCGGTGGGTAATGCGCTCGACGGTGAACACCGGGAAGCTGTCGACTTCGTTGTAGTAGCCGGTGTGGTCGCCGTAAGGGCCTTCATCGGCCATTTCGCCAGGATGAATCACGCCTTCAAGGATGATTTCAGCGGTGGCTGGCACTTGCAGGTCGTTGCCACGACACTTCACCAGCTCAGTGCGGTTGCCGCGCAACAGGCCGGCAAACGCGTATTCGGAGAGGCTGTCGGGCACTGGCGTTACGGCACCCAGAATGGTCGCCGGGTCAGCACCCAGGGCCACCGAAACCGGAAACGGCTTGCCGGGGTGCTTTTCGCACCACTCACGGAAATCGAGCGCGCCGCCACGGTGGCTCAGCCAGCGCATGATCACCTTGTTGCGGCCGATCACTTGCTGACGGTAAATACCGAGGTTCTGGCGGTCTTTGTTCGGGCCTTTGGTGACGGTCAGGCCCCAGGTGATCAGCGGGCCAGCGTCGCCCGGCCAACAGGTTTGCACCGGGAGCATACCCAGGTCGACGTCATCACCTTCGATGACCACTTCCTGGCACGCGGCGTCCTTGACCACTTTGGGGGCCATGGCAATGATCTTGCGGAAGATCGGCAGCTTCGACCAGGCGTCTTTCAACCCCTTGGGCGGCTCGGGCTCCTTGAGGAAGGCCAGCAACTTGCCGATCTCGCGCAATTCGCTGACTGACTCGGCGCCCATGCCAAAGGCAACACGGTCGGGCGTGCCGAACAAGTTGCCGAGCACCGGAATATCAAAGCCGGTCGGGTTTTCGAAAAGCAGCGCCGGGCCCTTGTTGCGCAGGGTACGGTCGCAAATCTCAGTCATTTCCAGTACCGGGGAAACCGGTACATGGATACGTTTCAACTCTCCGCGCTGCTCAAGTTGCTGCACGAAATCCCGAAGATCCTTGAATTTCATTAACTTTGCCACCCGTAAAATAGGCGTACATCCTACCTGCTCTTACGAGCGCTGGCAGCTTATTGCACGTCATTGCGGCTCACACCCGACTCAACGGAGACGGTGCGCAAGGTGTTGAAGAAGGGCTCAAGGAAGCCTTCCACATAATGCGTGCCCACGATAGAAAGGTGGTTATCGTCGGTATACAGCGCCTGGCCGCCCAGCTCGACCCGACACCAACCGTTGGTATCACACAGCTTGGGCGCCGGATCCAGCACCTGAACACCCGAGTCTGCTGCTGCGATCTGCTCAAAAACAGCGCTGATAGTGGCTTGTCGCTGCAGGTGCTCGCTCACCGGCAAGCCTTCCTTGTCGGTCGGACGCCCCAGCATCGCCAGTCGGCTCAGGCGGTACGGAACGTTGAATTCCTGCAACGGCACTTCCTTCACCAGCCACACACGGCGGCCACTGGCACGCAGTTGGTGCACCAGCGCATTCATGCCCTCGGAGAATTTACGCTCAGCGACGGCACGGTCATATTTCCCTGTCGCCGGGTCATGAATCGTTGGGCCGGTATCGCCGTTGCGCTGACCATAAACGTACAGGCTCCAACGGGCGACCAGCACCACGTCACTGAATGAGTCGCGGCTCAGCAACTGAGTGACGCGCTCATTAAAGGCGTTGCAGCCCGGGGTGTTTTCTTTGCGGTAGAAAGGCAGGCAACCGGCGTAACCGGCCTGTGTGATGCCAAAGTCGTACCTGCCGGCACCGTCTTTCAACGCAGGAATCAACGCCGAGGCGTGGCTGTCACCCCACACCAAGGCACGGGCAGTGCCCTCTTGCGGACCAAAATGACACAGCTCGCGGTGCTTGTTTTTCTTGTCATCCGACAAGCAGTTCATCAGGTTGGGGCTCCAGGTGTGAGCCTTGGCGAATTGCAGGGCCTGGGGCGATAACCGCCAGGCAAAGCCATCCGACCACACCAGGCCTTTACCGATCAAACCCAGGCTGACCAGCCCAATGACCGCCGATACCAGCACTGCCCGATTCCCAGCCAACAGGCGCCGCTCACGAAACGGCCCTTCGACAAAGCGCCAGGACGCGTACCCCAACAGCAGGCTCAGGCTGAACAGGGCCGCAAGCTGAACAGGCGCCAGGTCGGTAATATTCGCGTATTTGCCAAACACCAGCACCGGCCAATGCCACAGGTACCAGGAATAGGAAATCAGCCCGATACCCACCAACACGCGACTACCCAGCAACTGCCCGACCCACGTGGTGTGTTGGCCGTTGGCCCAAATCAGCCCGACCACGCCCAACACCGGCAACAGGGCGGCCAAACCCGGGAAGGCGGTGCTGTCGTCATAGCCAACGACTGCCACCAGGATCAGCCCCAGGCTGATAGCGCTGATGGCTTGCGCCAACATTGGGCTTATACGCTTGGCGCGCGCAGGCATAACGGCGAGCATGGAGCCAGCCAGCAGCTCCCAGGCACGCATGGGCAGCAGGAAAAACGCCTTGTCCGGCGCATGCGAGACCGCCCACACGCTTGCCGCAAAAGACACCAGCAACAACACGAACAACGCGCTGCGCCAGTGCTTGAGCCGACTCGACAACAGCGCCAGCAACAGCGGAAACGCAATGTAGAACTGTTCTTCAACCGACAGCGACCAGGTGTGCAGCATCGGTTTCATATCAGAGGCGGTTTCGAAATAGCCGTCCTGACGCATGAAGAACAAATTGGAGATGAAGATCGCCTGGTTATGGATCGATCGGCCCAGCTCGGAATAGTCCTTGGGCGCCATCAGGAACCAGCCGACGACCAGCGACACAGACATCATCACCAGCAACGCTGGCAGGATACGCCGGGCCCGGCGCGCCCAGAAATTCAGAAAACTGAAATGCCCACCCTCGCGCTCACGCAGGATGATCGAGGTGATCAGGAAACCTGAAATCACAAAAAAAACATCTACGCCGACAAAGCCGCCGGTGACACCCGGCACCCCAAAGTGGAACAACACTACAGCCAGGACAGCGATAGCGCGCAGGCCATCAATGTCTCTTCGGTAAGCAAGAGCGGTCATAAATCGTAATCAACCTGATACAAATGGAAGAGAGCGTAGGCGTAATCGCCCTTTTTGTTTCTGTACTGACACGCTCCGCACACATACCTCCCTGTTTGGCGCAAAAAAAATGGCACCCTCAAGGGCACCATTTTTCTTCGACCTGAATCGTCGTGTTATTTACGCTTCATCGACAGGAAGAACTCGTCGTTGGTCTTGGTAGCTTTCAACTTGTCGATCAGGAACTCGATGGCTGCGACTTCGTCCATCGGGTGCAGCAGCTTGCGCAGGATCCACATGCGCTGCAGTTCGTCATCGGCGGTCAGCAACTCTTCGCGGCGTGTGCCGGAACGGTTGATGTTGATGGCCGGGAACACACGCTTTTCAGCGATGCGACGGTCCAGGGGCAGTTCCATGTTGCCGGTACCCTTGAACTCTTCGTAGATCACTTCGTCCATCTTCGAGCCGGTTTCAACCAGCGCGGTGGCGATAATGGTCAGCGAACCGCCTTCTTCGATGTTCCGCGCAGCGCCGAAGAAACGTTTTGGTTTCTCCAGGGCGTGGGCATCGACACCACCAGTGAGTACCTTGCCGGAGCTCGGGATCACGGTGTTGTAAGCACGGGCCAGACGGGTGATGGAGTCGAGCAGGATCACCACGTCTTTCTTGTGTTCGACCAAGCGCTTGGCCTTCTCGATCACCATTTCGGCAACCTGCACGTGGCGGGTTGGCGGCTCATCGAACGTCGAGGCAACCACTTCGCCGCGCACGGTGCGCTGCATTTCGGTTACTTCCTCCGGACGCTCATCGATCAACAGTACGATCAGGTGAACTTCAGGATTATTGCGCGCGATGTTCGCTGCAATGTTCTGCAGCATGATGGTCTTACCGGCTTTGGGCGGTGCAACGATCAGGCCGCGCTGGCCTTTACCGATCGGGGCGCACAGGTCGATGACTCGACCGGTCAAGTCTTCGGTGGAACCGTTACCGGCTTCCATCTTCATGCGCACGGTCGGGAACAGCGGCGTCAGGTTCTCGAAGAGAATCTTGTTTTTCGCGTTCTCGGGACGATCGAAGTTGATCGTGTCGACCTTCA
>NZ_JAFCTN010000003.1:6042-84938 GCF_049896045.1 Pseudomonas sp. PWP3-1b2
TCAGCAGGGAGAAAATCACGTCCTGCTTGCGCGAACGGGCCATATTTTCTATGCCCATTTCTTCGGCCAGCTGGAGCAGGTCGGTAATCGGCTTTTGCTTGAGTTCAGTCAGATTCATATAGGAATGACGTAATCATTTATGGAGGGGGGAAATTAAGCTTTTGGCTTAATGAGGCCGCGCCGCGGAGAAGGCGACAGGATCGCGTACTAATCGAAAAGGAATGCGTCGGCGACGGCTTGCAGGGGGCACTGGAGAAACCAGTGCGGGGCCGAATGTAACACCTGAGTTTCGGAGCGTCTAGCCCTGTTTCACGAAAAAGCCCCGCTAATTTGCGGGGCTTTTTTGACGACGCTTAGATGTTCGCGTCGAGGAAAGCTTGCAGCTGGGACTTCGACAGCGCGCCTACTTTAGTGGCTTCAACGTTGCCGTTCTTGAACAGCATCAGCGTCGGGATACCACGCACGCCATGCTTGGCCGGGGTTTCCTGGTTGTCGTCGATGTTCAGCTTGGCAATGGTCAGTTTGCCTTCGTAGGTGGTCGCAATATCGTCCAGAACAGGCGCGATCATTTTGCAAGGGCCACACCATTCAGCCCAGTAGTCAACCAGCACCGGGCCTTGAGCCTTGAGTACTTCGGCCTCAAAGGTCGCGTCGGTGACGTGCTTGATAAGATCGTTGCTCATGGATGTCTCCGGATTGTAAGCAAAAAAAACGTGGCCCATCATAGCCGCCCTTCCCCCGTTCAGGAAGCCGCGTCTGATTGAGTCTTGCTATGGTGGCGCATGACTTTGGGTATCGCCCACTCACGGGGTCACGGGCGTTACGAAGGCAATGCCGGTGCGCAAGGCGGCATTGCGCACGTGTTCCTGCATGGTTTTCTGCGCCGTCGCACTGGCGCGCCGGGCCAGGGCACGCAGGATCCTGCGGTGCTCCTGCCAGGTTTCCATGGCCCGCTCCGGCCGGATGAACGGTAGTTTCTGGCTCTCCAGGAACACCTCGGCGCTGGCACTCAGGATGCTCACCATCGCCTGGTTGCCGCTGGCCAGCAGGATGCGCTGGTGAAATTCGAAGTCCAGCCGGGCAGCCGCCTCGAAGTCGCCGGCCTTGAGCACCTTGCGCATCGCCTCGACGTTATCTTCCAGGCTGTCCAGCTCATCAAGGGTCAGGGTCATCGCTGCCAGCCCTGCTGCAAACCCCTCAAGGGCATAACGCAGCTGGAAAATATCCAGCGGCGTGGCCTGCGCTGCAAACGGCCACGCAAACCCCGGCGTGTCATCCACCGCCTGCACGAACACGCCCTTGCCCGGCTGCACACTGACCACCCCCAACGCGCTCAGGGACGATAACGCTTCACGCAAAGACGCCCGGCTGACGCCCAATTGCACCGCCAGGTCGCGCTGGGACGGCAACGCATCACCCGCGCCGAAGCCCTGTTCCTTGATCAGTTTACGGATGGCCTGCAGGGCCGCTTCCGGTACCGCTTGGGCGATGGAATTCATAAAAAACTCAAGCTTCCAGACAACTGAACGGCTAGTTGTAAAGCTATTCGCGGCTGGCGGCAAGCCACGCCCCAAAGGGGCTCGCGGGGTTTTGGCGACGCTCGATAACGGTGCGAAAAGTCAGCGCACTGTTCAGACCAGTAAGACCACCGCAGCTCAATGAACTCCGGCGTTGCAGACGATCCAGTCAGTGATGGCATGGGCTGTGCACTGCCCAAAAACAGAAAATTCCTTCGCCCTTCTCGGAGAGTTGCCATGACCAAGCGTTACAGCGCCCTGCTCACTGCCTTGTTTGCCAGCCTGATGCTGAGCCAGGCACCCGCCCAGGCCAACGGTCTGGACGATATCGTCGCCCGTGGCACCCTCAAGGTCGCCGTGCCCCAGGACTTCCCGCCATTCGGCTCGGTCGGCCCAGACATGAAACCTCGCGGCCTGGACATCGATACCGCCAAGCTGCTGGCTGAGCAGCTCAAGGTCAAGCTGGAGCTGACCCCGGTCAACAGCACCAACCGCATCCCGTTCCTCACCACCGGCAAGGTCGACCTGGTGATTTCCAGCCTCGGCAAGAACCCCGAGCGGGAAAAGGTCATCGACTTCTCCAAGGCTTACGCACCGTTTTACCTGGCCGTATTCGGCCCACCTGACGCAGCCATCAGCACCACTGACGACCTCAAGGGCAAAACCATCAGCGTGACCCGTGGCGCCATCGAAGACATCGAGCTGACCGCCGTAGCGCCCAAGGAAGCCACCATCAAACGCTTCGAAGACAACAACTCGACCATCGCCGCCTACCTGGCCGGCCAGGTTGACCTGATCGCCAGCGGCAACGTGGTGATGGTCGCGATCAGCGAGCGCAACCCGAAACGCGTCCCGGCGCTGAAAGTGAAACTCAAGGACTCGCCGGTGTACGTGGGCGTGAACAAAAACGAGCCGGCGCTGCTGGAGAAGGTCAACCAGATCCTGGTCGCGGCCAAAGCCGACGGCAGCCTGGAAAAGAACGCAATGCAATGGCTTAAAGAGCCGCTGCCAGCCGACCTCTGAAGCGACGGAGCTGATTCATGGCGTATCAATTTGACTTTATGCCGGTGCTGGCCAATACCGACCTGCTGTTGCGCGGCGCCCTGTTCACGCTTGAGCTGACGGCCATCGGCGCGATCCTCGGCGTGGCGCTGGGCACCGTCGGCGCCGTGGTGCGGGCGTGGAAGATCCAGCCGTTTGCCTGGTTCTTCGGCGTGTATGTCGAGTTGATTCGCAACACACCGTTTCTGGTGCAGTTGTTCTTTATCTTCTTCGGCCTGCCGTCCCTGGGCCTGAAAATTACCGAGTGGCAAGCCGCGGTGCTGGCGATGGTGATCAACCTGGGCGCCTATTCGACAGAGATCATCCGCGCAGGCATCCAGGCCATCCCTCGCGGCCAACTGGAAGCCGCCGCCGCGCTGGCAATGACGCGTTTCGAGGCGTTCCGCCACGTGGTGCTGCTGCCGGCACTGGGCAAGGTGTGGCCGGCCCTGAGCAGCCAGATCATCATCGTGATGCTCGGCTCGGCGGTGTGTTCGCAAATCGCCACCGAAGAACTCAGTTTTGCCGCCAACTTTATCCAGTCGCGCAACTTCCGCGCCTTTGAAACCTATGCCCTGACCACCCTGGTGTACCTGTGCATGGCGTTGATGATTCGCCAGTTGCTCAACTGGATCGGCCGTCGCTATGTGATGAGGAACAGCCGATGAGTGATTTCTCCTTTTGGGACATCGTGCGCAACCTGCTCACCGGTTTGCAGTGGACCCTGTTGCTGTCGCTGGTGGCGTTCATCGGCGGTGGCGTGATCGGTTTGCTGGTGATGACGATGCGCATCAGCAGCAAGGCGTTCCCGCGCAATGTCGCGCGCACCTACATCGAACTGTTTCAGGGCACGCCGCTGTTGATGCAGCTGTTCCTGGTGTTCTTTGGTGTCGCGTTGCTCGGCATCGACATCTCGCCCTGGCTGGCGGCGGCGATTGCGTTGACCCTGTTTACCAGCGCCTACCTCGCTGAAATCTGGCGCGGCTGCGTCGAGTCCATCGCCCATGGGCAGTGGGAAGCCTCGGCCAGCCTGGCGCTCAACCCGTTTGAGCAACTGCGCTACGTGATCCTGCCCCAAGCCCTGCGCATTGCCGTAGCGCCTACCGTGGGTTTCTCGGTGCAAGTGGTCAAAGGCACCGCTGTGACCTCGATCATCGGCTTCACCGAATTGACCAAAACCGGCGGCATGCTCGCCAACGCTACCTTCGAACCATTCATGGTCTACGGCCTGGTGGCGCTGGGTTACTTCCTGCTCTGCTACCCCTTGTCCCTCAGTGCGCGCTACCTGGAAAGGAGACTGCATGCCTCTGCTTAGAATTTCTGCCCTGCATAAGTATTACGGCGATCACCACGTACTCAAGGGCATCGACCTGACGGTTGAAGAAGGCCAGGTGGTGGCGATCATCGGCCGCAGCGGCTCGGGCAAGTCCACCTTGCTGCGCACCCTCAACGGCCTGGAATCGATCAACGACGGCGTGATTGAAGTCGATGGCGAATACCTCGATGCCGCCCGCGCCGACCTGCGCACCCTGCGGCAGAAAGTCGGCATGGTGTTCCAGCAATTCAACCTGTTCCCGCACCTGACGGTGGGCGAGAACGTGATGCTTGCGCCACAAGTGGTGCAGAAAGTGCCCAAGGCCAAGGCGGCGCAGCTTGCCAGGCAAATGCTGGAGCGCGTCGGGCTGGGGGAGAAGTTCGACGCCTTCCCCGATCGCCTGTCCGGCGGCCAGCAACAGCGCGTGGCGATTGCACGCGCCCTGGCCATGTCGCCCAAAGTGCTGCTGTGCGACGAAATCACCTCGGCGCTGGACCCGGAACTGGTCAATGAAGTGCTCAGCGTGGTGCGCCAACTGGCCAAAGACGGCATGACCTTGATCATGGTGACCCACGAAATGCGTTTTGCCCGGGAAGTCGGCGACAAACTGGTGTTCATGCACCAGGGCAAGGTGCATGAAGTGGGCGACCCCAAAACCCTGTTCGCCAACCCCAGGACACCGGAACTCGCCAACTTCATTGGTTCGGTGGAACAGCCGGGCTGATCAGTTCGAAACTGCCCCGCCCCTCCGGGTGCGCCTGGCTGCGCACCTCCAGTGCGTCGGCGGGCAGCTCGGTGTCGATCTCGACTTGAGCTGTCAGCCGCCGGCCAATCATGGGCATGCCTGCGACCCGCGCCATCAAGGTCTGGCCGGGGAGCAATTGGCCAGTGGCCGGTTCGCCCGGCAAATGCGCCGCCGCCCAGCCGATGGCATGCCCGTCAATTTGAGCGTGTGTGAGGCTCAGGCGAAAACGCCCCTGACGACCGAACTGAAACCCCTGCCCATCGGCGGCAACCCCGATAAAACGCAAGCCCATGGCCGCAGGTTCTGCGCACAGCACGTTGACGTGCAGCACCCGAGTGCCGAGCGCCAGGGTTGCGCTGTCACCGGGCACCTCCCGACGTATAGCGCCGTAGTCGATGCGCGGCTGGCTTAGCGACAATCGACAGTTTTGCGCCGAAACGCCAGGCACGGCCAGCACCAGGCCGAGCAGTATCCAGGGCAAACTTTTAAACTTAACGGGCATGGCACACCGCCGAGGTGGTTTCGTAGAACTTGTCATGATCAGGCTGGGCTCCGGGGTCGATGCGCAACAGGCAAGTAGAAGCGTCCGGCAGAGCAACCCGCAGGCTTTGCTCAGTGGCGTCGTTGAGAAAAATCATGCCGTCGCCCACCACATTGGTCAGGAAGCGGTCACCCTTGCCGAACACTGCCGCGCCTTGGGGCAAGGGCCGGCCCTGTTGATCGCTGGCGGTGAGCAGCACACGACGTACTTTCACCACATCGAAACCCACCGGATTAAAAGACCCACGGCCCGCCGCCAGCACCTGGGTGCCGTTTTTCAGGTCAACACGCTTGGGCAGGGAGCGGGTCTGCACTTCAACCCGGCTGGGGGTGTACGCCGGCAAACCGGCTATCACCGCTTGCCCGCGGAAGTCGGTCCACACCGGGCCCTGCGGGGTCTCGATTTTGGCCGAACCGATGTCGCCCACCTTCACCACGCCGAACGTATCCTGCACAGCGTAGGGCGAGAAGGTCAGCCCGCCTGGGTGAGCCACCACGCCGCCCTGCAATTGCCCGGTGTAGCTGGTGCCCAGCGGGTCCCGATTGATGCCCAAGCCAACGCGGGTGTAGCGCGGCAGGATATCCACCTGCCCACGAATGGACTGCTCACGGGCCTTGAGGTCGCGCTCCACGCCCACCTCGTAATTCACATACTCGTTAACCCGGTCGCTGAGTGCTGTACCGGCAGTGAACTGGTCACCACGACGGCTGGTGTAAATGTGCACGCGACGATCACCGCCCAGCGGCACACTCACCTGCAACCGCACGGACAGGTCATTCTCCAAGGCGCGCTCGCGGTGCCCTCCCGCCCGCGCCTCCCCCCGGTTCGTCCGCGTGCCGCCTACCTGCGAATCCGCAATAAATGCCACATCCGCACGCTTGAAAGACTTGTTCCACGAGGCAAACACATGTTCGGCGGTTTGCCGATCAAACTGAGCACTGCGGGTGTAGCCCAGGGAAAACACCCCGAGAATGGGGTCGGCCCAGCTCATGCCTGCCGTGTATTGGTTTTTGAAGCGTGAACCCAGCTCATCGGCCTTCGTCGAGCGGCCCGCTTCAAGCACCTCGCGATAACCCCGGGTCTGAGCGGTGGCGCTGAGGTTGACGTCGAGCGTGGCGGCCACCGGGCTGCTCAGGGACACGCTGGTGCGTGCGCCGGACACGTTGCTTTTGCTGTCCTGTGACACGTTTTGACGGGCGGTCACAGTCACCCGCTGGAAAAACACGCTGCTCAGGGTGCCACCGGCCGACCAGTAGTCATCGGTACTGAGCAGGCCAAAGCCGGCAGACGAATCGCGGCCCACTCCCCAAGTGCCACTGCCCATCGCAACCACGGGAGACGGGCCGTCTTCACCGGCGCTCCTGCGCAACTTGCCCAGTGAAAAGTAATAGCCGGGTGCAGCCGCTAAAGCCCCGGCGAACGATGCCGCCGGCACCACAAAATTGCGCCTGGCACCGCGCACATCGATCACGCTGACTTCAAGGTCACTCGTGCCATTGAGCAATGGCAGGCCTGTCAGCCGGAATGGGCCTTCGGGCACCAGCGTGGTATGGATCAATACGCCGGACTGGCGAACCTCAACCCGTGACTGGCTTTGGGCAAGGCCCTCGACCACCGCATTGTTATGGCCTGCGGGAGCGCGCGACTGGCCATCCGGTGAAAACTGCAGGCCGGACAACTGGATGCCGCCAAACACCGGGTTGTTGCTGGAAATCTGGCCTACCTGAAACGTCGATTGCAGCGCAGCGATATCCCGCTGGGCAAAAGCGTACAGGTGCTCGGTGCGGGCCTTGCCGTTGTCGGACACGTAGAACTGGCGACTGCGAACAATCCAGTCCTCAAGGTTAAAGCCCGCCTCGGTATAAGCCGACAGGAACCGGCTGGGCCCACTGCGCGAGTGGCTGTCGAAACCCAGCACGTCATAGTTGAACAACGCCGCAGCCCCGCCCCTGGAGAAGTTTCCGGCGTCCCATTCGGGCCCACGCAACGACTGGGTCGGCACCACCAGCGCCACCTCATCCGTGCCGGGGCGCAGCCGCACCATCGTCGTCGGGAACGCCCCGAGAAAGTCATGGCAAGCCTTGTCTGGCGTGTCGCCCTCAAGAAGGATCGTGCCGGGTTTAACCAGCCCGGCTTTTTGGAGTAACCCTGGGGTAAAACACAGTCGGCCCTGTGGGTCGAACCGCGCATCCACCAGCCCGAGCGGGTTGCCATTGACCCGCAACCCCACCACCTGGACACCTTCGCGAAAGCGCGCCGCACTGCGAAAGTAGTCTGAGACTTTGGGGTCAATGCCATGGGCAGTGAGGGCCGCCAGATCAAAGCCCTCGCCCAGTTCCAGCGCAATGGCCAGGCCGGGCAAACTCCACAGGGTCGCAAAGCCAACCAGCAGTGACGGTCCCCGCGGCCAGGCAGAGGCCGCGAAGCGGCGACATGGCGAGTTGTTCATGCGTCGATCAACCCTCATTGGCAATGATCGGCGCCCGGTAGTGATCCACCGAAAACCCGTAGACCGTGGCGGGCTGAATGTCGACTTCAGTCACACCGCCCAGAGGGCCGTCGACCGTTGCCGCGAGCGCCTCGCCCGGCAAAATATAAGTGCGCGGTAACGTGGCCTGAATGCCTTGGGGCAGCAACTGCACATCCGGCGCCAGACGCACCACGTAGGCGCTGTCGTTGTGAACCGTCAGTTGCTCGCCTGCGCGCTTCCACTTCAGCAACTCCCACGGCGTAGGGTGCCGAGGCAGCCCTTGTGGGTGCAGGATCAGCGGCAAATTCTGGCGCAAGGTAATGCCGATGGTCGCTCCGCCCGCAGCACGCGCCTGGGGGATGCCCTCAAAGGACACGCGTTTAAGCCGCTGAGTCTTGAGCGGCTCTTTAAGGGTGCTGATGAATCGCACCAACTGGGTATCGCCCGCCTCCACGCGGGAGATGGGCGGCGTGACAATCAACAGTGGCTCCAGATCCTGCGGAACGTTTTCCACGACTGAATGCAGCAGGGCCGGGCCCGCATCGGTATTTTTGATATTCAGGGTGGCTTCACCGTCTTCTTCATACAGCACGACAACGGTTGTTTCAGGCAACATGCCGTCCGCTGCCACAACAGCGGTATAAAAAACGCACGCACTTGCACACGCTAACAACGCGCTACTTACTATTGAAAAACCACGCACTCCATGTTCCCCGCAACTAATCAAGTTGATGATTGGCAGCCAAGCGCCCACAAAAAACAGCCAATCAGAAAGTATGAAGTTCTTGATTGGCTGTTATCAGTCGCTTAGATGTAACTCAGTACCAGCGTGGCGCGCCCATCAATAGCGATGTCGCGACTCAGGTCGAGGTCCTGGGCCCTGTTGATGACGGCCTTCACCACAAGAGTGCCGGTCAGTTGGGAAATAGCGGCAGGCGTGATCGCGGTGCTATTGCGCCACGAGTACTGGCTAGGCGATTGAGCGACCTTGCCATCGCTGTAGTGCCAGGCGCCCGCACCTGCGCGCACGATGGGGAGCAGGGCTGCACCGGAGGTGCGCAAATCCCTGAGGGTCACGGAGTAACCGCCCGTACGACGGGTTGCGACCGCACCCAAACCGAAGTTCTGAGCCTCAGTGAAACCGGCCCCCAGAATACCCGTGACCTTGCTGCCCGCTTGCAGGTCGGTAAAGGCGATGCCGAACCGGGCAGGCGTAGCGCCGCAATTGACGACCAGTGAAGTACTCCGCTCTTCGCGCGGGTTGAACGCCGTCTGGGACAATTCGCCGGAGCGGATGGTGCCGTAATCGATAATGCCGCTGCCGGCCAGGCTGAGGTTGCACGCCGCAGGCGTAATCGTACCCCTGACGACCAGCTGGGCACTGGTGGTTGCCTGGGCGCTCAGGGCAGAAGCCAGGCACACGATACCGAGAGTCAATCCAACAATCTTTTTCATGCTTGTCCTGTCACTAAAAAGTTATCAGGCGCTGTTTATTTGTGTGTTGGCGACTCCATCGCCCCACGCGTTATCTTCCCGGACATGCACAACTATAAATAAATAACACCCAGGCAAAATTGCCGGGTGCCAGTCTGTCGCTTTGGCCCTTCATTAAAGAATCAGACAACACAGCGGTCACTGTGGGAGCCATGAATATAAGCAGTGGCTATAACCCATTCATACGGTAGTCCCGACCAAAATAACCAGGTGAACATCTTCGTCATTACTGTAGGCAATTTCACAAGCAGTCTTGCAACAGTGCACAGTTAAAACGCCCTACATCGTCCGGCGGGGTATTCATCACACGCTTACAAAACCGCCCTACATTTCCTACGAAAAATCCCCACAGACAGCGTCAGGAAAATTACTAAGGCACAACGCGTTGGCGTCAGCGGTCGATCGTGGCACGATGGCTGGGTTATCGACCGAGACCCCCAAACCATGCCGCAATTCCAAGCCAAGAATCTGTCCCTGATCGCCGCCATCGACCTGGGCTCCAACAGCTTTCACATGGTCGTGGCCAAGGCCCAGAACGGTGAAATCCGCATCCTTGAGCGGCTCGGCGAAAAAGTGCAATTGGCCGCCGGGATCGACGACGCGCGTCAGCTCAACGAAGAATCCATGCAGCGCGGGCTCGACTGCCTCAAGCGTTTTGCCCAATTGATCAACGGCATGCCCCTTGGCGCCGTGCGAATCGTCGGCACCAACGCCCTGCGCGAAGCCCGCAACCGTGGCGAATTCATCCGCCGCGCCGAGGAAATCCTCGGGCACCCGGTAGAAGTCATCTCCGGGCGTGAAGAAGCGCGGCTTATTTACTTAGGCGTGTCCCACACCCTGGCCGACACCCCCGGCAAACGCCTGGTCGCCGACATCGGCGGCGGCAGTACCGAATTCATCATCGGGCAACGATTCGAGCCATTGCTGCGCGAAAGCCTGCAGATGGGCTGCGTCAGCTACACCCAGCGCTACTTCAAGGACGGCAAGATCACCCCGGCACGCTATGCCCAGGCCTACACGGCTGCGCGGCTTGAGATCATGAGCATCGAGCACGCCCTGCACCGCCTGACCTGGGATGAGGCGATTGGCTCGTCCGGCACGATTCGCGCCATTGGCCTGGCCCTCAAAGCTGGCGGCCACGGTACGGGCGAGGTTAACGCCGAAGGCCTGGCATGGCTCAAGCGCAAGCTGTTCAAGCTGGGCGATGCAGAGAAAATCGACTTTGACGGTATCAAGCCCGACCGCCGCACCATTTTCCCGGCGGGCCTGGCGATTCTCGAAGCGATCTTCGATGCCCTCGAACTGCAACGCATGGACCACTGCGACGGTGCCCTGCGCGAAGGCGTGCTCTACGACCTGCTGGGTCGCCATCACCACGAAGACGTGCGTGAGCGTACGCTCAGCTCACTGATGGAGCGTTATCACGTCGACCTGGAGCAAGCCGCCCGCGTGGAGCGCAAAGCCCTGCATGCCTTCGACCAAGTGGCCGAAGACTGGGAACTGGAAGACGGCGTGTGGCGCGAGCTGCTTGGCTGGGCCGCCAAGGTGCACGAAGTGGGCCTGGACATCGCCCACTACCATTACCACAAGCACGGCGCCTACCTGATCGAGCACTCGGACCTCGCCGGTTTCTCCCGCGAAGACCAACAGATGCTCGCACTGCTGGTGCGCGGCCATCGCCGCAATATCCCTAAAGACAAGTTTGCCGAGTTCGGCGACGACGGCATCAAGCTGATTCGCCTGTGCGTGCTGCTGCGTTTTGCGATCCTGTTCCACCATATCCGTGGCACTCAGGAAATGCCCCAGGTAACCCTGCGCGCCAACGGCGACAGCCTCGACGTGGTGTTCCCCAAAGGCTGGCTGGATGAGAATCAGCTGACCCAGGCGGATTTCGCCCAGGAAGCGGAGTGGTTGACGCGGGTGGGGTTCAGCCTGAACTTGCGCTAATCGCGCAGGCGGCCAGAGACGCTGGTTGTGTGGAGCGGGCTTGTCGTGGCGAGCGGGCTTGTCGAATCGTCGCACCGCCCGCGTTGGGTTGCGAAGCAGCCCCAATAAAAACGCCGCATTCTGTCTGACGGAATGCGGCGTTTGGTTTTAGGGCTGCTTCGCAGCCCAACGCGGGGCAAGCCCGCTCGCCACAACAAGCGGGCTCGCCACACAAGCCTGCTCCCACTTGGGTAGGCGCAGGGTTTAGTTCACCGTAAGAATCGGGCTGCCCAACCTCTCCAGCAACGTCGCCTGCGCGCTGCGCGGGTTCTGGTTGCCGGTTGGCGTATTGCGCACGTAACGGCCGTCCGACTGCAGGCTCCAGCTGTGGGTGTTGTCGGTGAGGTAGCTTTCCAGCTCCTTCTTGACCCGCATGATCAGCTTCTTGCCTTCCACCGGGAAGCAGGTCTCCACACGCTTGTCGAGGTTGCGCTCCATCCAGTCGGCGCTGGAGAGGAACATCTGCTCCTCGCCACCGTTGAGGAAGTAGAACACGCGGGTGTGTTCCAGGAAGCGGCCGATGATCGAGCGCACGTGGATGTTGTGCGACACCCCGACAATGCCCGGGCGCAGGCAGCACATGCCACGCACCACCAGGTCGATACGTACACCGGACTGGCTGGCCTTGTACAGCGCGCGGATGATCTTCGGATCAGTCAGCGAGTTGAACTTGGCAATGATGTGCGCCGGCTTGCCGTCGAGGGCGAACTGGGTCTCGCGGGCAATCATGTCGAGCATGCCCTTCTTGAGGGTGAACGGCGCGTGCAGCAGCTTCTTCATGCGCAAGGTCTTGCCCATGCCGATCAACTGGCTGAACAACTTGCCGACGTCTTCACACAAGGCATCGTCGGAGGTCAGCAGGCTGTAGTCGGTGTAGAGCTTGGCGTTGCCGGCGTGGTAGTTGCCGGTGCCCAAGTGGGCGTAACGCACAATCTCACCGGCTTCGCGGCGCAGGATCAGCATCATCTTGGCGTGGGTCTTGAAGCCGACCACACCGTAAATGACGACCGCGCCGGCCGCTTGCAGGCGGCTGGCCAGCTGCAGGTTGGATTCTTCGTCGAAGCGCGCACGCAGCTCGATGACTGCCGTGACTTCCTTGCCGTTACGCGCGGCGTCGACCAGCGCGTCGACGATTTCCGAGTTGGCGCCGGAGCGGTACAGGGTCTGGCGTACGGCCAACACGTGCGGGTCTTTGGCGGCCTGACGCAGCAGGTCGACCACCGGGGTAAACGACTCGAACGGGTGCAGCAGCAGAATGTCCTGCTTGCTCACCACACTGAAAATGTTCTCGCTGTTTTGCAGCAATTTCGGGATCTGCGGCGTGAACGGCGTGTATTGCAGCTCCGGGTGGCTGTCCAGGCCGGTGATGCTGAACAGGCGCGTCAGGTTCACCGGGCCGTTGACCTGGTACAGCTCGGACTCGGCCAGGTTGAACTGCTTGAGCAGGTAGTCCGACAGGTGTTTAGGGCAGGTGTCGGCCACTTCCAAACGCACCGCATCGCCGTAGCGTCGCGAGAACAGCTCACCGCGCAGGGCGCGGGCCAAGTCTTCGACGTCTTCGGAGTCCAGCGCCAGGTCGGCGTTTCGGGTCAGGCGGAACTGGTAGCAGCCCTTGACCTTCATGCCCTGGAACAGGTCATCGGCATGCGCGTGGATCATCGACGACAGGAACACATAGTTGTCGCCAGCGCCGCCCACCTCTTCCGGTACTTTGATGATGCGTGGCAACAGACGTGGTGCCGGAATAATCGCCAGGCCCGAGTCGCGACCGAAGGCGTCGATACCTTCCAGCTCAACGATGAAGTTGAGGCTCTTGTTCACCAGCAACGGGAACGGGTGCGTCGGGTCGAGGCCGATAGGGGTGATGATCGGTGAAATCTCGTCACGGAAATAACGGCGCACCCAGGTCTTGATCTTGGTGGTCCAGTGACGGCGACGGATGAAGCGAACCTGATGTTTTTCCAGTTCCGGCAGCAGGATGTCGTTGAGGATCGCGTATTGGCGGTCCACATGGCCGTGCACCAGTTCGCTGATGCGTGCCAGCGCCTGATGCGGCTGCAGGCCGTCTGCGCCGGCTTGCTCGCGGGCGAAGGTGATTTGTTTCTTGAGCCCGGCAACACGGATCTCGAAGAACTCGTCCAGGTTGCTGGAAAAAATCAGCAGGAATTTCAGCCGCTCCAGCAACGGGTAGGATTCATCCAGCGCCTGTTCCAGCACGCGAATGTTGAATTGCAGTTGTGACAACTCGCGGTGGATGTACAGGCTGCTGTCATCCAGGTTGGTCACCGCGACCACCGGGGTCGCCGGGGCAGGCGTTTCAGCCACTACCACTGGCATGACCGGCTCATGCTCGGGCGGGGTCTCGGCGACTTGTTCCACCACCGGGTGAGCGTCTTTTACGGCAACTTCGGAGAGTCCTTCGGTATTCATCGAGTGTTCCTGTGAGGGCTATTGTTGCTCTCTAAGCAATTGGGCGGCGCGGGCGGCGAAGTAGGTCAGAATGCCATCAGCGCCCGCACGTTTAAAGGCAGTCAGGGATTCGAGGATCACCCCTTCACTCAACCATCCATTTTGGATTGCGGCCATGTGCATGGCGTATTCACCGCTGACCTGATAGACAAAGGTCGGCACCTTGAATTCCTCTTTGACCCGGTAAAGGATGTCCAGATACGGCATACCGGGCTTGACCATTACCATGTCGGCGCCCTCGGCCAGGTCGGCCGCCACTTCGTGCAGGGCTTCCTGGCTGTTGGCCGGGTCCATCTGGTACGAGGCCTTGTTGGCCTTGCCCAGGTTCAACGCCGAACCCACCGCATCGCGGAACGGGCCGTAGTAGGCGCTGGCGTATTTGGCCGAGTAGGCCATGATCCGCACATTCACGTGACCGGCCAGCTCCAGGGCTTCACGAATCGCCTGGATGCGACCGTCCATCATGTCCGATGGCGCAACCACCTGGGCGCCGGCAGCCGCGTGGGACAAGGCCTGCTTGACCAACGCGTCGACGGTGATGTCGTTCTCCACGTAGCCTTCTTCGTCAAGAATGCCGTCCTGGCCATGGGTGGTGAACGGGTCCAGCGCCACGTCGGTAATCACACCTAATTCAGGGAAACGCTCGCGTAAGGCGCGGGTAGCGCGCTGGGCGATACCTTCAGGGTTCCAGGCTTCGGCGGCATCGAGGGATTTGAGCGCGGGCGGCGTAAACGGAAACAGCGCTACTGCCGGGATCCCCAGTTCTACCCAGTTCGCCGCCTCAATCAGCAACTGATCAATGCTCAAGCGCTCCACACCGGGCATCGACGCTACGGCCTCGCGACGGTTTTCACCGTCCAGCACGAAGACCGGCAGGATCAGATCGTTTGTCGTCAGCACGTTTTCACGGACCAGACGGCGAGAAAAATCATCACGGCGGTTGCGACGCAGGCGGGTGGCTGGGAACAGGCGATTGGCAGGGGTAAAGCTCACGACAGACTCCTGAGCCCGCGTTTACGGGCGAGCGTTGCAGTTATAAGCGGCCATTATGACGAAGGAATGACAGTTGTGCTTATCGATGCGACCTGTAGTCGCATTCGCCATTTCCGTAGGAATTGTTCACTTCGTGACACATCTCGATACTTTCATGAATCTTCGTGAAGGCGTAGGCTGCGCGTTCATTTCGCCAGCACCCTAGACCATGCTTCAACAATTTCTGCATGACTTCGGCTACTTTGCCCTCTTCCTAGGCACGTTCTTCGAAGGCGAGACCATTCTGGTACTCGCAGGCTTCCTGGCGTTCCGTGGATACATGGATATCAATCTGGTGGTGGTCGTTGCCTTTTTCGGCAGCTACGCCGGCGACCAGCTGTGGTACTTCCTTGGGCGCAAGCACGGCCGCAAACTGTTGGCGCGCAAGCCACGCTGGCAGTTGATGGGCGACAAGGCGCTGGAACACATCCGCAAGCATCCGGATATCTGGGTGCTGAGCTTCCGCTTCGTTTATGGCCTGCGCACGGTCATGCCAGTGGCAATCGGCCTGTCGGGCTACCCGCCGGTGCGCTACCTGATCCTCAACGGAATCGGCGCAGCCGTCTGGGCCGCTGCGCTCGGGTCTGCGGCTTATCACTTCGGCGCCGTGCTGGAAGGCATGCTGGGCAGCGTCAAGAAGTATGAGCTGTGGGTATTGGGTGCATTGCTGTTGCTGGGCCTCGGCCTGTGGTTGCGCCGCCGTTTTAAAAACGCACGCATTGCCCGCCAGGCCGACGCTGACGCCAGGGCCCGGCTTGCCGCCGAGCCCGCTCAGGTGGAAGCGCCTAAGACGCCAGTCGAGTGAGCCGGTCTCTGCAACAGTAGAGACCGATCACGCTCAGAGCGCTGTAACTCAGCAGACCCAGCCAGCCCACGCTGCTCGCTGGCCACAACCCGACCAATGGCGCCAGCCATACCAACGGCACATTCAGCCCCAGCCGCAAAAGCTCGGCCCTCAGCGCCCACGGGCGGTTCTCCAGGGCCACGCCGAGGGTAAACAACCCGACCGCCATCGCGCTCCAGCCCAGCACCCGCGCAACCGCCGGCAACCCCTCGCCGACATTCATCAAGTAGCTGCCAAAACCCACGTATGCCGCAAATTGCAGAGCAATGTAGAGGTGCTGGCGCGCATCCAGCGGCACGTCGAATTTGCGGAACTGGCTCAGGTCGTGGTGGGCCAGCGGGTACCTGGCTTTCACGTCTTCAGGGCGCCAGCCAGTGCGCATGAACCAGATACGCAGCTTGTCCCGCCAACGCTCAGTGCGTCGCGCATCACGCCATAACTGCACATAAAACTGCAGGTTGGCCCACAGCGGGTTCCAGCTTGCCAACGGCGTGGTCACACCAAAGATCACCGGTTCGTTGTCGTCTTCTTCCTGGAAAGATCCAAACAGTCGGTCCCAAATAATGAACACGCCGCCGTAGTTGCGATCCATGTAGAGAGCGTTCTGTGCGTGATGAGCCCGATGATTGGACGGCGTGACGAAGAACCACTCAAACCATCCGAGCTTTGGCACATGGCGCGTATGCACCCAGAACTGGTACAGCAGGTTGAGCGAGGCCACAGTGATAAACACCACCAGCGGCACGCCGAGCACGGCCAGGGGCAGGTAGAAAATCCAGCTCAACAGAAAGCCGGTGCTGGTCTGGCGCAGGGCGGTGGTGAGGTTGTACTCCTCACTTTGGTGATGCACCGAGTGCGCGGCCCACAGGATGTTGCGCTCGTGGCCCATACGATGCAGCCAGTAGTAACAAAAGTCGTAGAACACGAAAGCGAATACCCAGGTCCATACGCTTTGGGTAGGCAGCTCGGTCAATGCCAGGTGGTTGAGGGCGAACGCGTAGGTCAGCAACCCCACGCCTTTGGTCAGCAGGCCCGTTGTCGTCGACAGCACGCCGGTGCTGAGGCTGTTGATGGCGTCGGCCACCCGATAATTGTGCGCGCCCCGCCAGCGGTCGGCGAGCAGCTCCACCACGATCAAGGCGATGAAAAACGGTACCGCGTAAGGCACGAAGTCCATGGGCTAGTCCGGTTTGTTTTTGTTACATCAAGATTAGGTGTAGCGGCCCGAGATCCCATTGGCAACAGGTGACAAATTAGTAGACATTTAACGCCACAAAAAATGGAGAAATGCCCATGAGCAAAAAGATTGCAGTGATCCTTTCCGGCTGTGGCGTGTACGACGGCGCAGAGATCCACGAAAGCGTGATCACCTTGCTGCGCCTGGACCAGCGCGGCGCTCAGGTCCAATGTTTTGCGCCAGATATTGCGCAGTTGCACGTCATCAACCACCTCACCGGCGAAGAGATGCCCGAGTCACGCAATGTGTTGGTGGAATCGGCGCGCATCGCCCGAGGCGAGGTGAAAGACATAAGCGAAGCCGACGCCAACGCGTTTGATGCGCTGATCGTACCGGGCGGGTTTGGCGCGGCGAAGAACCTGTCGAACTTCGCCGTTGAGGGCGCCGGTTGCAGTGTCAACCCGCAGGTTCTGGCGTTGGCCGAGGCCTTTGCCGAAGCCGGCAAGCCGGTGGGGTTGATCTGCATTTCGCCAGCGCTGGCTGCGAAAATCTACGGCCCGGGCGTGATCTGCACCATCGGCAACTGCCCCGACACCGCAGCAGCGCTGGACAAAATGGGCGCCACCCACCACGAATGCTCGGTGGAAGACATCGTCGAAGACACCGCGCGCAAGTTGGTGAGCACACCTGCCTACATGGTGGGCAAGAGCATCAGTGAGGTCGCGTCGGGGATCAACAAGCTGGTCGACCGGGTGTTGGAACTGACTCACGAGAACGATTGATCAGTTGTGGCCAGCAGGCTTGTTGTGGCGAGCGGGCTTGCCCCGCGTTGGGCTGCGTAGCGGCCCCAAACCCTGAGACCGCGGATTAACTGGCACACCGCGCAGCTTGAAATTGGGGCGGCTTCGCCACCCAACGCGGGGCAAGCCCGCTCGCCACAACAAGCCTGCGCACCACAGTTAACCGGTTCGCCACGAGCTCTCACCACCGTTCAGGCTTGGCGCATCAACCGAGTAAGGATTCGGTCCAGAGAATTGGCGAACGCTTGTTTGTCCTTTTCCCCGTGGGGCGGCGGGCCGCCGCCCATCTGGCCCTGCTCGCGCAGATCGGTGAACAGGTTGCGCACCGCCAGCCGCTCGCTCATGTTCGCCGGGCTGAACTCCTTGCCGCGCGGGTCGAGGGCCGTTACGCCCTTCTTAACCAGACGGTCGGCCAGCGGCACGTCACTGCAGATCACCAGCTCGCCGGGCACTGCGTGCTCCACCAGATAATCATCCGCCGCGTCCGGGCCGCTGGGCACCACGATCAGCTTTACGCATGAAAAGCCTGGCTTGATCTGGCTCTGACCGGCCACCAGCACCACCTCGAACTGGCGCTTGAGGGCGAACTTCACCACTTGATCCTTGGCTGCCCGAGGGCAGGCATCGGCATCGATCCATACGCGCATAAACACTCCTCACATCCACCACACATCCTGATGTGGGAACGGGCTGGCCCGCGATAGCAGTGGATCAGTCAACCTTCCATCAACCGACACGCCGCAATCGCAGGCAAGCCCGCTCCCACACTGACCGTAACCGCCTAAGCGGTAATTCGGCGCTTCTCGGCCAAGCGGCTGCGGCCATACAGCACCACAATTGCCAGAATCGCCACCGCCTGCGCACTCAGCGAATACGCATCGGCATGAATACCCAGCCAGTCAAAGTCAAAGAACGCCACTGGCCGCGTGCCGAAGATGCCGGCTTCCTGCAAGGCTTTCACGCCATGCCCGGCGAACACCACCGACAGCGCACACAGCAGCGCCGCGTTGATACCAAAGAACAACGCCAGCGGCAGTTTCGCCGAACCGCGCAGGATCACCCACGCCAACCCCACCAGCAGCACCAGCGCCGTGGCGCCACCGGCCAGTACCGCGTTGTGCCCGGCCGGGCCCGCTTGCAGCCACAGGGTTTCGTAAAACAGGATCACTTCAAACAGTTCGCGGTACACCGAGAAGAACGCCAGCATGGCAAACCCGAACCGCCCGCCGCCGCCCACCAGGCTGCTCTTGATGTAGTCCTGCCAGGCCGCCGCGTGGCGTCGGTCGTGCATCCACACGCCCAGCCACAGCACCATCACGCTGGCGAACAGCGCCGTGCAGCCTTCGAGCAATTCGCGCTGGGCGCCGCTCACGTCAATCACATACGCGGCCAACGCCCACGTGGCCAAACCGGCCAACAACGCCAAGCCCCAACCGACGTTGACGCTGCGCACCGCCGATTGCTGGCCGGTGTTACGCAGAAAGGCGAGGATCGCCGCCAGAACCAAAATGGCTTCCAGGCCTTCGCGCAACAGGATCAGCAAGCCGGAGATGTAGCTCAACGACCAGCTCAGGCCGTCGCTGCCCAGTAAGCCTGCAGATTCGGTAAGTTTGCCCTTGGCCACGTCCAGCCGCTGCTGCACCTGCTCGATCGGCAAACCGTCCTGCAACGACTGCCGATAAGCCATCAGCGCTTTCTCGGTGTCTTTGCGCACGTTGGCGTCGACGTTGTCCAGGGAGCTTTCCACCAGCTCAAAACCTTCCAGGTACGCGGCCACCGACAGGTCATAGGCCTGTTCGTGGTCACCGTTGCGGAACGCGGCGAGGCTTTTGTCCAGCGTGGTGGCGGTGTAGTCGAGCAACTGCGCCGGGCCACGTTTGACCTGTGGAGGCTGCGCGCGCTGTGCGCGGAAGGTCGCGGCGGCAGCGGGGCCGCTTGCTGCCAGCACTTCATTGGGCGTCAAACGCGCCAAGTCGGCCAGATTGAACGTTTGTTCGCTCTTGGCAGAAGCCGCGTCGGCGGTGAAACCGGCAATGTAGGTGGCCAAATCCCAGCGCTGGCGGTCATCCAGTTGGTCGGCAAACGAAGGCATGTCAGTGCCTTCGACGCCCAGGCCGAGGGTGTTGTAAATCGCGTAGAGACTCAAGCGGTCCAGGCGCGTGGCATCGCGCAGGTTGGCGGGCGGCGGCGTCATGCCCACGCTCGCCAGGCCATCACCGGCACCGGTGGCGCCGTGACACACCGAACACTGCTGCACGTAAAGCGGCGCACCGCGTGTGGGGTCAGGCGTGATTGCCGGCGCCTGGCTGACTTCGTACGCCACCGCCAGTTTGGCGCCCAATTGACGCGCCTGACGGGCGACTGTTGCGCCGTCCTGGCGGGCAGTTACAGCCGCTGACAATTCCTCGACACCCTTGACCAACTCCGCGTGTTCCGGCCTCTGCGGCAGTTCTGCCACCAACCCCTGCAACACCCCGAGAAACTCCACTTGTTCGCGATATTCGGATTCGTCGATAACCTCCCCCGCTTTCACTGTGGGAGGGTAGTCAGCACCAATGTAGTCCAGCAAGTGCAGGGCTTGCGGTGCACCCTCGGCCGTCGCGGCCAGCAGATTGAAACTGCACGACATCAGGGCCGGCAGCATTAGCCAGGCCAGAAAACGGAAAGGCGCAATCATGAATGAATCTCAAAGGGAAATACGAAGTAACACATTGTTAAGGCTTAACGGGTTTGACTCAAGGCGTATGTGATTTGCCGTGTGTGGGGCGAGGGGGTTTTTCACGCAGCCCGATAGCACTTCAGCCGCCTCCATAGCAGCAAAAAGCCATTGTTTTGCCAGTAATGCCGCTTATAATGCCGCGCCCTGTTAGCTCGAAAGGGAATTTAAATCCTCTTTTTTATGAGGATTCATCACATCAGTTGGACACTTTCAGGGAAGAAGTTTACATGGCATTTCGCGCCTTACCCCCGCTCGCGCTCGTGGCGGTTACCTTGCTTTCCGGCTGCTCGATGTTTCGCAGCTACGACACTGAGCTGCAAGCCACTAACCAGCAACTGGCGACGGGCAATGTCGACGGCGCCCTGACGCTGTTGGAAAAAAACAACACCGGCCAAGACAAAGACCTGCTCTATTTCTTCGAAAAAGGCGAATTGCTGCGAGCCAAAGGCGACCTCACGGGCAGCCAGACCGCCTGGCGCAGCGCCGACCTGCAAGTCTTCAAGTGGGAAGAGTCGGTCAAGTTCGACAGCGAAAAATACCTCGCTCAGTTCGGCAGCTTTCTGGTCAACGACAAAGTGCGCCGCTACGAAGGCTATGACTACGAAAAAGTCATGCTCACCACGCAGATGGCCCTGAATCTGTTGGCCCTGAACGACTTCGACGGCGCGCGTACCGAAATCAAGAAAACCCACGAACGCGAAGCCGTGATCGCCGACCTGCGCGACAAGGAATACCTCAAGCGCGAGAATGAAGCCGAGCGCCAGGGCGTGACCACCCAGATCAAAGACCTGCGCGGCTACCCCATCGAAGCACTGAATGCGCCGGAAGTGGTTGGCCTCAAGAACAGCTACCAGAGCGCGTTCAGCCATTACCTGGCAGGCTTTGTCTATGAAGCCCTGGGCGAGAAAGACCTGGCTGCACCCGGCTACCGCAAGGCCGCCGAGTTGCGCCCCAATACACCGTTGCTTGAACAAGCCCTTTTGGACCTGGACAAATCCAGGGTCGGCGCCGATGAGACCGACGTGCTGATCGTCGTCCAAAGCGGCCTGGCACCTGCGCGCGATTCGATTCGGTTGCCACTGCCAATCCCTATCGACGGCAACCTGGTGATCACTCCGCTGTCGTTCCCGGTAATCAAGGCCGACACGTCTACCTCAGCCTTCGCCCAGATCGGTGTCGACGGCAAGCCGCAGAACCTCACCGTGCTCAACAGCACCACCGCCATGTCTCGCCGCGCCCTGCGTGACGACATGCCAGGGATAATCCTGCGCACCACCGTACGTGCCGTCTCCCGTGGCATAACGCAAAACAATCTGAATAAAACCAACCCCATGGCCGGCCTGGTGCTGGGCATCGCCTCGGCCGTCACCGAAGGCGCCGACACTCGCACCTGGCGCACCCTGCCAGACATGACCCAAGTGACGCGCCTGCGACTCAAGCGGGGCGAGCACCACGTCAGCCTGCCCAGCGCACTGGGCGGCACGCTGGTAACAGTCAAGGCCGACCAACGCTACCAAGTGATCACGCTGCGTGTGGTCGGCAATCAGGTATTCGCCGGTGGCCTCGCCGCTCAGGTAGTGCCTGGTGCCGCCAGCCAGACCATCGCCCTCAAACAACCTTAAGGAGCACGCTATGCGTCATTTCATCCTCGGCGCTTTGGCGCTGATCCTACTCGCCGGCTGCGCTACCCCACCGCCACCGGAACCGGGCAGCGCGGCCAGCAAAATCGTGGTGATGGGTAAGTTCAAGGGCATTGCTGTCGGCGCCATTCGTGTCGCCCGCGAAAATGGCTTTCTGACCGCCAAGGTGCAACTGAGCAACATCACCAGCAGCAACCAGATGATGTATTACCGCTTCGCCTGGTTGGGTGCCGACGGTTTCCCGGTGGGCGATGAAGAAACCTGGAAAGTGCTGAATCTGTACGCGAATCAGGCGACCTTCCTGCCGGCCATCGCCAACCTGCCGCAGGCAGCAGATTTCCGTCTCGAAGTTAAAACCCCTTGAGCCTTCCTTTTCTTACGCTCCAGAGAGATTTCCCCATGTTTGCACGCTTTTCGTTCCTCGCCGTGGTCGCCCTTCTGGCCAGCGGTTGCGCCAACACCTCGCCGGTACTCGGCGGCAAGAACATCAGCTATGGCGACTCCAAAGCCGTGGAGCTGGTGACCAACGAGTTCGGCTCCACCGACCTGCAGATGATCGCCGAAAGCATGACCCGCTCCCTGGCGCAGTCCGGCATCCTGCAAGGCCGCCCTGTGGTGCAGGTGTATGACGTGAAGAACAAGACCAGCGAGTACATTGATACCCGCGAGATCACCACGTCGATCAAGACCCAACTGATGAAGACCGGCACGGCACGTTTCGCCAGCGACAACACCGACATGCAAAGCCAGGTCGACCAACTCAAGCTGCAGAACCAGAGCGGCCTGTACAAAAAGTCCTCCGTGAGCAAAACCGGCAACATGGTCGCGGCCAAGTACCGCCTGGAAGGCTCCATCAGCTCCATCGTCAAGCGTAGCTCGGACTACAAGGACGTGTTCTACAAGTTCAGCCTGCAACTGATCGACGTCGAAAGCGGCCTGGCCGAATGGATGGACGAAAAAGAAATCCGCAAGACCACGGAGCGCTGACAGATGCGTGCATGGATCGGCATGATCGGCCTGCTGTGCGCCTTTGGCGCCTCAGCCGCCCCGAAGATCGCGGTGACCGACCTGGCCTATGAGGCGCGGGTTGAGGAGTACATTCACCAGGTCTCGGCCAGCAACAACTTCCAGGCCAGCCCCTATCAAGCCAGCGGCGCGTCGAGCTACAGCGAGTACGAAAGCCGCACCAGCTACATCGAACAGGCCGAGCTGCGCAAATTCAGCGGCGACATCAAGGGTGAGATCCTCAAGTCGCACCAATTCCAGTTGGTGCAAGGCACGCCATACACTGCCGACGCCAAAGGGGACGTCTACGATGTGATCAAGCGCATCAAGGCCGGTAACTTCAAAGGTGCGGACTACGTGCTGTTCGGCACGCTGTCGGATATCGATTTCACCCAGGACATCAACGCCCTGGACCACACAAACAGCTACTCGGCCGTACTGGGCCTGACACTGGTGGCGGATTTCAGCCTGATCAACACCCGCACTTTCGAAATCACCTCGGCGTTTACCGCCATGGGTGAAGGCCAGGACACCAAGCTGGTGAACAGCCGAGATGTGCGCGTGAGCCTGAACCGGCCACGTGTGGTGAGGGAAGTGTCGAAAGCGTTGGGTGAGGATGTCGCACGGCAGTTGGCAGAGCAGTTGGGCGGGGGCTACCAAGACCCGGGCAAGCCTGCATTGCGCAATAACCTGCCACGGGATGAAGCGCCGAAAATTTTGCACTGATATCGGGTAAATCAGCCAACCAAAAACGACTGTGGGAGCTGGCAAGCCAGCTCCCACATTTTTGATCCGGTTTAGTCAGTTATGCCGTTGCGCGGTGCAGGCTGGCGAGAAAACCCGCCGCCCCGACAAACAACCCGGCGAACGTACGGTTCATGCGCTTCTGCTGTTTAGGCGTGCGCAACAGCCGCAACACTTTCGACGCCAGCCCCGTATACCCCGCCATCACGATCATATCGACGCTGATCATTGTCGCGCCCAGGATCAAGTACTGGGTCAGCAGCGGCGCGTGCGGGTCCACAAACTGCGGCAGTACCGCGAGCATGAACACCAAGGCCTTTGGGTTACTGGCATTAACCAGGAAACCACGGAACATCATCGCCATCGGCTTGCCGATCGGGCGCACGGCCGCATCATCGGACATGTCCATCGGCACGGCGCGCCACTGCTTGATGGCCAGGTACACCAGGTACGCCACACCAAACCATTTGATCGCATAGAACGCGGTAGAGGACGTCGCGAGAATGGCACCCAACCCGCCCGCCACCACGGCGATTTGCATCGCCAGTCCCAGTTGCAAGCCAATGGCGTTCCAGTAACCGCGCAGGAAACCGTATTGCAGGCCGCTGGACATCGACGCGATGGCGCCAGCGCCAGGAGAAAGGGAGATGATCCAACTGGCCACGAAAAAGGCCAGCCATGTGTCGAGTGCCATTACACACCTCAGGAGAAAGTTAGCGGTTGTGGCCAAAGCTAACTCCGCGGGCCAGAGGCTGGCTATCAATTTTTACACGGTGTGAGTGCTAGCGGTCGCCGGGGAATACGTGGGTACCTGGCCAACGGCGCACAGAGCGCTGGAAGAACAGACTGTTGGGCACCTGCACCATTGCGCTATCGGTACCTGCCTCTGCCACTTCGATCAGCGTGGTGTAGAGCAGATTGATCGCAACTACCCGCCCTTTCACACCAGGCTTGTCGACGGTATCCACCAGCTCGACGATGTCACCGAGGCGGAATGGCCCGACCGTGAAGATCAAAATCGCACACAGCAGGTTCGACAACACTGACCACATGGCAAAGAACGCCACGGCAGCCACTGCGACAAACCCCGACAGAGCCGTCCACAACACGGTGGCGGACACACCCAGGCGGCCGAGAACGAAGATCAGCGCACTGCCCATGATCAGCCAGCGCAAACCACCGCGCAGCGGCATCAGCAGTTGCGGCGGTAACGGGTAGCGCTCGCCCAGGCGCGTGAGTCCTTTGGCGACGAAGCGTTGCGCAAGGTAGCCGGCCAGCAGGATCAGCAAGATTTGCACGCCGATCCACACAGGCTCGACCCATTGCGCCGGCAGCGGCAGTTGCAGCGCTTCCATCAGGACAGCGCCTCCAGCTCCGCTTGCAGGGTTTCGAGCAGTTCGAGGGCTTCCATCCAGGTTTCCTCCAATTGCCCTTCACGCACCTTGAGTTTGGCCTGTTCGGCCAAGAGGTCGCGCAGCTCGTCCTTGCGTGCCGCCTCGTACACGGCACTGTCGCCCAGGCTCGCTTCGATCCTGGCCAGGCGCTCGTGCACCTTGCCCAGTTCGGCTTCCAGCTTGTCGGCTTCGCGTTTGTGCGGGGCCAATTGCTGGCGCAACGCAGCGGCAGCTTGGCGCTGGGCTTTCTTGTCGGTTTTGTCCGGGTTGACCGGCGTGTTGCTGGCCGGTGCGTTGCGCAGGCGGTAATCGGTCAGCCAGCGTGCGTAGTCGTCGAGGTCGCCGTCGAACTCTTCGACTTTACCGTCGGCCACCAGCAGGAAGTTGTCGGTAGTGCTTTTGAGCAAGTGGCGATCGTGAGACACCACCAACACCGCACCGCTGAATTCCTGCAGCGCCATGGTCAGCGCCAGGCGCATTTCCAGGTCGAGGTGGTTGGTGGGCTCATCGAGCAGCAACAGGTTAGGGCGATCCCAGGCGATCAACGCCAAGGCCAGACGGGCTTTTTCGCCACCGGAGAAATTCAGCACCGGCTCGTCGATGCGCGCACCACGGAAGTCGAAACCGCCAAGGAAGTCGCGCAGGGGCTGCTCGCGCTCGGTTGGCGCCAGGCGCTGCAGGTGCAGCAAAGGGCTGGCCTTGGCGTCGAGGGAGTCGAGCTGATGCTGGGCGAAATAGCCCACCACCAGGTTCTCGCCACGGGTCAGGCGGCCAGCCAACGGTTGCAGTTCACCCGAGAGGTTCTTGATCAGCGTCGACTTGCCCGCGCCGTTAGGGCCAAGCAAACCAATGCGCGCGCCCGGCGTGAGCTGCAGCTTGACCTTCTCCAGGATGGTTTTGTCGCCATAACCCAGGCGCGCATCCGAGAGGTCGAGCAACGGGCTGGAAATTTTCACCGACTCGCGGAACACAAAGTCGAACGGCGAATCGACGTGCGCTGCCGACAGTTCTTCCATGCGCTCCAGCGCCTTGATCCGGCTCTGGGCCTGACGGGCCTTGGTGGCCTGGGCCTTGAACCGGGCGATGTAGCTTTCCATGTGCGCACGCTGCACCTGTTGCTTCTCGTAGGCCTGCTGCTGCTGGGCCATACGCTCGGCACGCGCGCGTTCGAACGCGGTGTAGCCGCCACGGTAGAGCGTGATTTTCTTCTGCTCGACGTGAGCGATGTTGTCGACCACGGCGTCGAGAAAATCCCGGTCGTGGGAAATCAGCAGCAAAGTGCCCGGGTAGCTTTTGAGGAAATCTTCCAGCCACAGGATCGCATCGAGGTCCAGGTGGTTGGTCGGTTCATCGAGCAGCAACAGGTCCGAGGGGCACATCAGTGCCTGCGCCAGGTTCAGGCGCATGCGCCAGCCGCCGGAGAAGTCGGCGACGGGACGATCCATCTGCTCGTTGGTAAAGCCAAGACCGGCAAGCATTTTGCGCGCGCGGGCGTCGGCGGTGTAGCCGTCGGCACTGTCGAGTTCGGAGTGCAGGCGGGCCTGAGCGGCGCCATCCTGGGCTTTCTCGGCCTCGGCGAGGTCGTGTTGCACCTGGCGCAGGCGCAGGTCGCCATCGAGCACGTAGTCGATCGCGATGCGATCGAGGGTATCGATCTCCTGGCGCATATGGGCGATGCGCCAGTCGGCGGGCATCAAGCAGTCCCCGGAGTCCGGGGTCAGCTCACCCAGCAACAAGGCGAACAACGTGGATTTGCCGGCGCCATTGGCACCGATCAGGCCGGCTTTGTGACCGGCGTGCAGGGTCAGCTCGGCGTCTTCAAGAAGACGTTGCGGGCCACGCTGTAATGTTAGGCTTTGAAGTCGGATCATAATGGCGGCGGAGTCTACCAGCTTCGTTGGCCGCTGGCTTGGGTGAGAATATGTGCGCTGACCTGTGGAGCTTTGCCCTTTCGACTTACGCCCGCTCAGGGTGCGAAGCCGCTTGCCTGCGCTTGCAGAACCACGGGGCGGATGTGTGCCTGCTGCTTTGCGGGGCGTGGCTGGAACAACGCGGTGTGGCGGTGACAGCCGAACGGATAGAGGCGCTTGAACAGGTTGCCAAGCCCTGGCAGTCGCAGGTGATCGAGCCGTTGCGGCAGGTGCGCGTGCAATGGCGAGCTATGGCGCAGCGAGATGAACAATTGGCGGGGTTACGCGAGCGGGTCAAAACCCTGGAACTGGAGGCCGAACGGCAATTATTGGTGCGTCTGGAAACGCTGGCGCAGCCATGGCCGCCAGAGAAGGGTCAGCACAGCTGGCTTGAAGGCTTGGCGACCGAAGCCGCCAACCTTGACCACGACGCGCTGCAGTTGCTGCGCGTCGTGGCCACCGGCACTTAGGAAGCGCTGGTTGGAGTGGAGCTTGGCGCTACGGGCGCAGGCGTGCTGCTGGCCGATGCAGTTGGAGCGGTGGAAGCTGCCGGGGTAGCAGCAGGTGCTGCCGCGGTCGCTGGCTTGGCGGCAGCGGGTTTAGCGGCTGGCTTGGCGGCTGGTTTTGCAACAGCAGTTTTAGCAGCTGGCTTGGCGGCTGGTTTGGCAGCAGCAGTTTTAGCAGCTGGCTTGGCGGCTGGTTTGGCAGCAGCAGTTTTGGCAGCTGGCTTGGCAGCGGCAGTTTTGGCAGCTGGCTTGGCGGCTGGTTTGGCAGCAGCAGTTTTGGCAGCTGGCTTGGCGGCTGGTTTGGCAGCAGCAGTTTTGGCAGCTGGCTTGGCGGCTGGTTTTGCAGCGGCAGTTTTGGCAGCTGGCTTAGCGGCTGGTTTGGCAGCAGCAGTTTTAGCAACTGGCTTGGCGGCTGGTTTGGCAGCAGCAGTCTTGACAGCTGGCTTGGCGGCCGGTTTTGCAGCAGCAGTTTTAGCAGCTGGCTTGGCGGCTGGTTTTGCAGCAGCAGTCTTGGCAGCTGGCTTGGCGGCCGGTTTTGCAGCAGCAGTTTTAGCAGCTGGCTTGGCGGCCGGTTTTGCGGCAGCAGTCTTGGCAGCTGGCTTGGCGGCTGATTTTGCAGCTGCCGTTTTAGCGGTTGGTTTCGCAGCCGCCTTTGCCGCTGGCTTGGCAGCAACTGCTTTGCTCGCAGGCTTTTTCGCCGTGCTCGCTGCAACCGCTTTTGCCGGGGTACGCGTACCCAGTACTTTTGCCACAGCTTCTTTCACACGACCAACGCCCTGGGCCAGTTTCAGGCTTTCCTGAGCATCTTTTTTGAGTTGGGAAATGTAGGTGCGGGTTTCAGCCTGGCGATCCTTGAGAGCGTCTAGCAGGTCTTCAAGTTCTTTGACTGCGTCTTTGGCTTTAGCTTGAGCCTTGGCCTTGCCGGCAGTGGCGGCGTCTTGCAATTTAGTGCGGGATTTGTGCAGCTTTTCTTGCGCTTTACCGCGTTGTTTTTCCAGCTTGGCGAGCAGTTTTTCTGCATCAGCCAACGCTTGAGAACACGCGCTTTCCAGATGTTCGAGCAGGCTGCTCGACAGTTGTTGGAGTAAATGCAACGGGGTATTTACAGGCTTCTGTTTGGCCGACATGGTTTACCTCCTGGCTGACTTGGGTGCGGCTCATACTAGCCCTCTGCTCTTACCGCCGCTAGGGCATGTTGACAGTATCGTTTGCCTTGCGTTGCACCGTGAGAAAATTCTTATCGATATAACGGAAAACCACGGCACTTTTTACGCACTCACGCTGGCATAATCCGTCGCACTTTCGGCGGGAGAATCCCCATGTCGCGTTACCTTTTTCTAATGCTTGGCCTGGCGATTTCGGTGGCGAATGCGAGCGCGCAAGCGCCGTCCAAAACAGCTGAGCAAGACCCTCACGACCTCGCCTATAGCCTGGGCGCAAGCCTCGGCGAACGCTTGCGCGAGGAAGTCCCCGACCTGCAAATCCAGGCGCTGCTCGACGGCCTCAAGCAAGCCTATCAAGGCAAACCACTGGCTCTGGACGCTACCCGCATCGAGCAAATTCTCGCGATTCACGAAGCGAAGACCGCAGCCGAGGTCCCCCAAAGCGAAAAGGCACTCGCGGGTGAACAACAATTTTTGGCCAGGGAAAAAGCCGCCAGCGGCGTGCGTGAATTAGCGGATGGAATTCTGCTCACCGAGCTGACACCCGGCACCGGCAGCAAGCCGTTGGCCAGTGATGAGGTGCAAGTGAAATACGTGGGGCGCCTGCCCGATGGGACCGTCTTCGACAAAAGCACTCAACCGCAATGGTTTCGCCTCGACAGTGTGATCAGCGGTTGGAGCAGTGCGCTGCAACAAATGCCGGTGGGCGCGAAGTGGCGCCTGGTGATTCCATCGGCTCAGGCTTATGGTGCCGACGGCGCCGGTGAGCTGATCCCGCCGTATACACCCCTGGTCTTCGAGATAGAGCTTCTCGGCATTCGCCACTGAGCCAATAAAAAACGGTGCGCAATGCGCACCGTTTTTTATCTCGCCAGCAAAAGGTCACGCCTGGGTAGCGGCCTCTTCCTTGTGGGCGTTGTGCAGCACTTCGATCAGGCAGTCTTCCAGTTCGAAACGCTCATGCAGCAACCCACCCAACTCTTTGAATTTTTCGGCAACACATTTACCGGCATCACACAGGTCAGTGAATGCCAGCAGCTTCTCGGTGATGACATCGATCCGTGGGTAAATGGTCTCGGCCAACTCCAGGCCGCGCTGATCGTCAAAGGCTTGCGCCTCCTTGGTCAGCTGCTCATAGACGCCGAAATGACCAGCAGATACGTAGTCCACCAACACCCCGCAGAAGTCCTGCAACGGTTCGCGATTCTCAGCCAGTGCCTCGGGCTTGGCGCCGAGAGCATCAAAGGCCCGAACCAGTTCGTGACGTGCCTTCAACCAGCTGTCGATCAGCTTGTGCACCCCACCCCAGCGTTCCTGAGCATTCTGACAACTTTCCAGCATGATGATCTCTCTTCCCTATAGGGGCGCTGCTGCCCTGTGCCCGCTCGATACTTCAGGGAGGCAGCAGCAGGCGGACAAGGCCGCGTCTGACATACGGTTTCGTTAACGCGTGCGGGCCAGATTATGCCCGCATGACTGTGGCTTCAAGGTACGCAGGAGAGAAAGTTCATACAAGTGTTTAATCCTGCCCGACAAACCGCGACATGCTTTTAGTGCTGCATCAGCTGCATGCGCCGGTTCAGCAGCGACTGTGAAAACTGCATGATGCCCAGGATCAGCATTGCCACGAAGAACAACAGGCTCCACTCGGGCAGGCTCAGGTCAAACAGGGTCCAGTTAATCTCGGCACAGTCAACGGTGCCCTTGACCGTCGATTGCAGCGCTTGCCAAATCGACAGGTTCTCAATCATGTCGTGCAGGCTGGGCCAACAATCCCTGACTTGCTCCGGTGCGGCATTTTGCAGCAGTACCTGGCGCACAGCGGTAATCGAGCCAAGCAATGCACACCCCGAACTCGCCAGCCCGTAAAGGTAGGCAGCAGAGCGTTTTGGGCCGTGGGCCGCTGCGATCAGGTTGATCAGCGTGAATGTTGCCAGAAGGATGCGTTGCAGTTGGCACAGAAAGCACGGGCGCAGCAGCGCGCGGTACTCAAGGTAAAAAGACACGCCCAACGTCAGCGCACCAGCCATGAACGCCAGGAGAAACAGGGAACGTGAAGGGGCCAAAGACATTTTTATCCGTACCGCAAAAGATAGGTCGTTACGGTAGAGGAAAGGCCCGACCCCTTTCAATACGCGTTAGAGCGGACAATTCCGCGAGAGCATAGGGATATGCCGTCAGAGCCTGGATGACTTCAATCAAATGGCAGTAGGAATTTGCTACATAGCGCTTTAAGTCGGGCATCAGCGCGGTAACTCAAGGCTGGCCCTCAGAAGTTTCCGGGCCAGCCCTGACACTCGTCCTACAGACTTCAGACCCGTGCAGGCACCGGCAAAGGCGCTGCCAGCAGACGGCTGTCCAGAAGCCCAAGGCCTTCCTGGAACAGTTGATTACTGCGTTCGGTATCACCCAATTGGGCCAGCAGTCGCGCCAATTCAGCACAGGCTTCCGGGTTACGCTGCACCTGCAGGCTGCTCTCCAGATAGTCCCGCGCTTTGCCCCACAAACTGTTTTGCAGGCAAAGGCGCCCGAGCGTCAGCAGCAGGCTGGCGTCCCCCGGATGATCCTTGAGCCAACCTTCGGCAAACTTCAACTGCCGTGCCGGGTCACTGCCGCGCAGCAAGCCATAAAGACGGATGAGATGGCTGTCGTAACCACGCTTGATCGCGCCACGCAGCGCTTCTTCCGCGCTGGCATCGGCGCCCAGTCGACGCAGTTGCTCAGCGTATGCCAGGACCAATTGTGGCTCTTGGCGCTGCGCGGAAGTCAGCTGCTCCCATGCCCGCTCAAGGCCCTGCAACCCTGCCTCGCCCTGCTCTTCACGCTGGGCAGCCAACCCCAGGTTTTCACCCCAGGCACGGCGCTCCAGTTCGGCAAGCTCGGTCGCGGGCAACACTTTGTCTTTACGCAGTTCAGGCAACAGACGAATTACCGATGACCAATCGCCTCGCTGTTGGTGCAGGCGCTGCAACTGACGCAAAACCTGCGGGTTATGAGGATGACGCGCGTGCATGGCCTGCAATGTGACCAACGCGCCTTCCGTGTCACCGCGGTCCATCTGCAATTGCGCATGGCTCAAGGCGACGGCGAGTTCAGCCTGCGGCTGGCGCTCCAGGGCGCGCTCCAGTAAACCGTCAGACTCCTCATAACGGCCCTGCTCATTGGCTGCGCGCGCTGCGCCGAGGTAGTACAGCAACGGATGACGTTCAGCCTCGGCGGCACGGTGCAAATAGCGCTCGGCACTGGCCCAGCGTCCTTCGGCGAGGTCCATCTGGCCTTGTTCGATGGCGACCTGCACACGTCGGCTGCGGTTGCGCCGCGACCACGGGTTGACCACGCCACCGGAAGTGGTGATCAGGCTCAGCAGCACACGAACAAGGTAAATCGCCAAGCCCACGGCAAACAGCGCCACCAGCGTGGCCCACAGGCTCGACTCGTAATGCAGCACATGGGGATAGGTAATCAGCACGTAGCCGGTGTGTTTCGAAATGCCCACAGCCAGCGCCAGGGCGATGGCAATTGCCAACACCAGGATCACATAGAAACGCTTCATCGGCTCTACTCCTGGGTCGCCGGCGTGCTCGCCGACGCCTTGGCTTCATCGGCAGACAGATGGCGGCGCTCGAGATAAGCCTGCACCGCTGCCAGGCTTGCGGCCAGGTCCGGCGTGACCACGGAGACAGCCTTGGGCTCAAGCTCGGCGATACGCGCCAGCATGGCTTTGCTCTGCGGGTTGTCCTGATTGAAGTTGTCTTGCAGTACGCTGCGCGCTTCACCCAGGGAGCGGCTGTACACCGCGGCTTCGCCATTCAGTGCAGCCCATTGCGCTTGCTCCAGAGCGAGGCTCAGGGCCAGGCGCACCTGGTTCAAGCCTTGGCCGGCGAGCAACGGACGAATGTTATCGTCCGGGTTGAAGTCGATGCGGAAGTAGCGGGAAATCTGCTCCCACCATTGGCTCCAACGGTTATCCGTATCCGTGGTCGAGCGCCCTTCGGAACCCGGCTCGGTCAGCTGGTATTCCGGGGCGATCGCGGCCAGTTGAACCACCTGATCGCGCAGCGCCGCCAATTGCAGGTACAGCCCGGTGCGGTCCGGTTGTTCGGTGCTGCGCAGCGCGGCAAGGCTCTTGGCCAATTGCTCGCGAGCAGCGTAGGCACCCGGGTCGCTCTGTTCGCGAAGAATCTCGTCGGCGCCCTGGACCAGCGACTGGGCGCTGTTGATGTCCTGCAAGGCTGACAAACGCAAGCTGGCCAGACGGATCAAATGCTCGGCCTCAGCCAGGCGCCAATCCTGGCGGCTGGCACCCAGCACGGTTTCCAGGCGCTGGCTCAAGCGCTGCTGATCACCCTGCAATTGGGCGACCAGACGACGGCGCTCCTCCAGCTCATCGGCTGCGGGCAACTGCGCCAGGCGAGCGGCCAACTGCTGCTGGCTCTGCTTGAGGGATTGGGATTGGTCATCGAGGGTCTGCACCTGGCCAAGCTGTTGCTGGCTGCTGGCTTGCAGGGCGCGGACCTGCCAGATCCCCCAACCGCCGGCGCCAACACCTGCGGCGCCGAGCAACAGGGCGACGACTGCCAGGCCGTTGCCACGGCGTGGCGCGGTAACCTGTGACTCAACCGGCGCATCGAGTGCGGGTTGGGTTTCATCTTTAGGCAAGGCTGTTTCGCTCACGTATCCGTCCTTTGCGTATCAGAGAGTGGGGGCGGCCTGCTTCACAAGGCAGAACTGCGCAACGCCACTAACAAAGCCGCGGCACTTGCGCCGCGACAATCCACAACTTTTTCTGCGCCAGCGGCGCGCGCCATTTCATACACGCGCGGGCTGGGCACGAACAACGGCAGCTGCGCCACCTGCGGCCAATCGCCGCCGGCCAGGGCCTGCAAGTGTAAAAAACCCTGCCCACTGCTGACCACCAGGCCGTTCAAGCGTTCCAACTGGATGCGCTGCAGCAACTCCCCGGCATCGTATGCCGGAAGGAAACGCCGATACAGTTCCAGATAGTCGACACTAGCACCTCCCTCGCGCAAACGCTCAGCGAGCAATTCCCGCCCTCCTTCGCCGCGCAGGATAAGCACCCGCGCGCCAGGGCGTGCGACAGCCTCGCGCAAGGCCGGCAGTGCGAGCAAGGCCTCGCTGTCGTCGCCGGTAGCAGGACACTGAACGTTGAGGCCGTAATCGGCCAATACTTGCGCGGTAGCCGCGCCAACGCTGAACCACGGCAACGTCGGCCAGGTTTGATCCAAATGTTGCAAGGCCAGGCGCGCAGCCGGTTTGCTCACCACGATCACCGCGCAATAGCGGCTCAGGTCAGCCAACACAGCCTGTTGTTCGGCTGTGATCGGCAGCGCTTCAATGTCCAGCAAGGGCAGGCTGCTGCTGAAGATGCCGGCGTCAGCCAACGACGCCGCCAGGGCCATTGACTCCTCGGCAGGCCGCGTCAGCAACACACGCCATTGGGTCACTGCGGGCCCGCCTCGCCGTAGACCTTTTGCAGAATGGCGCCAGCGCCTTTTACCAACAGCTCTTCGGCCACCTGGATGCCCAATGCCGTGGCATCACGCTGTGGCCCGCGCACCTCGGCGGTGAGCAGCAATCCGCCGTCTGGATCCCCGACCAAACCACGCAGCCAAAGGTTTTCGCCTTCGAGCACGGCGTAGCAGGCGATCGGCACCTGGCAGCCACCATTGAGGTGTTTGTTCAGGGCACGTTCGGCCGTGACACGAACTTCGGTGTCAGCGTGATCAAGGGGTTTGAGCAAGGCGTGGATTTCACTGTCGACGGTGCGGCATTCAATGCCCACTGCACCCTGCCCGCCTGCCGGCAAGCTGTCCTCGACGCTGATCGCCGAGGTGATACGGTCTTCGAAGCCAAGGCGGATCAAACCGGCTGCCGCGAGGATGATCGCGTCATATTCACCGGCGTCCAGCTTGGCCAGCCGGGTGTTGACGTTGCCGCGCAGGAAGCGAATTTGCAGGTCCGGGCGACGGGTCAGCAACTGCGCCTGGCGACGCAGGCTGGACGTGCCAACGATGCTGCCCAAAGGCAGTTCATCCAGAGACGCGTAGGTGTTGGACACGAAGGCGTCGCGTGGGTCTTCGCGCTCGCAGATGCAATACAGGCCAAGGCCTTCCGGGAAGTCCATCGGCACGTCTTTCATCGAATGCACGGCGATGTCGGCTTCGTTTTCCAGCAGCGCGGTTTCCAGTTCCTTGACGAACAGGCCCTTGCCGCCGATCTTCGACAGCGGCGAGTCCAGCAGTTTGTCACCGCGACTGACCATGGGCACCAAGGTGACCTTGAGGCCCGGATGGGCCAGCTCAAGGCGTGCTTTAACGTATTCGGCCTGCCACAAGGCCAGGGCACTTTTACGGGTGGCGATGCGGATTTCGCGAGAGGACATGGATCAATCCGTACTGAATAGATACGGCAGATAATAACAGCTCAGGCAAATGCGCTTTGATTTGAATCAGCAAGTGCGGGGCCTCCCTGGCCACGCCGCACCGGGATAGGAAATACACACCGCGCCACAGCCCTCGGGCTAAAGCTGCTGCATCATCTTGCGCACGCCAGCCACATGGCGCCGGCTGACGATCAGGGCGTCGCCGTTAAGCCCTTTCAAAAACAGCTGAAAGTGCCCCAGGGGCGTACGCTGCAAGCGTTCAATTCGCTCTCGAGCCACCAACGCGTTGCGGTGGATGCGCACGAAACGGTCGCCAAACTCATCCTCAAGGGCCTTGAGTGGCTCATCAAGCAGCACTTCGCCTGCCTCGTGACGCAAGGTCACGTATTTATGGTCGGCAATAAAGTACACCACCTGGCTCAGGGGAATCAGCTCGATACCTTTGCGGGTTCGCGCACTGATATGGCTGCGCGGCCCGTTGCCACTTTGAGCGGCTGGCTGAGTCAGGGCAGCGAGTTGGATGCGATTGGGGCGCTCGGCTTTTTTCAGGGCCTTGAGCAACGCATCGCCTGCCACTGGCTTGAGCAGGAAGGCGACGCCGCTGTCTTCGAGCGTCTGCTCGGGGAACTCATCTTGCGCCGCGCATAACACCACGGCTGGTGGCGATTCGCGCTCACTCAGTCGGGCGGCAACCTGCAGGCCATCAAGGCCTGGCAGGCGGATATCAAGCAACACCACATCCGGCTTGAGGCTGTCGATCAGCGTCAACGCCTCTTCACCCGTGGTGGCGCTCGGTTCAAGGACTGCATAACCCTCGAGTTCACTGACCAGACGGCTCAGTCGCTCGCGGGCTTGGGGTTCGTCATCAACGATCAGGACATTCATATAGCGCTGGATTCCTGCGTGAGTCTCGCACAAGGATAGCGTAGACAGGTGCGGTGACTTGCGTCACAGCGATCCACGCTAAGACTAGCGCGAGCGGCAAAAAGTGCCCCGAGAGCGGCACCCAAATTTACCCGGACCTGTTCAATAACGCCCAAGACCTGCAGCTTTCGCGCATCGTCCCAGGGTTTGCTGATACACAATCCGAATACCCCCCTTTTAAATGGACAGTCTGGGTATGACCGCATCACCCGACTTTGGTGCATTCACACACTAATAGTCCAACTGTAGACGCTCGCCGAGACGATAGGGCTCATTCGTAAAATATCGCATCAATAAGCCTCTGCTTGCAGTCTCGTCCCGGACGCGGTCGACGGCAAGGCACTTAGCCATGCCTGACACAAATAAAAATGCCGATCACCCGCAGCACCGCCTCCGCGGGCAACCCTGTTATTATCGGCGGCACACCTTCACGCCTCTTTTAAGCAGATCACGAGCGAATCCATGAGCACCGACAAGACCAACCAGTCCTGGGGCGGCCGCTTCAGTGAACCCGTCGACGCCTTCGTCGCCCGCTTCACCGCCTCCGTCACCTTCGACCAGCGCCTGTACCGCCACGACATCATGGGCTCCATCGCCCACGCCACGATGCTGGCCAAGGTCGGCGTGCTGACCGACGCCGAGCGCGACAGCATCATCGACGGCCTGACCACCATCCGTGGTGAGATCGAAGCCGGCACGTTCGACTGGCGCGTCGATCTGGAAGACGTGCACATGAATATCGAGGCGCGCCTCACCGATCGCATCGGTGTGACCGGTAAAAAACTGCACACCGGTCGTAGCCGTAATGACCAAGTGGCCACCGATATTCGCCTGTGGCTGCGCGATGAAATCGACCTGATCCTTGGCGAAATCACCCGCCTGCAAAAAGGCCTGCTGGAGCAGGCCGAGCGTGAGTCGGGCACCATCATGCCGGGCTTCACCCACCTGCAAACCGCGCAGCCTGTGACCTTTGGTCACCACCTGCTGGCCTGGTTCGAAATGCTCAGCCGCGACTACGAGCGCCTGGTGGATTGCCGCAAGCGCGCCAACCGCATGCCCTTGGGCAGCGCCGCACTCGCTGGCACCACTTACCCGATCGACCGCGAATACACCGCGCAGCTGCTGGGTTTTGACGCCGTGGGCGGCAACTCCCTGGACGGCGTATCGGACCGTGACTTCGCCATCGAATTCTGCGCCGCCGCCAGCATCGCGATGATGCACTTGTCGCGTTTCTCCGAAGAGCTGGTGCTGTGGACCAGCGCGCAATTCCAGTTCATCGACCTGCCGGACCGCTTCTGCACCGGCAGCTCGATCATGCCGCAAAAGAAAAACCCGGACGTGCCCGAACTGGTACGTGGCAAAAGCGGCCGTGTATTCGGCGCACTGATGGGCCTGCTGACCTTGATGAAAGGCCAGCCTCTGGCCTACAACAAGGACAATCAGGAAGACAAGGAACCGCTGTTCGACGCCGCCGACACCCTGCGTGACTCGCTGCGCGCCTTTGCCGACATGATCCCGGCGATCAAGCCCAAGCACGCGATCATGCGCGAAGCAGCGCTGCGTGGTTTCTCCACCGCAACTGACCTGGCGGACTACCTGGTGCGCCGCGGCCTGCCGTTCCGTGACTGCCACGAAATCGTCGGCCACGCGGTGAAGTACGGCGTGGACACGGGCAAGGACCTGGCGGAAATGAGCCTGGAAGAGCTGCGTAAATTCAGCGACCAGATCGAGCAGGACGTGTTTGCGGTGCTAACCCTGGAAGGTTCGGTGAATGCCCGCGACCACATCGGCGGCACTGCGCCAGCGCAGGTGAAAGCTGCCGTGGTGCGCGGCCAGGCATTGCTCGCCAGCCGCTAAATGCCAAGAGCATCGCAGGCAAGCCAGCTCCCACAGGTACCGAGTACTTCCAGACGACTCGGTCAAAGGTGGGAGCCGGGCTTGCCCGCGATAGCTTTCTGATAAGCGCTGAGAAACTACTTCTTCGCCGCGATCATCGCCATAAACGCCGGCATCGCCGCTTCCCTGTCCGCCGCAACCTTCTGCGCGTTGGGCATTGCATTCAGCTTCTCCAGCAACGCCTTCGCCGCAGGCAGCTCTGCCAGCAAATCCAGCCCAAACAGCTTCTCGCCCACCGCAACGGCGAGGTTCAGGCTGTACATAAAATAAAGATCCGCAATCGTGAAGCTTTCCCCAGCCACATAGGGCGCGAACTTGCCATGCCGCCCCAAAGAAAAGATTCCCAGCAGCAGCTCGGATTTGGATTTCTCCTTGATCGCCTCCGGCACCGGCATGCCGAAAAACGCTTCGGCGAAACACGCACGGGCAGGCAATTCGATGTACAGCTCGATTTCCCGGCATAGCGCCAGCACTTGCGCGCGCTGGAATGGCTCAGCGGGCAGCAGCGCCGGGCCTTCCTGGGTGTGCTCGATGTACTCAAGGATCACGCTGGTTTCGTTAATAAAGCCCTGTTTGACCCCCAGCACCGGCACCTTGCCGCGCGGGCTCACGGCGAGCGCTTCGGGGGTCTGGCCGGCGAAAAACGGCACCTCCTCAAAGGGTAGCCCTTTCTCCAGCAGCGCCAGTTTGACCATGTTGTAGTAGTTGCTGACCGAAAATCCGTAGAGCTTGAGCATTGCGACTGCCTCCAGGCCGGGTGTGGGGTTGGCTGCAAGAGTTATAGAGCCGAAGGCCCTTCCTGACCAGCAGCATCACCCACCTGAATGGGCGTAGACTGGCGGCCTTTTCCTTGAGGAGCCTGCCATGAGCGAGCCAACCGATATCGACAACGACGAAGAAGAATTCACCGAAAGTACGCTGACCCAGGCCATCGAAAATCAAATCGAAAGCGACAACCCGCCTGCGGCCAAAGCGACGTTCAACAAGTTGACCCTGGTGGGTTACGAGCGTGAAGACATCTTGAACCTGATGGCCCACGTGCTCGCCGTCGAAATCGACAAGATGCTCGAAGAGGACCGCGCCTTCGATACCCAGTGGTACGAAACCGCGCTGCGGGCGTTGCCCGAGTTGCCGCCAGAGAACCAATAACATCCAAAACTCCAGGCGGGTGCTGACCCCTGTGGGAACTGGCTTGCCTGCGATGGCATCGCCTCTGTGCAACCGTTAAACCGAGTCGCCAGCATCGCAGGCAAGCCAGCGCCCACAACTGGCTGGACAGTTCGGCAAAGTGCGTTCACCTTATGCCCTGCTAGCCTCTAATAAATTCTTAGAAAGTCTGGAGTCCTTATGTCGTATACCCCTGAATTGGTTGCCGAACTGGAAATCCTTACACTCTTCAGCCTGGGCAGCACCCAGGAAGGTCTGAAAGTCCACCAGACCGCCGCTCCCACTGCCATCGCCGCTGCCAAGCGCCTCCACGCGAAAGGGCTTATCGATCAACCGGATGGCGGTTACCTGACCAGCCTGGGTCGGGACGCTGCAGAACAAGCCCAAACCCTGCTGACCATCCTGACCACCGCCTCGACCAAAGAAGCTGCGTAATATCTGATACCGCCCATGGGGTCCGCCTTTTGCGGATTCCCAGGGCGTTGCTGTGGATCGCCCAAGATTCTGACGCCAAAATCCATTTCCCTCTAAACCTCCTGCGCTTCTGTCTGTAAACTCACACACGGCCGCCCACGTCGGGCCCTGCGAGCCACCGAGTTCGACATGACCCGCACCCATGAAATCCGCCCCGACCTGGACGAAGGCATCGACCGCAAGGTGCTGGCCCAGCTGCGCGCGCGCTTCATGGCCCTCAACGAAGGCCGCATGGCCCGGGCTGTCGAGGGGCTGACCCCGCGCCAGCAAAGCGTATTGACGCTGTTGCCGCTGTTTTTTCACGTCAACCACCCGCTGTTGCCAGGCTATGTATCGGGCAGCACCCCCGCTGGCCTGTCGAACTTCGAACCCGACGCCCAGGCCCTGACCGAAGCCCAGCGCCTGACCCGCTCGTTTTCCTACAAGCCACGCCATGGCAACCCGCCCCGGCCGATCCACGGGTTGTTCTTGATGGGCAGCCTCGGCACCCTGGCCCAGGCGGATCAGAGCGACATGGATGTGTGGGTGTGCCACGCACCGGACCTTGGCGAAAGCGAACTGGCCGAGTTGCGCAAGAAGTGCCAACTGCTGGAGGCCTGGGCCTTGGGTATGGGCGCCGAGGCGCACTTCTTCCTGATCGAGCCCACGCGCTTTGTGCTGGGCGAACGCGATACACAGCTCAGCTCCGATGACTGCGGCACTACCCAGCATTATTTGTTGCTGGATGAGTTCTACCGCACTGCCATCTGGCTGGCCGGGCGCACGCCAATCTGGTGGCTGGTGCCGGTCTATGAAGAAAACCGCTACGCCGAGTTCACCCATGCGCTGATCTCCAAGCGTTTTATCCGCGCCGATGAAACCCTCGACCTTGGCCATCTGGCGCGCATTCCGCCGGGGGAATTTATTGGCGCCGGGCTGTGGCAACTGTTCAAGGGCATCGAGTCACCCTACAAATCGGTGCTCAAGCTGCTGTTGACCGAGGTCTACGCCAGCGAGCATCCGAACGTGCACTGCCTCAGCCTGCGCTTCAAGCGCGCGGTATTTGCCAACCAGATGGACCTGGATGAGCTGGACCCCTACATCGTGGTTTACCGCCGCATCGAGGAATACCTCACGGCGCGCAACGAGCCCGAACGCCTGGAGCTGGTAAGGCGCGCCCTCTATTTGAAGGTCAACCGCAAGCTCACAACGGGTCAGCGCACCTGCGGTTGGCAGCGTTTGCTGCTGGAGCGCCTGGCCGATGAATGGGGTTGGGACCCGCGCCAACTGGCCCTGCTGGACAGCCGCAGCCAGTGGAAAGTGCGCCAGGTGGCGTCCGAACGACGTGCGCTGGTGAATGAGCTGAATTACAGCTATCGGTTTCTGAATCAATTCGCCCGCACCGAACAAACCGTCAGCCTGATCAACAAACGCGACCTCAATGTGCTGGGCCGCCGCCTGTACGCGGCGTTTGAGCGCAAAGCCGGCAAGGTCGAGTTCATTAACCCAGGCATCTCCCCGGACCTGGCCGAAGACACCCTGACCCTGGTGCAATCGCCCAACCGCAAGGAGCCGGGCCAGCACCACTGGGGCCTGTACAACGGCAACCTCACGGCCCTGGAATGGGAGCACTTTGCGCCGATCAAGCGCAGCCGCGACTTGCTGGAAATGCTTACCTGGTGCCACCGCAACGGCGTGATCGACAGCAGCACCCGCCTCGCCCTGCACCCGGGCGTGAGTGACATGACCGAGTTCGAGCTGTTCAACCTGCTCGGCAGCCTGCAACAGACCATCACCCTGCCCCTGACAGGCGTCGATGAAGAACGCCTGCTGCGCTCGGCAGTGCCGGAAGACGTACTGTTGCTGATCAACGTCGGCGTCGACCCGCTTAAGCATCACCGCGACCTGAATATTCTGATGACCACCGAGCGCACCGACTCCCTGAGCTACGCCGGGGTGCGCGACAACCTGGTGCTGACCCTGGATCAGGTCACGCTCAACAGCTGGAATGAGGTGATGGTCAGCCGCTACGACGGCCCGCACGCGCTGCTCGATTGCCTGCGCGACTACCTCAACCAGTTACCGCCAAACCACCTGCCCCGGTTGCGAGTGCGCTGCTTCTGTCACAACCGCGCGCAGTTCATTGCACAGCGTGTGGAAGAAGTCTTTGATACCGCGCAAAACCTGCTGCTCAGCCAGGGCAATTACCGCTACCTGCTCCAGGTGCAACAGCACTATCACGTGATGGAACTGATGCCGGGCCAAGCCACCCACGTGCCATTGCTGACCCAGGACGCGCTGATCGCCTACCTCAGCGAAGAGCTGGCGGCGTACAGCCCGCTGCACCTGGACGCCATGGCGCTGGAAGACCACGACCTGGCGCTGCTGCTGCCCATGGGCCTGTCCGAGTGTGTGCAGGTGTTCTACCGGGTCAACGAAGGCCTCGCCGAGCTGTACGTGCTGGATGAGTTCAATGCGCTCTGGCAGCAGCGCTTGCCGTTTCATGATGAGCAAAGCTTGCTGGCGCCGTTGCAGCGCTTCCTGCAGTCGATCATCTACCGCCGGGAAGCGCTCTTCCCGCTGGACTCGCAACAGCCGTTGGGCGAAGTGCAAATCCTGTATTACCAACTGTTGCCGTCAGGAGGTCTGCGCGCGCGCGGCATCGAAGCGCGGCAAGCGCCTTCGAACCCCGCCAACAAGCCGTTTTATGACGTGCAGGCGATTATCGGCAAGGCCGCACCGGGTCAGGTGGGCATCACTCTGTACTGCAATCAGCGGGAGTTTTCCGAACTGGAGTTTGGCGACCAACTGTTTGCAGTGGTCGCCCGGGAGATCGTCGGTCAACGCCAGGAGACCGAGCGTTACCGCTGCTACATCACCGACCTGGATTTGTCCGGACTGCTCGGTGATGTGCAAAGCCCGAGCAACTTGTATTTGCGCTACAAGGCCGAGCTGGAGCTGTCGCTCAACGAGGCGCTGAGCCAGATTTAAAGCAGCTCCGTTTACAAGGAGAATGCACCACCGTCTTTCGGCTGGCCTTCAACGTTCAGCAATTCCAGCTTCAGGGTTTTGCCACCGGGTGCCGGCCAGTCGATGTGCTGGCCCACTTGCAGGCCAAGCAACGCACTGCCCACGGGCGCCAGAATCGAAATCTTGCCTTCGTCGGCATTTGCTTCTTTCGGGTAGACGAGTGTCAGGTGGTAGTCCTTGCCGCTGCCTTGCTCACGGCAATGCACGCGGGAGTTCATGGTCACGACACCTGCAGACACTTCATCGTGACCAACCACGTCTTCGGCGCGGTCGAGTTCGGCTTGCAACGCTTCTACGCCGGGAAACTCTTCGCCAAGGCGGTCGATCAGTTGCTCCAGACGCTGCACGTCCAGACGGGTGAGGATGATGGAAGGTGCGGTCATGATTCAGGCAGACTCCTTTTTTCTGCACAAAAAAGCAAAACCCCGCCAGGAAAAGGCGGGGTTCTCACGGGCCTCGGTGAGTTGAGGCGTACCCGGACACTACCACAGCGACACAAATAAACAAGGCGACCTCAGGCGTGCGCCCTGCGCTGATCAGCCTGGGCACAAATCACCCGGCGGCGGGCATCGTCGGCGGAGCGCCATTCCCGGATGTCTTCCACATGACGGAAACAACCGAGGCAGACTTTCTGCTCATCCAGGCGACACAAGCTGATACAAGGTGACGGCACCGCCGGGCTGACATTGCTGAACAACGGCTTGGGCGGGCGTACAGGTAAAGGCTGGGTCACAATCAAATCTCTTCGAAGTCCAGCTCAACGCCGGCTTGCTCCTGGACCATGCGCGCGAGCATTTCGCTGAGCAGTTCATCGCTGCTGTCGCACTGCCAATTGTTGTCTTCTTCGTTGTAATCGAAGTGAAAGCCACCGGAACGTGCGGCCAGCCACAGCTGACGCAAAGGCTCCTGGCGACTGAAAATCAGCTGCGTGCCGTTTTCAAACTTGACGGTCAGCACGCCGGCCGAGTTTTCCAGGTCCACGTCCAGGCCACTGTCGTCGAAAATATCTTCCAACTTCTCCTGGGTCGCATCCACCAAGTCGTGAAAACGGGCTTCGGTCAAACTCATTGTGGCAACCTCAAAAGTGTCTGGTTTTGCTCAAGCGCCGCACGATACGGGCGAGCCTCGCCGATTGCAAAGGATACCGATTTCATCCGCGCCAACTGCAGGAAAAATACTCAGCAAGCGTAGCCTGCTTCGCAACTCTCTCGGCAAACCCCCGCCGGACGGGTATTTCAGCGCATAGGCAAGCTGGCGGGTGGTCGGTATACTCGGGCGCAATTAATGCATATTCAAGGATTTCGCCATGAAGCGCCTGATCTCTTCCCTTGCTGCGCTCGTCGCGGTCGCTTGCCTCGTTAGTGCCTGTGGTCAAAAAGGCCCGCTGTACCTGCCCGATGACAGCAAAGACCCTAATGACCAGGCGCAATCGTCGCAAAAGCCATCAAAAGCGCATAAGCACGATACCTACGAATAAGGGAAACCCATGGACGCTTTTAACTACCGGGACGGCGAGCTGTTCGCGGAAGGTGTGGCGCTGTCTGCGATTGCCGAACGCTTTGGCACCCCGACCTATGTGTATTCCCGTGCGCACATCGAAGCCCAATACCGCTCCTTTACCGACCCACTGGCCGGCGTTCCACACATGGTGTGCTACGCGGTCAAGGCCAACTCCAACCTGGGTGTACTGAATGTCCTGGCGCGTCTTGGCGCCGGTTTTGACATCGTTTCCCGTGGCGAGCTGGAACGTGTACTGGCCGCTGGCGGCAAGCCTGAAAAAATTGTGTTCTCCGGTGTTGGTAAAAGCCGCGAAGACATGCGCCGCGCCCTCGAAGTTGGCGTGCATTGCTTCAACATCGAATCCACCGACGAGCTGGAACGACTGCAGGTTGTTGCCGCCGAGCTGGGCGTTCGCGCGCCGATCTCCCTGCGCGTCAACCCGGACGTCGATGCCGGCACTCACCCGTACATTTCCACCGGCCTCAAAGAAAACAAGTTCGGCATCGCCATTGCCGACGCCGAGGACGTGTACATCCGCGCCGCCCAACTGCCGAACCTGGACGTGCTGGGTGTTGACTGCCATATCGGCTCGCAACTGACCACCCTGCCGCCGTTCCTGGACGCCCTCGATCGCCTGCTGGCGCTGATCGATCGCCTCGGCGAATGCGGCATCTACCTGCAGCACATCGACCTCGGTGGTGGTGTAGGCGTGCGTTATCGCGATGAAGAGCCGCCGCAAATCGCCGATTACATCCAGGCTGTGCGCGAGCGCACTGAAGGCCGCGGCCTGACCCTGATGTTCGAGCCGGGCCGTTATATCGTCGCCAACGCCAGCGTGCTGTTGACCCAGGTCGAGTACCTCAAGCACACCGAATACAAGGATTTCGCCATCGTCGATGCGGCGATGAACGACCTGATCCGCCCGGCGCTGTACCAGGCCTGGATGAATGTCACTGCGGTAACGCCGCGCGAAGGCGCTGGCCGTGCCTATGACATCGTCGGCCCGATCTGCGAGACCGGTGACTTCCTGGCCAAGGATCGTCAGCTGACCCTCGAAGAAGGCGACTTGCTGGCCGTGCATTCGGCCGGTGCCTATGGGTTTGTCATGAGCTCCAACTACAACACCCGCGGCCGTGCCGCCGAGGTGCTGGTGGACGGTGATCAAGCGTTTGAAGTGCGTCGCCGCGAGACGGTAGCCGAGTTGTATGCTGGCGAAAGCCTGCTGCCGGAGTAAGCCATGCTGCTGCGTTTTACCAAGATGCACGGGCTGGGCAACGATTTCATGGTCCTCGACCTGGTCAGCCAGCACGCGCACATTCTGCCCAAACACGCCAAACAGTGGGGCGACCGTCACACCGGGATTGGTTTTGACCAACTGCTGCTGGTGGAAGCACCGGGCAACCCGGACGTGGACTTCCGTTATCGGATCTTCAACGCCGATGGTTCCGAAGTGGAGCAGTGCGGCAACGGTGCGCGCTGCTTTGCCCGCTTTGTGCTGGACAAACGCCTGACTGCCAAGCGCCAGATTCGCGTCGAGACCAAGAGCGGTGTGATCGAGCTGGACGTGCGCAGCGACGGCCAGATCAGCGTCAACATGGGCGCGCCACGCCTGGTGCCGGCGGACATTCCGTTCCAGGCCACGGAGCAGGCCAACCGCTACGCGCTTGATGTGGATGGCCAGACGGTCGACATCGCCGCCGTGTCCATGGGCAACCCCCATGCCGTGCTGCGGGTCAACGACATCAACAACGCCCCGGTGCATGAACTGGGACCGAAGATCGAACATCACCCGCGTTTTCCGGCACGGGTGAACGTGGGCTTTCTGCAGGTGATCGACCGTTCCCGCGCGCAATTGCGCGTGTGGGAACGCGGCGCCGGCGAAACCCAGGCCTGCGGTACCGGTGCTTGCGCCGCTGCCGTGGCCGCGATCAGCCAGGGGTGGATGGATTCGCCCCTGCTGATCGACCTGCCCGGCGGACGTTTGTCCATCGAATGGGCAGGCCCTGGCCACCCGGTGTTGATGACCGGGCCGGCCTCGCGTGTATACGAAGGACAGGTCCGTCTATGAGTGAGCCAAGCCAATGACCGATAAGCCTCAAGTACCCGCCCAAGCAACCCCGAGCGACAGCCTGGAGGCCGCTGCAGTCGCGGCGTACCTTGAAGCTAATCCGGACTTCTTCGTGGAACACGAAGAGCTGCTGCCGGCCTTGCGCATTCCCCACCAGCGCGGCGATACCGTGTCGCTGGTGGAGCGGCAAATGAAGATCCTGCGCGAGCGCAATATCGAAATGCGCCACAAGCTCTCGCACCTGATGGACGTCGCCCGCGACAACGATCGCCTTTTCGACAAAACCCGCCGCCTGATTCTGACGCTGATGGACGCCACCAGCCTGGAAGAAACCGTGATCGCCGTGGAAGACAGCCTGCGCCAGGACTTCCAGGTGCCGTTTGTCAGCCTGATCCTGTTCAGCGACAACCCGATGCCCGTGGGCCGCTGGGTCAACGGCAGCGAAGCACAAACCGCCATCGGTGGCCTGCTATCGGAAGGCAAGACCATCAGCGGCACCTTGCGTGAGCACGAGCTGGACTTCCTGTTTGGCGCCGAACAGCGCCAGCAAATCGGCTCTACCGCCGTGGTCGCCCTCAGCCACCAGGGCCTGCACGGCGTACTGGCCATCGCCAGCCGAGACCCTGCGCACTATAAAAGTTCGGTGGGCACGCTGTTTTTGACCTACATCGCCGAAGTGCTGGGCCGCGTCCTGCCGCGCTTCACCACCGCCCTGCGCGCGGTGCGCTAGCCATGGAACGGCAACTGGACGCTTACTGCGCTCACCTGCGCAACGAGCGCCAGGTGTCACCCCATACTCTGGAAGCGTATCGGCGAGACCTGAACAAGGTGTTGGCGTACTGCGAAAAACAGCACATCAGCAGTTGGAAGGCGCTGGATATCCAGAACCTGCGCAGCCTGATCGCGCGCCTGCACCAGTCGGGCCAGTCATCGCGCAGCCTGTCTCGCCTGTTGTCGGCGGTGCGCGGGCTTTATCACTACCTCAATCGCGAAGGCCTGTGCGACCACGACCCGGCCAATGGCTTGTCTGCGCCCAAGGGCGAGCGGCGCCTGCCCAAGACGCTGGATACCGACCGCGCTCTGCAACTGCTCGACGGTGCCATCGAGGATGACTTCCTGGCCCATCGCGACCAGGCGATCCTTGAGCTGTTTTACTCCTCTGGCTTGCGCCTGTCGGAGCTGACGGGCCTCAACCTCGATCAACTCGACCTCGCGGACGGCCTGGTGCAAGTCCTCGGCAAGGGCAGCAAAACTCGCGTTTTGCCGGTGGGCCGCAAGGCGCGTGAAGCCCTGCAACTGTGGCTGCCACTGCGCCTGTTGACCAACCCGGCGGACGACGCGGTGTTTGTCAGCCAGCAAGGCCGACGCCTCGGCCCGCGCGCCATTCAGCTGCGGGTCAAGGCGGCGGGCGAACGTGAACTGGGGCAAAACCTGCACCCGCACATGCTGCGTCACTCCTTTGCCAGCCACCTGCTGGAATCATCCCAGGACCTGCGCGCCGTACAGGAACTGCTCGGCCACGCCGACATCAAGACCACGCAAATTTATACCCACCTCGACTTCCAACACCTCGCAACGGTGTACGACAACGCCCATCCACGGGCCAAACGCATCAAGGGCGGCGACTCATGAGTATCAAGCTGATTACCTTCGACCTGGACGACACGCTCTGGGACAACGTACCCGTGATCATTGGCGCCGAAGCGTCGATGCGTGAATGGCTGGCGGTAAATGCCTCAAAGGTCGGCGACCTGCCGCTGGAGCACTTCGCCAAGCTGCGCCAGGCCGTGCTGGAGCGCCATCCCGAGCTGAAATACCGCATCAGCATCCTGCGCCACCGTGTGCTGATGCACGCGTTTGAAGAGGCGGGTTATCCACAGCCGCAGGCCACGGAAATGGCCGACGTGTGCTACGAGGCGTTCATCCATGCGCGGCATCAACTCACGCCGTTCCCCGAGGCTGAGCCCATGCTTCAGGCATTGCGCGAGCATTTCCTGCTGGGCGTGATCACCAACGGCAACGCTGACGTGCAGCGCGTTGGCCTGGCCGACTACTTTCACTTCGCCCTGCGCGCCGAAGATATCGGCATTGCCAAGCCGGACGCGCGACTGTTTCATGAAGCGTTACAGCGCGGTGGCGTGGACGCGAGCCAGGCGGTGCATATCGGCGATCACCCGGGCGATGACATCGCCGGGGCGCAACAGGCGGGGCTGCGGGCGGTGTGGTTCAACCCGACGGGAAAAGCCTGGGAAGGGGACAAAAAACCGGATGCGCAGATTCGTAACCTGAACGAGCTACCGCCATTGCTGCAAAGCTGGCAGTAATGCCAGCTCCCACATTTGAATGATGGTGACTGGCAGAACTTTATTCCAGGCATGAAAAAGCCCGCAGCGACGGCGGGCTTTCTCACATAAGCCTGCAACAACCCTTTAAATAGGGCGGCTGCCGTACTTGTTATCCGGCTTCTTGGGCGGATCGGCAACCACGTTAGGCTCAACTTCGACCACTCTGCCGCCTTTAGCGAGGAATTCTTCCATCGCACGGGCCAGTGCATCGCGCTCTTTGTTCTTGGCTTCAACGCTTGGCAGCTCGTCTACCGACACCGCAGCCTTGGCTTTGCCTTTGGCAACTTTGGCAGGTGCGTCTTCGCCACCGTCATCGCCCTCGTCAGCAACATCTTCGACTGCCGCTTCAAGGCCTTCTTCGGTGTCGTCTTCGTCACCTACTTCGAGTTCGTCGGTTTCCAGATCATCGTCGCTCATGTTCTACCTCATGACTTGCGAAAAGCAGATTAGTTATAGCCCAGCTTCACCCTCTGTCGAGGTCGCCGGATAAAATCAACATCCGCTGGATGACCAGCGGCTTATGCCCCATCACCGTGCAAGGTGGCGAGGACTTTACGAGCACCGCCATGATCACGGTGCTCGCCCAGATAAACACCTTGCCAAGTCCCTATCGCCAAGCGGCCAGCGTTCACTGGCAAACTCAGCTGGCAGCCCAGCAGACTGGCCTTGAAGTGCGCCGGCAGATCATCCGGGCCTTCGTCGTTATGTTCGAACCCTGCACGCCCTTGCGGCACCAGCGAGTTGAAAAAACGCTCGAAGTCACGGCGCACCGCCGGGTCGGCATTCTCGTTGACCGTCAACGAGGCCGAGGTGTGCTGCAGCCACAGATGCAACAGGCCCACACGGCACGCCTTCAATTCAGGCAAGCCGGCGAGCAACTCGTCTGTCACCAGGTGAAAGCCCCGGGGCTTGGCCCGCAGGGTAATCAGGGTCTGTTGCCACATACAGTTCTCCGCCCATCGGCGCGCATTCTAGCGCGCTCTGGGAAAAAACAAAGTGTCGAATACGCCTACATACCTGTAAGACTTTCGCACGCTGAAAAGCGCCGCGTGCGCTGCATCACAAACTTTGCGTAAAAACCGGTACAGCCTCCTATCACAGACAAACGCCAGACAAAAAAATGCCCGGCAAGCCGGGCATCTTTTTTACACGTACTTACAAGTTGTAACCGCGTTCGTTGTGTTGAGCCAAGTCCAGGCCCACGGCCTCTTCTTCGTCGGTAACCCGCAGGCCCATGACCGCATCCAGCACCTTGAGGATGATGAAGGTCACGATGGCCGTGTAGATCACGGTGAAGCCGACGCCCTTGCACTGGATCCAGACTTGCGCCGCGATGTCAGTGGTGGCCGCGTTGAAGCCGCCCAGGGAAGGCGCTGCGAACACGCCGGTCAGGATCGCGCCGAGGATACCGCCGATACCGTGCACGCCGAAGGCGTCCAGGGAGTCGTCGTAGCCCAGTTTGCGTTTCAGGGTAGTGGCGCAGAAGAAGCACACTACGCCAGCCGCCAGACCAATCACCAGAGCGCCCATTGGGCCCACGGTGCCGGCAGCCGGAGTGATTGCCACCAGGCCCGCAACGACACCCGAGGCAATGCCCAGTGCGCTTGGCTTACCGTGAGTGACCCACTCGGCGAACATCCAGCCCAGCGCCGCAGCCGCGGTAGCGATCTGAGTGACGAGCATCGCCATGCCGGCAGTGCCGTTGGCCGCAGCAGCGGAGCCTGCGTTGAAGCCGAACCAGCCAACCCACAGCATCGCGGCGCCAATCAGGGTATAACCCAGGTTGTGCGGTGCCATTGGGGTGGTCGGGAAGCCTTTACGCTTGCCGAGTACCAGGCACGCCACCAGGCCAGCCACACCGGCGTTGATGTGCACCACGGTGCCGCCAGCGAAGTCCAGCACGCCCCAGTCGCCCAGCAACGAGCCCGGACCGCCCCACACCATGTGGGCAATCGGTGCGTAAACCAGGGTGAACCAGATGCCCATGAAGATCAGCATCGCGGAGAACTTCATACGCTCGGCGAACGCACCGACGATCAGCGCCGGAGTGATGATCGCGAAGGTCATCTGGAAGGTGATGAATACCGACTCAGGGAACAACGCCGCCGGGCCGGTGATGCTGGCCGGGGTCACACCCGAGAGGAACAGTTTGGACAAGCCACCCACAAACGAGTTGAGGTTGACCACGCCTGCTTCCATACCGGTCGTGTCGAATGCCAGGCTATAGCCGTACACGAACCACAGAATGGAGATCAGGCCAGTGATGGCGAAGCACTGCATCATCACCGACAGAATGTTTTTGGAGCGAACCATGCCGCCGTAGAACAGCGCCAGGCCCGGAATAGTCATGAACAGTACCAGCGCGGTGGATGTGAGCATCCACGCCGTGTCGCCGGAATTGAGGACTGGAGCTGGGACTGGGTCCGCCGCCAATGCCAGGGCCGGCATTACGAGGGACAACAGGGCTCCTAGCCCTGCGAATTTACGCAGAGTCATATTGTTTTCTCCTGGGGCGTTGGGGGTTTGGCGGCTTAGATTGCGTCGGTATCGGTTTCGCCGGTACGGATGCGAATAGCCTGTTCCAGATTGACCACGAAGATCTTGCCGTCACCGATCTTGCCGGTGTTGGCCGCCTTGGTTATCGCCTCGATAACCCGGTCAAGATCCTTGTCGTCAATGGCGACATCAATCTTCACCTTTGGCAGAAAATCGACCACGTATTCCGCGCCGCGATACAGCTCGGTGTGACCCTTCTGCCGACCGAAGCCTTTGACCTCAGTAACGGTAATGCCCTGCACGCCGATCTCGGACAACGACTCGCGTACATCGTCCAACTTGAACGGCTTGATGATGGCAGTGACTAGCTTCATGAAAACTCTCTCCCGAATTGGTGGACTTGCCCCAGGAAAACAAACCCGTCTCAAGTCTAAGCGCAGCGCCTGGCTTTGTAACGCGTCGTCGCCTCGGCATTTGCCGTTGCGACACCAGCGAACCACTGGTGACTAAACCTGTACCCCTGATCCGTCGGCGCACTGCATTCGTCACAGCGACTGCATCAGTGCATGGGTCATGATCGTCTAAGCAGAAACCTTGCCAGCTCCGTAAAAATCACTGAAATCAGTCCGTTGCCCACTTAAGCCCACCTTCGGGGCTTTTCGGCAGCACCAATGCGCACCTAAACAGTGCGCGACTGCCCGGCCCGCTGCGCGAAAAGCGTGCGCCGCCAGCCGTGAAAAAGACTATAGACGGTGCGTGATACACTGCCCGCCAACAGTTTTTCCGGAATATTTCCCATGCTCGCGCCCAAAGACCTCCTCGACGCCCTGAGCGGCCACGCCTCTCGCCTATTCAGCGGCGAAACCCCGCTGCCCCGCAATGAAATCGAAAGCCAGTTCAAGGCGCTGCTGCAAAGCGGCTTCAGCAAGCTCGATCTCGTGAGCCGGGAAGAGTTTGATAGCCAGATGGTGGTGTTGGCGCGCACGCGTGCACGGCTGGAGAGCCTGGAAGCGAAAGTCGCCGAGCTGGAAGCGCGATTGACGCCGACCTCGGCTGAATAAACCCGGTTCAAATGTGGGAGCTGGCTTGCCTGCGATAGCGTCACCTGCGTCCACTCGATACACCGAGGTGCCGGTATCGCAGGCAAGCCAGCTCCCACATGAAGCGCCGTGACCCACACCGGATACGTTCTGTAAAACCTCCCTGGCCTCACCCCTTCCCACCTCGTCTACCCTTGAAACACCCGCAGGAAGCGGCCCTCCACTCAAGGAACGAGCATGTCCCTCGCCATCGTCCACAGCCGCGCCCAAATTGGCGTTGAAGCCCCTGCCGTCACCGTCGAAGTGCACATGGCCAATGGTCTGCCGTCCCTGACGCTGGTGGGCCTGCCCGAAACTGCCGTGAAGGAAAGCAAGGACCGCGTGCGCAGTGCCATTCTCAATTCCGCGCTGCAATACCCCGCCCGCCGCATCACCCTCAACCTCGCGCCTGCCGACCTGCCCAAGGACGGCGCGCGCTTTGATTTGGCGATTGCCCTGGGGATTCTTGCCGCGAGTGTGCAGGTGCCGTCACTGATGCTCGATGACGTGGAGTGCCTCGGCGAATTGGCGCTGTCCGGCGAGGTGCGCGCGGTAAAAGGCGTGTTGCCGGCAGCGTTGGCTGCGCGTAAGGCCGGGCGCACCTTGATAGTGCCGCGAGCGAATGCCGAGGAAGCGTGCCTGGCGTCGGGCTTGAAGGTCATTGCGGTGGATCACTTGCTGCAAGTGGTGGCGCACTTGAATGGGCATGTGCCGATTGAACCCTACAAGTCCGACGGCTTGCAGTATCTGAACAAACCTTATCCAGACTTGAGTGAAGTGCAGGGCCAATTGGCGGCCAAACGCGCCTTGCTGATTGCGGCGGCGGGTGCCCATAACTTGCTGTTCAGCGGCCCGCCAGGCACTGGCAAAACATTACTCGCCAGCCGGCTTCCCGGGTTACTGCCACCCTTGAGCGAGCATGAAGCGCTGGAAGTGGCTGCGATTCAGTCGGTGGTCAGCCTTGCGCCGCTGAGCCATTGGCCTCATCGGCCGTTTCGTCAGCCACACCATTCGGCCTCCGGCCCGGCGCTCGTCGGCGGCGGGTCAAAGCCGCAACCGGGGGAAATTACCCTAGCCCATCACGGCGTGTTGTTTCTGGATGAACTGCCGGAGTTTGATCGCAAAGTGCTGGAGGTGCTGCGCGAACCGCTGGAATCAGGCCATATCGTGATTTCCCGTGCGCGTGACCGAGTCAGCTTCCCGGCGCGATTCCAACTGGTCGCAGCCATGAACCCCTGCCCCTGCGGCTACCTCGGCGAGCCCAGCGGGCGCTGCCGTTGCACGCCGGAGCAGATCCAGCGCTACCGCAACAAACTCTCGGGGCCACTGCTGGATCGTATCGATTTGCACCTTACCGTCGCCCGCGAAACGACGGCAATCAATCCGACCCTGCAGCCTGGCGACAACACCGCAAAGGCCTCGGCGCAAGTGGCCGAAGCCCGTGAGCGCCAGCAACAACGCCAGGGCTGCGCCAATGCCTTCCTTGATCTGCCGGGATTACGCGTGCACTGCAAACTGGCGAAGGTCGATGAAAGCTGGCTGGAAAGCGCCTGCGAGCGGCTGACGCTGTCGCTGCGGGCTGCCCACCGGTTGCTCAAGGTCGCGCGCACCCTGGCCGACCTTGAACGGGTGGAGAACATCGCCCGGCATCACCTGGCAGAGGCGCTGCAATACCGGCCGGCAGCAATGACTTGAGCCTGGCGCCGGGTCAGGTGCGGGAAGGAGCAAGCCCTCGCCCACATGGGATTAACTGCGCCTGGACAACCGGGTTTCAGTGGAACCGGTCCACTTCATGGCGCAAGCCGGCCGCCAGGGTTTCCAGTTCCTTGGCAGTAATTGCCAGGTTTGACACCACTTCACGCTGCTCGCTGTTAGCCAGCGCAATACTCTGCAAGTTGCTGCTGAGCAAGGTCGCGGTGCTGCTTTGCTCCTGAGTGGCGGTGGTAATCGCGGCGAACTGCTGACCGGCGGAGCGGCTTTGCTCATCAATGTGCGCCAGTGCCGAAGCCACGTCGGCGTTACGCGACAGGCCTTCCTGCATCAGCGTGTTGCCGTGCTCCATGGTGCTGATGGCATTGCCGGTTTCCTGCTGGATGCTCTGGATCATCACCGAAATTTCGTCAGTGGCCTGACGGGTACGCGATGCCAGGTTACGCACTTCGTCAGCCACCACGGCGAACCCGCGGCCCTGCTCACCCGCGCGGGCTGCTTCGATGGCAGCATTGAGCGCCAGCAGGTTGGTCTGTTCGGCGATCGAGGTGATCACACCAACGATCCCGCCGATCTCCTGAGAACGCTGGCCCAAGGTGTTGATCACCGTGGCCGTGCTGTTCAGGGAGGCGGCGATATGTTCCAGGGACGACGACGCCTCTTGCATCGAGGTGCGACCAATTCGGGTCTGCTGCGCATTTTCCTGGGCGAGACGTTCGGTGTTGCCCATGTTGTCGGCGATGTTCAGCGACGTGGCACTGAATTCTTCCACGGCGCCGGCCATGCTGGTGATCTCGCCGGACTGCTGCTCCATGCCTTCATAGGCACCGCCCGACAAACCGGACAGCGCCTGCGCCCGGCTGTTGACCTCTTCGGCCGCCGTGCGAATGCGCGACACCATGGTCGACAGCGCTTCACCCATCTGGTTGAAGCTGCCGGCCAACTGGCCGATTTCGTCATGGCTGGACACATTCAAGCGCGCGCTCAAATCACCTGCGCCCAAGGCTTCGGCCTGGCGCACCAGGTCACTCAATGGCTGCAATTTGCTGCGCAGCAACCAGACCGCGGCGCCCACCGCCAGCAACATCGCCAGCACGCTGCCAATCACCAGTCGAATGCCCACCGCCCACGTAACGGCGCGAATTTCGGATTTTGGCATGCTCGCCACCACCGACCACGGGCCGCCGTCAAACGGTACCGAGACGCTGTAGAAATCTTCGTTCTTGTCGCTCCAGAACCGCCCTTCGCCCGGCTTTTTGGCCAGGTCGAGCATCACCGGGATCGCCTGATCCAGCGCCTCCACGCCCGCTGGCGGCACCAGCCAGTGTTTCTGCTCATCGAGCAGCGCCAGCGAACCGGTCTTGCCGATACGGAAACGCTTGAGGTTATCGAACTGGGCCTTCTGCTCGTCGGTGTAATCAAAACCAATAAACAACACGGCGATAACTTTGCCGCTGGCATCACGCACCGGGCTGTACTGGGTCATGTAGGAGCGATCAAACAGCACCGCGCGACCCACATAGTTCTGCCCCGCCAGCAGACGCTGGTATGCCGGGTGCTGGTGGTCGAGCACGGTGCCGATGGCGCGATTGCCGTCCTGCTTGGTCAGGGACGTGCTGATGCGAATGAAGTCTTCGCCGCTGCGCACAAAAACCGTGGCCACGCCGCCGGACATCTGCTTGAACTCGTCCACTTCAGTGAAGTTGTTGTTCAGCACGCCGTCACCCAGATACAGGCTCGGGGTCTGCGTGCCGGCCACCGTTACCGGTTGGTCCGCCCGCACGCTCAAGCCCGCGACAAAGCGCTTTTCAAACAGCCCGCTCAAACGCTGGGTACTTTCGCGCAAGGTGCTGTGGAACGTGTTGAGCTGGTCGGCGAGCAAACGCGCCTCGCTGGCCAAGTGTTCCTCGCGGGTAGCGAGGTTGGCGGAGTCGAGGGAACGCAAGGCGAAAACGGTACTGCCGCTGATGACGATTGCCAAAATAACGGCCAAGGCGAGGCCTAACTGAGAGGCGATCCGAGCGCGAGGTTGAGACATAACAGCTCCTGGCCGAGGCCAGGATCATCCTGATCTCATAGCGTTGCTCGGCAAATTATCTGGTGGGAAGCGTTAGCGCACGCAGGCACCAACACACCTTCTTCGGCGGGCGCGGCCAATACTTGAGCGATTTGCAAGGGCATCGCGCAAACGATTGCTCAACCGCGGTGTCCCGCTTAATCCAGGCGTTCAACCTCGGGCAGTTCCATGGCCCTGACTTCACCCTGGAGAAACTCCGCCAAGCGCCGTAAACGCTCACCGCCGGGACGGGTTTTGGGCCACACCAAATAGTAGTTTTCCCCACTGGCCACTGCCGTTGGCCACGGCAGGCTCAATCGCGCCTGGGCCACGTCTTCGGCCACCATCAGCAGGTCGCCAATGGACACGCCATACCCCCGCGCGGCGGCGACCATGCCCAGTTCCAGTGTGTCAAACACCTGCCCGCCCTTGAGTGACACCTGGGATGACAACCCCATGCGCTGCAGCCAATTGCGCCAGTCGCGGCGGTCGGGCGTGGGGTGCAGTAACTCGGCAGCGGCCAGGCGGTTGACGTCCCATGGCCCGTCACTCAACAAATTCGGCGCCCCCACCGGAATCAGCAGTTCGGGGAACAGGTAGCTCGCCTCCCAGTCCGCCGGAAAATGCCCGTGGCTCAACAGCACCGCGCAGTCGAAAGGCTCGTTATTGAAGTCCACCTCATCCACGTTCATCCACGCGCTGGTGAGTTGCACCTCATTGCCAGGCTGCAACGCCCGGAAACGACTGAGGCGCGCGAGCAACCAGCGCATGGTCAGGGTCGACGGCGCCTTCATGCGCAAAATGTCGTCTTCGGCATTCAGGGTGTGGCACGCCCGCTCGAGCGCCGCGAAGCCTTCGCGCACGCCGGGTAGCAGCAAACGCGCGGCCTCAGTGAGTTGCAAGGTGCGGCCGCTGCGCTGGAACAGGCGGCAGGCGAAGTGCTCTTCCAGGGTGCGGATATGCCGGCTCACGGCACTTTGTGTGATCGACAATTCCTCCGCCGCGCGGGTGAAAGAGTTGTGCCGGGAAGCCGCCTCGAAGGCACGCAGGGCATACAGCGGAGGTAGACGACGAGACATGGGGAAAGCTCCGGCGGCGCAATGTTCAAACCCTACCAGAATCGCTCAGGCATGAGTTTTAATCATGCTGAGCATCGCATTTATCCTTTTGTGCAATGGCCTGAAAGCGCCGAGAATCAACCCTTCCACAACCTTCTGATTTTTTGAGCGTGATGATCATGCAACATCCGGTACGTTCCGAACTCTGGGCCATTCTGCGGCTGTCAGGGCCGTTGATTGCCTCACAGTTGGCGCACATGTTGATGGTGCTGACCGACACCCTGATGATGGCCCGCCTCAGCCCGCAAGCCCTGGCCGGCGGTGGCCTGGGCGCGGCGAGCTATTCGTTCGTGGCGATTTTCTGCATCGGCGTGATTGCGGCTGTGGGCACCCTCGTGGCCATTCGGCATGGTGCCCGTGATATCGAAGGCGCCACCCGCCTGACTCAGGCCGGGCTTTGGCTCGCGTGGCTGATGGCGCTGGCGGCGGCGGTGCTGATGTGGAACATCAAACCGGTGCTGCTGTTGTTCGGCCAGACCGAAACCAATGTGCAGGCGGCGGGGCAGTTTTTAACGTTTCTGCCTTTTGCCCTGCCCGGCTACCTGAGTTTTATCGCCTTGCGCGGCTTCACCAGCGCCATCGGCAAGGCCACGCCGGTGATGGTGATCAGCCTGTGTGGCACCGTGCTCAACTACTTTCTCAACCACGCGCTGATTGAGGGCATGTTCGGCCTGCCCAAGCTGGGCCTGGCGGGCATCGGCCTGGTCACGGCCATCGTCGCCAATTGCATGGCCCTGGCATTGATGTGGTACATCCGCAGCAACCGGGCTTATGCGGCCTACCCGCTGAGCAAAGGCCTGCTGCGCCTCAATACTCACTATTTGCGCGAGCTGTGGCGCCTGGGCCTGCCAATTGGCGGCACTTACGCGGTGGAAGTCGGGTTGTTCGCCTTCGCGGCGCTGTGCATGGGCACCATGGGCAGCACGCAACTGGCGGCGCATCAGATTGCCCTGCAGATCGTCTCGGTGGCGTTCATGGTGCCAGCGGGGATGTCTTACGCAATCACGATGCGCATCGGCCAGCACTACGGCGCCGGGCAACTGCTGCAGGCGCGCATGGCGGGGCGCGTGGGCATCGGATTTGGTGCGGCGGTCATGTTGGGATTTGCGGTGGTTTTGTGGCTGTTTTCCGACCCGCTGATCGGACTGTTCCTCGACCACAACGACCCGGCGTTCCACGACGTCATTGTGCTGGCCGTCAGCTTGCTGGCTGTCGCGGCGTGGTTTGAACTGTTCGACGGCGTGCAAACCATCGCCATGGGCTGCATTCGCGGGCTGAAGGACGCCAAGACCACATTCCTGGTGGGTTTGGGCTGTTACTGGCTGATCGGTGCCCCGTCTGCGTGGTTGATGGCATTCACCCTGGGCTGGGGGCCGACCGGCGTGTGGTGGGGTTTGGCGCTGGGGCTGGCGTGTGCGGCGGTGAGTTTGACCTGGGCGTTTGAGGCGAAGATGAAGCGGATGATTCGGCGGGAGCCTGACGCACACCCTGCATTCCAGGCCATGCAACCCGACTGACAGGATGTACTCGGCGAATAATGTGGGAGCGGGCTTGCTCGCGAATGCGGTGGATCAGCCAGCAAATTCGGCGACTGACACTGCGCATTCGCGAGCAAGCCCGCTCTCACAGGTTTTATTGGGTGTTCAATTCAGCCCAGCAGCGCCTGCTGGCTCTTGCCGAACGTCAAATAGTCCACCAGCTCAGGCAACGGCAACGGCTTGCTGATCAGATAGCCCTGAGCCTGATCACAACCAAACAACCTCAGCAACGCCAGCTGCTCCGGCGTTTCCACGCCTTCAGCCACCACTTCCAGATTCAGGTTGTGCGCCAGGTTGATCATGGCATGCACTAGTTTGCGGTTCTCTTCGCGCTCTTCCATGCCGCCGACAAAGCTCTTGTCGATCTTCAACAAGGCTATCGGCAGGCTGTTGAGGTGCACGAACGAGGAAAAGCCGGTGCCGAAGTCATCCAGGGAAAACCGCACGCCCAGCCGCCCGAGGGCGTCCATGGTCTGCTTGACCAGATCGCTGCGCCGCATCACTGCGGTTTCAGTCAGCTCGAATTCCAGCCATTGCGCTTCCACGCCACGTTCGGTAATCAGCCGGCTCAACGTCGAGAGTAACTGGCTGTCCTGAAACTGGCGAAATGACAGGTTGACCGCCATGTGCAGCGGCGGCAAGCCGCGTTCGCGCAGGTCTTGCATGTCACGCAGCGCGCGGGAAATAACCCAATAACCCAAAGGCACAATCAAGCCGCTCTGCTCGGCCAACGGCACAAATTCGCTCGGCGGCAACAGGCCACGTTCGCCATGGCGCCAGCGCACCAAGGCCTCCAGGCCGACGATATGCCCGTCGTCCAGGTCCAGGCGCGGCTGGTAGTGCAGCTCCAGCTCATCCCGGCGCAGGGCGCGGCGCAGTTCACTTTCCAGGTCGGCCAGGCTGCGCGCATTGCGGTTGATGCGTTCGTTGAAGATATGAAAAGTGCAGCCCTGGGTGCTCTTGGCCTGCTGCATAGCAATGTGCGCGTGCCACATCAACGGGTCAGCACCGGCGCGCGCGCGGGCATGCGCCACGCCAAGGCTGCAGCCGATCAACAGGCTTTCGCCATCCACCCAATACGGCTCGGCCATGGCTTGGATGATGCGCTCGGCCATCCATTCGGCGCGCTGGGGCGCGCGGCGGGTGTCGATCAGCAAGGCGAATTCATCGCTGCCCAGCCGTGCCAGTTGGTCACCGGCCTCGAGCTGGCTCTTGAGCCGCGACACCACTTGCAGGATCAACCGGTCACCGGCCTGATGGCCGAGGGCGTCGTTGGCGTGGCGAAAGTTGTCGAGGTCCAGATGCCCGAGGGCCAGCCCGCGCCCTTCGTTTTCCACCAGCCGCGCCGCCAGCAAGGTCTGAAAGCCCTGGCGGTTAGCGATACCGGTGAGCGGGTCCTGCTCGGCCAGGCGTTGCAGGGTGTTTTCCAGCACGCCGCGTTCGCGAACATGACGCAGGCAGCGGCGCAGCGTATCGACGTCCAATACGCCACGGACCAGCCAATCACTGACGCCCAACGGTGAAACCAGCGGTTCCTGTTCCAACAGCAATACACACGGCAAGCTGCAGCGGCCGGGGCCTGGCTGCAGGCCGGGGGTGGTCAGTAACACGGCACCGTGGTCGTTATCGAACAGACGACTCACCGAGTCCCAGTTGGGTGCACTGATAAGTACAGCCCTTTCGCCCATCGGCGCCAGGCACTCGCGCAACAACGCTGCCCACGCTGGCTCATCGGCCAGTAGCAGCAAACGCAAGGGTTCGACAGGCGTAGACAAGCTAGCTCCCTAGACTCTGCAAGATTTTGTTGGCGGCGGGCATTATGACGTGCGGCCTGATAATCACCAATGACAGTAATTATCAAATACACAGGTTGCAGACCTTAGTCGCAACCTTAGTCGAAAAAAGCCCCCCACATCCTGCGGCAAAGTATCAAAACCGGCAAATTTAGATCGAGCGGTACGTCACACTGTCGTTCTGTCAGAGCAGAATCCTGTGAGCCTGTTAAAATGCCCGCCCTTTTGATCAACGACTCCCTGAACTCTGTATGTCCCGACTCAATCCCCGGCAGCAAGAAGCCGTGAACTACGTCGGCGGCCCTCTATTGGTGCTCGCCGGCGCCGGTTCCGGCAAGACCAGCGTGATCACCCGCAAAATCGCGCACCTGATCCAGAGCTGCGGCATCCGCGCCCAGTACATCGTCGCCATGACCTTTACCAACAAGGCGGCGCGGGAAATGAAAGAGCGTGTGGGCACGCTGCTCAAGGGCGGCGAAGGCCGGGGCCTCACGGTGTGTACATTCCACAACCTGGGCCTGAACATCATCCGCAAGGAGCACGCGCGCCTGGGCTACAAGCCGGGCTTCTCGATCTTTGACGAGACTGATGTGAAGTCGCTGATGACCGACATCATGCAGAAGGAGTACGCAGGCGACGACGGCGTGGATGAGATCAAGAACATGATCGGCGCCTGGAAAAACGACCTGGTCCTGCCCGCCCAGGCCCTGGAAAATGCGCGCAACCCCAAAGAGCAGACCGCCGCTATCGTCTACACCCACTACCAGCGCACGCTCAAGGCGTTCAACGCGGTGGACTTCGACGACCTGATCCTGCAGCCGGTAAAGCTGTTCGAGGAACACGCCGACGTCCTCGAAAAATGGCAGAACAAGGTGCGCTACCTGCTGGTGGACGAATACCAGGACACCAACGCCAGCCAGTATTTGCTGGTAAAAATGCTGATCGGCAAGCGTAACCAGTTCACCGTGGTGGGCGACGACGACCAGTCGATCTACGCCTGGCGCGGCGCCCGCCCGGAAAACCTGATGCTGCTCAAGGACGACTACCCGTCCCTGAAAGTGGTGATGCTGGAGCAGAACTACCGCTCCACCAGCCGCATCCTGCGCTGCGCCAACGTGCTGATCTCGAACAACCCCCACGCGTTTGAAAAACAGCTGTGGAGTGAGATGGGCCACGGCGACGAAATCCGTGTGATCCGTTGCCGCAACGAAGACGCCGAAGCCGAGCGCGTGGCCGTCGAACTGTTGACGTTGCACCTGCGCACCGACCGGCCGTACAGCGACTTTGCGATTTTGTATCGCGGTAACTATCAGGCGAAGTTGATCGAACTGAAGCTGCAGCATCACCAGATTCCCTATCGCCTGTCGGGCGGCAACAGCTTTTTCGGACGTCAGGAAGTCAAAGACCTGATGGCCTACTTCCGGCTGATCGTGAACCCGGATGACGACAACGCCTTCCTGCGCGTGATCAACGTGCCGCGCCGTGAAATCGGCTCGACCACCCTGGAAAAACTCGGCAACTACGCCACCGAACGCAAGATCTCGATGTACGCCGCCACCGACGAAATCGGTTTGGGCGAGCATCTGGACACGCGCTTCACCGACCGCCTGGCGCGCTTCAAGCGTTTCATGGACAAGGTGCGCGAGCAGTGTGCCGGCGAAGACCCGATCAGCGCGCTGCGCAGCATGGTCATGGACATCGACTATGAAAACTGGCTGCGCACCAACAGCTCCAGCGACAAGGCTGCGGATTACCGCATGGGCAACGTCTGGTTCCTGATCGAAGCGTTGAAAAACACGCTGGAGAAGGACGAAGAAGGCGAGATGACCGTCGAAGACGCCATCGGCAAACTGGTGCTGCGCGACATGCTGGAGCGCCAGCAGGAAGAGGAAGACGGCGCCGAAGGCGTGCAGATGATGACCTTGCATGCCTCCAAGGGCCTGGAATTTCCCTACGTGTTCATCATGGGCATGGAAGAGGAAATTCTCCCACACCGCTCCAGCATCGAAGCTGACACCATTGAGGAAGAACGGCGACTGGCCTACGTGGGCATTACCCGCGCGCGTCAGACCCTGGCGTTCACCTTTGCGGCCAAGCGCAAGCAGTACGGCGAGATCATTGATTGTGCCCCGAGCCGGTTCCTCGATGAGCTGCCACCGGACGACCTGGCCTGGGAAGGCAATGACGACACCCCGACCGAGGTGAAGGCCGTTCGCGGCAACACCGCCCTGGCGGACATTCGCGCGATGTTAAAGCGCTAGAATCGACTACTTTTTAATCTACTTTCGGCGCCCAGCGCGCCATTAGAGGAAGCGTTCCGTGGAAGCACTGCACAAGAAAATTCGCGAAGAAGGCATCGTGCTTTCCGATCAGGTACTCAAGGTCGACGCCTTTCTGAACCACCAGATCGACCCGGCGCTGATGAAACTGATCGGCGACGAATTCGCCGCCCTGTTCAAGGACTCGGGCATTACCAAGATCGTCACCATCGAAGCCTCGGGCATCGCGCCGGCGATCATGACCGGCCTGAACCTCGGCGTGCCGGTGATTTTCGCCCGCAAGCAACAGTCCCTGACCCTGACTGAAAACCTGCTGTCGGCGACGGTGTATTCCTTCACCAAGAAAACCGAAAGCACCGTGGCGATCTCCCCGCGCCACCTGACCAGCAGCGACCGCGTGTTGGTGATCGATGACTTCCTGGCCAATGGCAAGGCGTCCCAGGCGCTGATTTCGATCATCAAGCAGGCCGGCGCGACCGTTGCGGGCTTGGGGATTGTGATCGAGAAGTCGTTCCAGGGCGGCCGCGCGGAGCTGGATGCGCAGGGTTATCGGGTTGAGTCGCTGGCGCGGGTTAAATCCCTGGCCGGTGGCGTGGTGACCTTCATCGAGTAACTCGATAGCACCGCAGTAAACAATGTGGGAGCTGGCTTGCCTGCGATAGCGGACTTCCAGGCGGCAGAAATGTCGCCTGTCAGGCCCTCATCGCAGGCAAGCCAGCTCCCACATTTGGTTTTGTGGTGGTTTTTTAGTGCGCGGTGGCCTGGAGGCCGGCGAGCAATAGCCGCTGATATAAATCTTCTTTCAGCCCCTCCGGTTTATCCAGACGCATGCGCTTCAAATGCTCGGGAAACGCCTCCGGCTCCGGCGCTTCAAACGCTGCCTTGCCCAGCTCGAGTATCTCCGTCAGCTTGAATTTACTCTTTAGCCAATTCAGCGCCCGCAACAAATCCCGTTCTTCATCGGTGAAATCACTGCCCAACGGATACTCCGGAAACAACCGTCGGTGCCTGGCCTGAATCGCCTTCAACCGCTGCGGGGTGTTATCGGCGAACCGCGGATCCAGCTGGAAATCCTTTGGCAACTTGCCGGCCTTTTGCGCCTGCTCGATCAAGTCGCTCTGGAAGCGTGAGTCAGTCACATTGAGCAACGCCTCGATGACCTTGGCATCCGTCTGCCCACGCAGGTCGGCAATCCCATACTCAGTGATCACGATATCGCGCAGGTGCCGGGGTATCGTGCAGTGGCCGTATTCCCAGACGATATTGGAACTGACCTCCCCCGCCGACTCGCGCCAACTGCGCAAAATCAACATCGACCGTGCACCTTCCAGTGCATGGCCTTGGGCAACAAAGTTGTACTGCCCGCCGACGCCGCTGAGCACGCGGCCATCTTCCAACTGATCCGCCACGCCCGCGCCAAGCAACGTGACCATGATCGCGCTGTTGATAAACCGCGCGTCCAGGCGTTGCAGGCGCTTGAGTTCTTCCTGGCCGTACAGCTCGTTGATGTAGCTGATGCGGGTCATGTTGAATTCGAGGCGTTTGGCGTGGGTCATTTCCTGCAGGCGCTGGTAAAAGCTGCGGGGGCCGAGGAAAAAACCACCATGGATCGTCACGCCGTCGGGCTGCGCGGCATCGTCCAGGGTGCCGGCGTTGGCTTGCGCCTGGGTGGCCACGTCCGGGTAGACCTTGCGACGGATAATCCCGGCATCCGCCAGCACCAGCAGGCCGTTGACGAACATCTCGCTGCAGCCGTAGAGGCCACGGGCAAAGGGGTCGACGCCGCCTTCGCGGCTGATCAACGGCGCCCACTGGTACACATCAAGGTCGGTCAGCAGCAGGCGATAGGCTTCGTTATCGGCTTGGCGCGCCAGCAAGGCGGCGGTCAGCGCGTCGCCCATGGAACCAATGCCGATCTGCAACGTGCCGCCGTCACGTACCAGGGTACTCGCGTGCAGGCCGATGAAGTGGTCCTGGAAACCCACCGGCATATTCGGCGTGGAGAACAGCGTGGTGCTGTCCTTGGCGTCGATCAAGTAGTCGAAGGCGTCCATGCCCAGCTCGGCGTCGCCGGGCATGTAGGGCAAATCGCTGTGGACCTGGCCGACCACCAGAATGGTTTCGCCTGCGTCACGGCGCTTTTCGATCATCGGCAACAGGTCGAGGGTGATGTCCGGGTTGCAGCTCAGGCTCAGGCGGTTGGGGTGTTCGGTGCTGCTGGCCACCAATTGCGCCACCAGGTTCAGGCCGGCAGCGTTGATGTCGCGGGCGGCATGGCTGTAGTTGCTGCTGACGTAGTCCTGCTGGGCCGATGTGCTGTGGAGCAGGCTGCCGGGCTGCATGAAGAACTGCTGCACGCGGATGTTGGTGGGCAGCGTGTCGGTGTGCAGGTCGGCGAGGAAATCCAGCTCGGGGTAATCACCGAAAACCCGCTCAATAAAGGGTTCAAGAAAGCGCTTCTGCAAACCATCGCCAAAGGGCGGGCGGCCCAGGCTCAGCGCGGTGTAGATCGTCAATTGCCGCTCGGGCAGCTTGGCGATGCGCCGGTACAGCGCGTTGGCAAACAGGTTGGGCTTGCCCAGGCCCAAGGGCATGCCCATGTGGATATGCGCCGGCAAGCGCTCAAGTACATCGTCCACTGCTTGCTCGATTGAACACAACTGCACCATCCGACCCTCCTGAACATTCCGTGATTAGGGGTTGGACCGAGCTTGCCGGGTCTTTGCTGCAATGAACAGCCTGCAAACCTCAAAATTCAGGCACAAAAAAGCCGCTGGTCAGCGGCTTTTTGGCGAAGCTCGGTTTATTTCAAGCCGGACATCTTCTCGATTGCGCCCCTGAGGTCTTCATCCGTGCAATCCGCGCAGGTGCCTTTTGGTGGCATGGCGTTGATGCCGGTGATCGCCTTGGCCAGGATGCCATCGAGGCCGCCCTGGTGATCGGCGCGCTCTTTCCAGGCCGCAGTGTCACCGATTTTCGGCGCGCCCAACAGGCCGGTAAGGTGGCAAGCATTGCAGTGCTTGGCAATGATATCGTCCGGCGTTTTTGCCCCGCCGCCGCCCGCAGCCACTGCAACCTCCATCCCTTTGCATTCCTGGCCCTGAACACAGACCTGACCGACAGGCTCCAGGCGCTTGGCAATGTCATCGTTGGTCGCAGCTTGAGCGCTGACAGCCCATAGGGCCAGTACGGTTGCTGGTGCAGCCAGCATTTTCATAATTAGGTTCACGCGTTCACCCTCAATGGTGGCTATTCACGCCTGCGGCCACGGTTTCGCAGGCGGCGAAAGTATAACGGTTAGCCCGTCAGGCCGAAACAACCCTATTAAATAAAGGGAGATTAGGCCGCGCGGTTACAGCGATGGGTGTGTCTGCAACGCTGGCAGCACGCCTCTTCTGTCAAAAGTTCGCGGGTGTGGCTGCGCTGATTAGTCGCGCCGGCACGTCGAACGGATTGCGAAAACGATGGGGCTTGGTACTTTCAAAGTAGTAGCTATCGCCGGCTTCGAGCACAAAAGTTTCAAGACCGACCACCAATTCCAGGCGACCTTCCACCAGAATCCCGGTTTCCTCGCCTTCGTGGGTAAGCATTTCTTCGCCGGTGTCGGCGCCCGGTGGGTAGATTTCGTTGAGAAACGCAATCGCCCGTGTCGGGTGCGCCCGGCCCACCAGTTTCATGGTGACGGCGCCGTCAGAGATGTCGATCAGCTCATTGGCTTTATAGACGATCTGCGTCGGTATTTCCTGGAGGATCTCCTCGGAAAAGAACTCGACCATGGACATGGGGATGCCGCCCAGCACCTTGCGCAAGGAGCTGATTGAGGGGCTGACACTGTTTTTTTCGATCATCGAAATGGTGCTGTTGGTGACACCCGCGCGCTTGGCGAGCTCACGCTGGGAAAGACCTTTCAGTTTACGGATGGATTGCAGTCGTTCGCCGACGTCCAATGCAGGAGCCTCCTAGGATTCAGCTTTGTTGTAATTGAGCGTTATCATGGCGACAGCGTTCAGTATTTACAACACTTGGGCCTAAATCCCGGAGGGTGTGGCTCGTCGTCGCGCTTCAAGCGCCGCAATAGAGCCTTGGCACGCGGCGCAGGTTGCAGAAAATCTGATAGGGAATGGTCTCGGCGGCGGCAGCGACATCACTGGCCAGAATAGTTTTGCCCCACAGCTCCACCGTGGAACCAAGGCCGGCCTGAGGCACGTCGGTCAGGTCGACACACAGCATGTCCATGGACACGCGACCTAACAAATGGCTGCGCTGCCCCGCCACCAGCACCGGCGTGCCGGTAGGCGCGTGGCGCGGGTAACCGTCGGCATAGCCCATGGCAACCACGCCAATGCGCATCGGCTTGGGCGTGATGAACTTGGCGCCGTAGCCCACCGGCTCCCCAGCCGGCAGCTCGCGCACGCAGATCACTTTCGATTCGAGGGTCATGACCGGCTGCAAGCGTGCAGCGATGGCTTGGTCTTCGCCGAACGGCGTAGCGCCGTAGAGCATGATGCCGGGGCGTACCCAGTCGCTGGACACACTCGGCCAGCCCATTACCGACGGCGAGTTGCGCAGGCTCACTTCAGCCGACAACCCCTTGCGCGCCGCTTCAAACACCTCAACCTGTTCACTGCTGCGCACGCAATCAAGCTCATCGGCGCGGGCAAAATGGCTCATCAGTACAATCTTGGCGACCTTGCCACTGGCGAGCAGGCGCTGATACGCCTCGTGGTAATCCTTGGGATGCAGGCCAACGCGGTGCATGCCCGAATCCAGCTTGAGCCACACGGTCAACGGCTTGCTCAGTGTGGCCTGCTCGATCGCCTCGAGCTGCCATAGCGAATGCACCACGCACCAGAACTCATGCTCGATGATCAGCGGCAATTCGCAGGCTTCGAAAAAACCTTCCAGCAGCAGCACCGGCGCACGAATGCCGGCGGCGCGCAGCTCCAAGGCTTCCTCGATGCACGCCACCGCAAACCCATCCGCCTCGGCTTCCAATGCCTGGGCCACGCGCACGGCGCCATGCCCGTAGGCATCCGCCTTGACCACGGCGAGGGCCTTGGCCCCCGTGACTTCACGGGCCAGTTGGTAGTTGTGGCGCAGGGCTTGGAGGTCGATCAGGGCACGGGCAGGACGCATGGCGGCAGGCTTCTAGGCGGCAGTGTGAAGAAAAAACCGGTACCGACATAAACCGTCGGCACCGGAAGAGGGATCTGTATTTAAGGCAGCGCGGCCACGACCGACAGCTCTACCAGAATGTCCGGTTCGCACAGTTTGGCTTCAACCGTGGCACGGGCCGGAGCAACGCCTTTGGGCAGCCACTTGTCCCACACCGCGTTCATGCCGGCAAAATCGGCGTCGATGTCTTTCAGGTAGATCGTCACCGACAGCAGCTTGGTTTTGTCGGTGCCGGCGAGGTCCAGCAAACGTTCGATATTGACCAGGGTTTCACGGGTCTGCTGTTCAATTCCGGCACTCATGTCGTCGCCGACTTGCCCTGCCAGATACACGGTGCCGCTGTGAACAACGATCTGGCTCATGCGCTCATTGGTGAGCTGGCGCTGGATTGACATGTCGTGCGGACTCCTGGTGGTTACCGTAACGGGAAATATCGAGGCCTTCGGCGCTGATCTGCGGGGTCTTTTTCGCCATCAGGTCGGCCAGCAAACGACCGGAGCCACAGGCCATGGTCCAGCCGAGGGTGCCGTGGCCAGTGTTCAGGAACAGATTTTTGAACGGCGTAGCACCCACAATCGGCGTGCCGTCGGGCGTGGTCGGGCGCAGGCCGGTCCAGAAGCTGGCTTCGGCCAAATCGCCGCCCTGAGGATAAAGGTCGTTGACGATCATCTCCAGGGTTTCCCGCCGACGCGGGTTAAGCGACAGGTCAAAACCGGCTATCTCCGCCATGCCGCCGACGCGAATGCGGTTGTCGAAACGGGTGATCGCGACCTTGTAGGTCTCATCCAGAATGGTCGATGCAGGCGCCATCGCCGGGTTGGTGATCGGCACGGTCAGCGAGTAGCCCTTGAGCGGGTACACTGGCGCTTTAATGCCCAGCGGCTTGAGCAGCTTGGGCGAGTAGCTGCCCAGGGCCAGCACGTAGCGGTCGGCGGTTTCCAGCTTGCCGTCGACCCACACACCGTTGATGCGGTCACCGGCGTAGTCGAGGCGCTGGATGTCTTGTTCAAAACGAAACTCCACGCCCAACTGCTTGCACATCTCGACCAAGCGGGTGGTGAACATCTGGCAGTCGCCAGTCTGGTCGTTCGGCAGCCGCAGGGCGCCGGCGAGGATGTCGGTGACGCTCGCCAGGGCCGGCTCAACGCGTGCAATACCGGCACGGTCCAGCAGCTCAAATGGCACGCCGGATTCTTTCAGCACGGCGATGTCTTTGGCGGCGCCATCAAGCTGGGCCTGAGTGCGAAACAATTGGGTGGTACCCAAGCTACGGCCTTCATAGGCGATGCCGGTTTCGGCGCGCAGTTCGTCGAGGCAGTCGCGGCTGTACTCGGACAGGCGGACCATGCGCTCCTTGTTCACTGCATAACGGCTGGCGGTGCAGTTGCGCAGCATCTGCGCCATCCACAGGTATTGACCGATATCCGCGGTGGCCTTGATTGCCAGCGGCGCATGGCGTTGCAGCAACCACTTGATGGCTTTGAGCGGCACACCCGGCGCCGCCCAGGGCGAGGCGTAGCCAGGGGATACCTGGCCGGCGTTGGCGAAACTGGTTTCCATGGCAGCGGCAGGCTGACGGTCGACCACGACGACTTCAAAGCCGGCCCGCGCCAAATAGTAGGCACTGGTCACACCAATCACGCCGCTACCCAAGACCAGAACGCGCATTTTTATATCCTCATCGCGGGCTCTGCCGCTGACGTGTGTTATTCGAGCAATGATGAGCGCAGTTTAAAAAACTATCGCCAGTGCATTTCACTATATAAGCACCTATATTTGGCGACAATTCTCGGCAAAAACCCTTTTCACAGAGGCGTATCCCCTATGCGTACCAACACCCAGACCAAACGGGAGCTGGACAAGATCGACCGCAATATCCTGCGAATCCTGCAAACCGACGGGCGAATTTCGTTCACCGAGCTTGGGGAAAAGGTCGGGCTGTCGACCACGCCTTGTACTGAGCGGGTGCGACGCCTGGAGCGCGAGGGGATCATTATGGGCTACAACGCGCGGCTCAATCCGCAGCATCTGAAGGGGAGTTTGCTGGTATTTGTCGAGATCAGCCTGGATTACAAGTCTGGCGACACCTTTGAAGAATTCCGCCGCGCCGTGCTGAAACTGCCCCACGTGCTGGAGTGCCACTTGGTGTCAGGGGACTTTGACTACCTGGTGAAAGCGCGCATTTCGGAGATGGCGTCGTACCGCAAATTGCTCGGCGATATCTTGCTCAAGCTGCCGCATGTGCGCGAATCCAAGAGCTATATCGTGATGGAAGAGGTGAAAGAGAGCTTGAATTTGCCTATCCCCGACTGACTGACACAACACCGTCAACTGTGGGAGCTGGCTTGCCTGCGATGGCGGTCCGTCAGGCGAAACAGGTGCTGACTGATCCACCGCTATCGCAGGCAAGCCAGCTCCCACATTTTTGATCCAGTACATCCGTTAGACCAGTACCTGCCGCGTGCTCGCCATGTACTCATGAATCTGTTTTTCAACCCGTGGATGAATCAGCTCCACCGGCCCCCGCCCATTTGGGCACGGCAGGGTCTTGGTAGTGCCAAACAACCGACAAATCAGCGGCCGCTCGTCGTACACGGTGCAGCCGTTCGGCCCCAGGTGCACACAGTTCAGTTCATCCATCGCCGCGTCCTGCTCTGCCTTGGTCTTGCGCGGCAGGCGCGACATTTCCTCGGGCGACGTGGTCACCGGCCCACAGCAATCGTGGCAACCGGGAACGCACGCGAACGAAGGAATCTGCCGGCGCAGTGCGCTGATTTTCTGACTGTTGCAACTCATCGAAACATTTACCGAACCGCGAATAGACGTGGATTCTGCCGTAAAAAGCCCTGCGCAGACAGCGTCACCCGACCGCTGTATCCTGCGTCAAATTTTCCAAACAGGGATGCTCCCATGACCGCCAGCGCCCGGCACACCGCCTCTTACTACGCCGCCAGCAGCGTGCCGCAACCCGATTACCCGGCGCTGACCGGTGAAGTGCGCGCGGATGTGTGCGTGATCGGTGGCGGTTATTCCGGGCTCAATACTGCGCTGGAGCTGGCCGAGCGCGGCTTCAGCGTCGTGCTGCTGGAAGCACGCAAGGTCGGCTGGGGCGCCAGCGGGCGTAACGGCGGCCAACTGATTCGCGGCGTCGGCCACGGCCTGGACCAGTTCGCGAATGTGATCGGCACCGACGGCGTGCGCCAAATAAAGTTGATGGGCCTGGAAGCTGTGGAGATCGTGCGTGAGCGCGTGGAGCGTTATCAAATCCCCTGCGACCTGACCTGGGGCTATTGCGACCTCGCCAACAAACCGCGCGACCTGCAAGGCCTGGCTGAAGACGCCGAAGAACTGCGCAGCCTCGGCTATCGCCATGAAGTACGCCTGCTGCAAGCCGGTGAGATGGCAGGCGTGATCGGCTCCGACCGTTACGTGGGCGGCATGATCGACATGGGCTCGGGGCACCTGCACCCGCTTAACCTGGCCCTCGGCGAAGCGGCCGCGGCCCAACACCTCGGCGTGCAACTGTTTGAGCAGTCCGAAGTGACGCGCATCGACTACGGCCCCGAGGTCAACGTGCACACCGCCCTGGGTAACGTGCGCGCCAAGACCCTCGTGCTGGCTTGCAACGCCTACCTGAATGGTCTGAACGCCCAGCTCAGCGGCAAAGTGCTGCCCGCCGGCAGTTACATCATCGCAACCGAGCCGTTGAGCGAAGCCCAGGCCATGAACCTGCTGCCGCAGAATATGGCCGTGTGTGATCAGCGGGTGACGGTGGATTACTTCCGCCTGTCTGCCGACCGCCGCTTGTTGTTCGGCGGCGCCTGCCATTATTCCGGGCGCGACCCGCACGACATCGGCGCGTATATGCGGCCAAAAATGCTCAAGGTATTCCCGCAATTGGCCAACGTGAACATCGACTACCAATGGGGCGGCATGATCGGCATCGGCGCCAACCGCCTGCCGCAGATTGGACGGTTGGCGGACCAGCCCAACGTGTATTACGCCCAGGCGTACGCCGGCCACGGCCTCAACGCCACGCACCTCGCTGGCAAGCTGTTGGCCGAAGCCATCAGCGGTCAGCAACAAGGGCGTTTTGATCTGTTTGCTCAGGTGCCGCACATCACCTTCCCCGGCGGCAAGCACCTGCGCTCGCCGCTGCTGGCGCTGGGCATGCTCTGGCACCGCCTCAAGGAATTGGTGTGAATCAGCTGCGCCAGAAGGGCTTTACGCCTTCCTGGCGCGCCTGTTCGGCGGTCAACCCGATATCGCGCAATTGCTCGCAGGTCAGGTTCAGCAAGGCCTTACGGGTATGACAACGCTGCCAGAAAAGGCGCCAGTGGCTGATCTCGCGTGGCGCTGCCGCCCGCCGCTGCCCAGCCACCAGTTCCTGGCCCTGGAGTGCCAACCGCACATCGCTCATGCCGCTCATTTTTCTGCCCCTCATTTGCTTGTTGCCATGAGTGACTAGAATGGGCGCCCCGGTAAAACCAATACAGATTCAACGCATCTTTATTAAATCCATACAGATGCTGCCTATCCACCGCTGAATCCTGTATTTTCCCTCTATCTGTAATGGTCCCCCGGGAGCGACCGCCATGACCCTCTACGTCAACCTCGCCGAATTGCTGGGCACACGCATCGAACAGGGCTTCTATCGGCCCGGCGATCGCTTGCCCTCGGTGCGTGCATTAAGCGTGGAACACGGGGTGAGCCTGAGCACCGTGCAACAGGCTTATCGCTTGCTGGAAGACAACGGCCTGGCGATGCCAAAGCCCAAATCCGGCTACTTTGTGCCCGTAGGCCGTGAACTGCCTGCCCTGCCGGAAGTGGGTCGCCCGGCCCAGCGTCCGGTGGAAATTTCCCAATGGGACCAAGTGCTGGAGCTGATTCGCGCAGTACCGCGCAAAGATGTCATACAGATGGGCCGAGGCATGCCGGATGTATTGTCGCCGACCCTGAAGCCCCTGCTGCGCAGCCTGGCGCGGGTGAGTCGACGCCAGGATCTTCCGGGGCTGTATTACGACAATATTCTTGGCTGTATGGAGCTGCGCGAGCAAATTGCACGTCTGTCGCTGGATTCCGGCTGTCAGCTCACCGCCGAAGACATTGTGATCACCACCGGTTGCCACGAGGCGCTGTCGGCCAGCATCCGCGCTATCTGCGAGCCCGGCGATATCGTCGCGGTGGACTCGCCGAGCTTTCACGGGGCCATGCAAACCCTCAAGGGCCTGGGCATGAAAGCCCTCGAAATCCCCACCGACCCCATTACCGGCATCAGCCTCGACGCCCTGGAGCTGGCGCTGGAACAGTGGCCGATCAAGGTTATCCAGCTGACCCCCAACTGCAACAACCCTTTGGGCTACATCATGCCGGAGGCGCGCAAAAAGGCGCTGCTGACGCTGGCGCAGCGCTTTGACGTGGCGATCATCGAAGACGATGTGTATGGCGAATTGGCCTACAGCTATCCGCGCCCGCGCACCCTAAAATCCTTCGACGAAGACGGCCGTGTGCTGCTGTGCAGCTCGTTCTCTAAAACCCTCGCCCCAGGGCTGCGCATCGGCTGGGTTGCGCCGGGCCGCTACCTGGAACGGGTGCTGCACATGAAATACATCAGCACGGGCTCCACGGCGACACAGCCGCAGATTGCCATTGCCGAATTCCTCAAAGGTGGCCACTTCGAACCGCATTTGCGGCGGATGCGCACCCAATACCAGCGTAATCGCGACTTGATGCTCGATTGGGTCAGCCGCTACTTCCCGGCCGGCACCCGCGCCAGTCGGCCACAGGGCAGCTTTATGCTGTGGGTGGAGCTGCCGGAAGGCTTTGACACCCTCAAGCTCAACCGCCTGCTGGTGGAACAGGGCGTACAGGTGGCCGTGGGCAGTATCTTTTCGGCGTCCGGCAAGTACCGCAACTGCCTGCGCATGAACTACGCGGCCAAGCCAACCGCACAGATTGAAGAAGCCGTGCGTAAAGTCGGTGCCGCCGCAATCGCGATGCTGGCCGAGGCTGCAGACTGACCTTTCGCGAGAAATAGCCGTCATATGCCCACAATCGCCCTGACCTGGAAGCAGCGCCCTTGATGATTCGACGGCTTTTACCATTTTTCCTGCTCGGCGCCCTGGCCTTGAGCGGGTGCGCCACCGTAGATGTGCCGCGCATCCCCAGCGACGCCCTGCCCGCCGCGCAATCCTCCTTCGGCCGCTCGATCCAGGCCCAGGCGGCGCCATACCAAGGCCGTTCCGGCTTTCGTCTGCTGCCCAACAGCAGCGAGGCGTTCATGGCCCGCGCCGAGCTGATCCGCAACGCCCAGACCAGCCTCGACCTGCAGTACTACATCGTCCACGACGGCATCAGCACCCGCATGCTTGTGGATGAATTGCTCAAGGCCGCCGACCGTGGCGTGCGCATCCGCATCCTGCTGGATGACACCACCAGCGACGGCCTCGACCAGATTATCGCCACCCTCGCCGCCCACCCCAAGATCGAGATTCGCCTGTTCAACCCGCTGAACCTGGGGCGCAGCACTGGCGTGACGCGGGCCATGGGCCGGCTGTTCAACCTGTCGCTGCAACACCGGCGCATGCACAACAAGCTGTGGCTGGCGGACAACAGCGTGGCCATCGTGGGCGGGCGTAATTTGGGCGATGAGTATTTCGATGCCGAGCCCAACCTGAACTTCACCGACATCGACATGCTCAGCGTCGGGCCGGTGGCGGAGCAACTGGGCCACAGTTTCGATCAGTACTGGAACAGCGCCCTTAGCAAACCTATCGATGAGTTCGTCTCCAACCTGCCTTCCAAGGGCGACCTGGCCGCCGCGCGCGTGCGCCTGGAGGCGTCGCTGGCCGAATCGCGCCAGCAAAATCACGCGCTGTATAACCGTCTGCGTACTTATCAGACCCAGCCGCGCATGGACATCTGGCGCCGCGAACTGATCTGGGCCTGGAACCAGGCGCTGTGGGATGCGCCGAGCAAGGTGCTGGCCAAGGCCGAGCCGGACCCTCGGTTGTTGCTGACCACCCAGCTGGCGCCGGAGCTTGAGGGCGTCAACCATGAGCTGATGATGATCTCGGCGTACTTCGTGCCGGGCCAACCGGGGCTGGTGTACCTGACCGGCCGCGCCGACGCGGGCGTGGCGGTGAGCCTGCTGACCAACTCCCTGGAAGCCACCGATGTACCTGCCGTGCACGGCGGCTATGCGCCCTATCGCAAGGCGCTGCTGGAGCACGGGGTGAAACTCTACGAACTGCGCCGCCAGCCGGGCGACCCGAGCGCCGGCAGCGGCTCACACTTGTTTCGCCGGGGCATCTTCCACGGTTCTGACTCCAGCCTGCACAGCAAGGCAATGATCTTTGATCGGCAGAAGTCGTTTATCGGCTCATTCAACTTCGACCCGCGCTCGGTGCTGTGGAACACTGAAGTCGGCGTGCTGGTGGACAGCCCAGAGCTGGCGGAGCACGTGCGTAACCTGGCGCTGCAAGGCATGGCGCCCGCGTTGAGTTATGAGGCGAAGCTGCAGAATGGCCAGGTGGTGTGGGAGACGGAGGATAACGGCCAGTTGCATACCCTGACGCGTGAGCCTGGCAATTGGTGGCGGCGGTTTAATGCATGGTTCGCCACATCCGTTGGCCTAGAACGCATGCTCTAAGGCCCAATCTGTGGGAGCTGGCTTGCCTGCTCCCACAGTTGATTGCATTTCAAGTGCTAGGCAGGCTGAGCGGCGCCGAACGCGCCTTGGCGCAATAACAGCACTACCAACCCCAGCGCCCCTGCGGCCATCAGCAGCGGCAGCGAATGCCCACTGATCCACTGGCTCCCCGCTCCCGCCACCAGCGGCCCGATCAGGCAGCCGATCCCCCACAACTGCGCGATGTGAGCATTGGCGCGCACCAGCGCATCATCACGATACCGCTCGCCGATCAGAATCAACGACAGGGTGAACAACCCACCGGCACTGGCGCCAAACAGCACCCACACCGGCCAGATCAGTGCCGTGTGCATCAGCGGCGCAATCGCCAGGCTCGACACCAGCAGAAGCACCGCACAGCTCAGGAACAACGTGCGTCGCGGCAGGTAGTCCGCCAGCGCACCAATCGGCAATTGCAGCAGCGCGTCGCCCACGACCACCGTGCTGACCATCGCCAAAGCGATCTCGGCGCTGAAACCCTGTTGCAGGCAATACACCGGCAGCAGCGTCAGAATCATCGCTTCGAACGCGGCGAACAGCGCCACCGCCCAGGCGATCGCCGGCAGGCTCAGGCAGAAGCGCCACAGGTCGCCGAAGGTCACGCTGAAGGACTCGGCGGTGGGTGCGCCGGAGCGCCCCAGCAACAGCAGCGGCGCCACCATCAACAGACCCACACCCACCCAGAAACCGTAGTCATGGTCCGTACCCAACACGCCCAGCAGCAGCGGCCCGGACAATTGGCTCAAGGCATAGGTGCAGCCATACAGCGCCACCAGCCGGCCGCGCCATCGCTCCACCACCAGCTGGTTGATCCAGCTTTCGCCGAGGATAAATACGATGGTCAGGATCACGCCGATCATCAGGCGCAACACCAACCACACCGGGTAACTGGGCAGGATCGCCAGCAAGCCGATGGAGACGGCGCCGGCCCACAGGCACATACGCATCAGGCTCGCAGTGCCGAGCCAGGAAGCCAGTCGGCTGGAAACCTTGGCCCCCAACAGCACGCCAAACGCCGGCATCGCCGCCATTACGCCAATGGCGAAACTGCCGTAGCCCCAGCCTTCAAGACGCAAGGACACCAGCGGCATGCTGACGCCCAACGCCAGGCCGACGCTGAGCACCGAGGCCAGGACGGCGAAGTAAGTCGCCCAACGCATGTCCACGCTCCTGTGGATAATTTTGAGGATTCAAAACGAACTGTAGGAGCGAGCTTATGTGGGAGCCGGGCTTGCCCGCGATGCAGGCACCTCGGTGTGTCAGTCACACCTCGGTGATGCTATCGCAGGCAAGCCAGCTCCCACACAGGTTGGCTCCTACAGGGGATCAGCGGTTTGCTTAGAGCTTGATCCAGGTCGACTTCAGCTCGGTGTACTTATCGAACGCATGCAGCGACTTGTCGCGGCCGTTACCCGATTGTTTGAAGCCACCAAACGGTGCGGTCATGTCGCCGCCGTCGTATTGGTTGACCCACACGCTACCGGCACGCAGAGCCTTGGCGGTCAGGTGCGCCTTGGAGATATCCGCCGTCCACACCGCTGCGGCCAGGCCGTAGATGGTGTCGTTGGCGATTGCGATGGCTTCTTCGGCGCTGTCGAAAGTGATCACCGACAGGACGGGGCCAAAGATCTCTTCCTGGGCGATTTTCATGGCGTTGGTCACGCCGTCGAAAATCGTCGGTTCGACATAGGTGCCACCGGTTTCTTCCAGCGTACGCTTGCCACCCGCCACCAGCTTGGCGCCGTCGGCGTGGCCGGCTTCGATGTAGGACAGCACGGTATTCATCTGCTGGGTGTCCACCAGTGCGCCGACATTGGTTGCCGGGTCCAGCGGGTTGCCCGGCGTCCAGCCTTTGAGGGCTTCGATCACCAGCGGCAGAAAGGTGTCCTTGATGGAGCGCTCCACCAGCAGACGCGAACCTGCGGTGCAGACTTCGCCCTGGTTGAAGGCGATGGCGCCGGCGGCGGATTCGGCGGCGGCTTTGAGGTCCGGAGCATCGGCGAATACGATGTTCGGGCTCTTGCCGCCAGCTTCCAGCCAGACGCGCTTCATGTTTGATTCGCCGGAGCGGATCAACAGTTGTTTGGCAATCTTGGTCGAGCCGGTGAACACCAGGGTGTCCACGTCCATGTGCACCGCCAATGCGTTGCCCACGGTGTGGCCATAACCCGGCAGCACGTTGAGCACGCCTTTAGGAATGCCGGCTTCAACTGCCAATGCTGCGATGCGGATGGCGGTCAGGGGGGATTTTTCAGACGGCTTGAGGATCACTGAGTTACCGGTGGAGAGCGCAGGCCCGAGCTTCCAGCAGGCCATCATCAACGGGAAGTTCCACGGCACGATAGCGCCGACCACGCCGACTGGCTCGCGGGTTACCAGACCCAATTGATTGTGCGGTGTGGCGGCGACTTCGTCATAAATCTTGTCGATCGCCTCGCCGCTCCAGCTCAGGGCATTGGCTGCGCCAGGCACGTCAATGCCCAGGGAGTCGGAGATGGGCTTGCCCATGTCGAGGGTTTCGAGCAGCGCCAGTTCTTCGGCATTCGCGTTGAGCAGCGCGGCGAAACGGAGCATGGCGGCCTTGCGCTTGGCCGGCGCCAGGCGCGACCAAACACCGGAATTGAAGGTGGCGCGGGCGTTTTCCACGGCGCGCTGGGCGTCGGCGACGTCACAGCTGGCAACAGTGGCCAGCAGACGGCCATCGACCGGGCTGATGCATTCGAACGTCTCGCCGGAAGCAGAAGCGGTGTATTCGCCATTGATGTAGGCGCGGCCTTCGATCTTCAGATCCTTGGCGCGTTGTTCCCAATCGGCACGGGTCAGGGTGGTCATGCGAGTGTCCTCCTCTTGTTGAATGCAAGGGCCAGGTGATGTCCCCCGGCAGCCTCAAAGAATTCTTGCCCGGCCAGCCTGCTCGGCTCAAGGCAGCTGCCACCCTAAACCAGCGGCTGGGGATGTTTCAATATATTTGACATAACGGCGGTAAACGCCCTTGCGATGTTCATTTTAATAAACATAGACTTTGGGCTCTCCAACCGCAGGCCAGACGGGACACGCACATGAGCATCCAGGACATCGTCGACTTCAGCCAGGCCAACACCGCCCCAGACCGCTACCGCCCCGCCGCCGAGAAAATCCTCAAGGGCGATCCCGAGCAAACGATTTACAACCACTACAACAGCCCGTGCGGCCAAATGAGCGCCGGCGTCTGGGAGGGCGAAGTCGGGCAATGGAAGGTCAATTACACCGAGCATGAATACTGTGAAATTGTGCAAGGCGTTTCGGTGCTGCGCGATGCGGACGGCAACGCCAAGACCTTGCGCTCTGGCGACCGCTTTGTGATCCCGGCCGGGTTCAGCGGCACCTGGGAAGTGCTGGAAGCGTGCCGCAAGATCTACGTGGTGTTCGAACAGAAAGCCTGATCAGCAAATCACAGGCAAAAAAAAGCCCGAATCGTGAGAGACGGGCTTTTTTTCACAAGGAGGAAAATCAATTACTTGATTTTGCCTTCTTTGTAGATCACGTGCTTGCGAACGCGCGGGTCGAACATTTTCTTTTCGAGCTTGTCCGGGGTAGTACGCTTGTTCTTGTCGGTAGTGTAGAAGTGACCAGTACCGGCGCTAGAGATCATTCGAATCAATTCACGCATGATATAGCTCCTTAA